>SIBH01000007.1 GCA_009695285.1 Pedosphaera sp.
CCCTTGAGCAGCCACGACTGGCTCATGTCGAGGTTGAGCGCGCGCAGGCCACGCAGCACCTGCCATGTTCCGTAGATGTAATTCACACCCCAGCGGCCGTACCAGGAGCCGTCGTCTTCCTGTTCCCCGCGCAGATATTCGAGCGCCTTCTGAATCTGCGGGTTTTTCCGGTCGTAATGTTCATAGCCGAGCAGTTCGAGGATGCGCGCGGTGATGTCGGCACACTCGGGATCGAGCATCGCGTTGTGGTCGGCGAAGGGAACTTTTTCGAGAATGCCCTTGGTGCAGTCCTTGTCGAAGGCCGCCCAGCCGCCGTCCTTGCACTGGAAAGTGAGCATCCACTTCAACCCGCGCTGGAAACATTCGTCGCGTTTCGCGGGGTTGGCCGTCGGAATTTTTCGGAGGGCCAGCAGCACCATCGCGGTGTCGTCCACGTCCGGGTTCCATTTGTTCTCATACTCGAAGACCCAGCCGCTCGGCTCGACGTTGGCCGGGTTCTTGTAGATCCAGTCGCCGGGAAAACGAATTTCCTTTTCCATCAGCCAGTCGGCGCACTTCTGAAGCGCGGGATGTTCGGCGGGGACGCCGGACTCGTGCAGGCAGATGGCGACGATGGCCGTGTCCCAGACGGGTGAAAAGCACGGCTCGATGCGGACGGTGTCGGCGGTTTCGTGTTCGAGCTTCTTCAGCTCCATTTCGGCCCGCACCACCTGCGGGTGATTGTCCGCATAGCCGAGGGCCTTGAGCGCGATGAGCGCGTTGAGCATGGCGGGAAAAATGGCGCACAGACCGTGCGAGCCTTCGAAGCGTTCGAGCATCCATTGCTCGGCCTTCTTGAGCGCGAATTTCCGGAAGGGACGGAGTTTGTTGCGTTCGACAAATTTGTGGAGGCTGTCCAGCCAGAGGAAAAAATTCCGCAGGGTGAAGGGCTGGGGATCGGCGACTGGCACGAGATCGCGCGCGTGGCGACCGTGGGGATAAAGCTCGTCGAGGGTGACGCCGCTCTTCAGGGGGCGGGTCGGTTGGAAATGGTTGATGATGGAAAGCGGCACGAGCATGGAGCGCGACCAGTTGCTCATGTCGTGGAAGTTCACATGAAACCATTTGCCGATGAGGATGACCTCGCTGGGGATGGTCGGGACGTACTCCCACGGGAACAGGCCGATGAGCGCAAGATAGAGCTTGGAGAACGTGTTCATGCGCGGCACGCCGCCCAGGTTGTTGGCGATCTCGCGGGCGCGCAGCATCCGGGGATCGGTGACGGAGTTCCCGGCCAGTTTGAGCGCGAGGTAGGCCTTGATGGTGGCGTTCACCTCGGCGGGACCGCCGTAGTAGATGTTCCAGCCACCGTCCGGCAGTTGCATCGAGAACAGATGATTCACCGCCTTGCGCTCCCAGGCCCGGTCCACCTTCCCGTTCCAGTGATGGTAGGCGACCATGTCCGAGACCAGCGTGGAATCAACGATCAGTTCGCCGACCCAATAGCCCTCGAGCTTTTGTTCGCCGAGCAGAAAATCTTGCGACCGCTTGATGACGGCCTCGGCGGCGGAAACTGGGCGGCCGGAAATTGGTTCAGTCGAGGAATCGGCCGGTCTGTCGCGTTGCGTTTGAGTCACAAAGAAGGGCATGATTTGCGGACTGGCAAAGGGCTGTAAAGCTCTTAAATTGGCGACGCAAAGTTGGAAATCACATGAACGACATCACGACTCAGGAAGACATTCGCAAACCGCCCCCTCAAGCGAGCCGTCCGCGCCGGCAGTGACATTGCCATGCGCTCGCGCCCGTTGACTCATGCGAGAAATTGCGATTTACTAAGAACATGACAGCGGCCCGGCTCATCGAAGAAATGAAAGTGCTTCCCGTCCGGGAACGCGCCTATGTCGTCGAGGCAACCATCCGCGAATCGACCACGGCGGAGCGCAAATCCCTGGAGCGGTTCTTGCGCCGTCTGTAACACCCGGGCGTTCCCGAAGCTTTCTGGCAGGGCGTGGAAGACCATGAGGACGACCGGACGGTGGACATGGAAATGGCGCTGCATGACCGGCCTCCTGGTCGCAAATGAAATTCCGTGCCCCAGAAACTTTCTGGAAGCATTTCTACGATCTGAGTCCGGGCCAGAAGGAATCCGCCCGCGTAGCCTAGAAGATTTTAAAAAATGATCCATTCGATCCACGGCTGCGTACTCACAAAATCCATCACTTCTCGGCCGCCTTGGGGCGCACGGTCTATGCGGCGGACCTCGAAGCCGATCTGCGTGTGGTCTTCTATCTCGACGGGAAAATGGTTCGCACGGTGGACATCGGCACGCACGATCTTTACAAACTCTGAACCCGCCAGCCCTGTCGCGCCTTCCATCCGCGCCCATTTTCAACTTTCAACTTTCCACGTTCATCGTAACTTCCTTCCGCATGAATTTGGACTTTGTGAAAATGAACGGAGCCGGGAATGACTTTGTGCTCATCGACAATCGTGCGCAAAAAATTTCCCTGACCACCGCGCAGGTCGTCCGTCTTTGCGACCGCCAGCGCGGCGTGGGCGCGGATGGCGTGATGCTGCTCGTGCCGTGCGCCAGCGGAAAGGCCGACTGGGCGTGGGAGTTCTACAACAACGACGGCAGCCGCGCCGAAATGTGCGGCAACGGGGCGCGCTGTTTCGCCCGCTACATTCAGCGCCAGACCGGCGCGGATCGCGACATCACTTTCGAGACGGTCGCGGGCGTCATCACCGCGCATTTCACCGGCGAGCGTGTGACCGTCGGCCTCACGGCCCCGAAGCATCTGCGCCTCGGCCAGACCGTGCCGCTGGCGAACGGCCCCGCCACGATTCACTCGCTCAACACCGGCGTGCCGCACGCCGTGCTCTTCGTGCCGGACGCCGACCAGGCGATGGTCGCGCCGCTCGGACGCGAGATTCGTTTTCATCCGCACTTCGCGCCGAAGGGTACGAACGTGAACTTCGTGCAGGTGCTCGGCACGAATCACATTCGCGTCCGCACCTACGAACGCGGCGTCGAAGGCGAGACCCTCGCCTGCGGCACCGGCGTCACGGCCTCCGCGCTCATCTCGTCGCGTGTCCATGGATTTTCCTCGCCCGTGAAAGTGCAGGTGCAGGGCGGCGACACGCTGGAAGTGAGTTTCACGGAAAAGGAGAGCGCGTTCACCGATGTGCGGCTGAACGGCCCGGCGGATTTTTGTTTCGACGGGAAGATTGAGTTGTAAAACCGCCCTATTTACCCAAAATCACCCCATACTGTGAACGAACAACACCTGTTTACCGGCACCTACACCGCCATCGTCACGCCGTTCAAAAACGGTACGCTCGACGAGAGCGCGCTTGAACGCCTTGTCAAAGCCCAGATCAAGGGTGGCGTGGACGGCATCGTCCCCGTCGGCACCACCGGCGAATCGCCCACGCTCGATTACGAGGAGCACATCCGCGTCATCGAACTGGCCGTCGAATTCGCCCACGGCAAGATCAAGGTGCTCGCCGGCACCGGTGGCAATTCCACCAGCGAGGCCATTTATCTCACCAAGGCCGCCGAGGAGGCCGGGGCCGACGGCACGCTGCAAGTCGCGCCCTACTACAACAAGCCGTCGCAGGAAGGTTTGTTCCAGCATTTCCACGCCATCGCCCGCGCCACGAAAATGCCCGTCGTGCTCTACAGCATTCCGGGCCGGTGCGGCATCGAGATCGCCGTGGACACGGTGAACCGTCTCGCGCACGACAGCGTGAACATCGTCGGCATCAAGGAAGCCGGCGGCAACGCCGACCGCGTCAGCCAGCTCCGCCAGGTGCTGGGGCCGAAGTTCACGATTCTCAGCGGTGATGATTCGCTCACGCTGCCGTTCATGGCGGTCGGCGCAGACGGCGTGATCAGCGTGGCTTCGAATGTGATTCCGCGCGAAGTGGCGCATCTGGTGGACGCCTTCGCCAAGGGCAAAGTCGGCCTGGCGCAGAGAATTCACGCGAAATATTATCCGCTCTTCAAAGACCTGTTCATCGAGACCAACCCGGTCCCGGTCAAGGCCGCGCTGGCCATGATGGGAATGGTGGCGGAAGAATACCGCCTGCCCCTCGTCGCGATGAGCGGGAAAAATCGCGAGACGCTTCGGGCGACGTTGAAGGCGTGCGGGGTTTTGAAATGATTGCGCCGAGCAACAGTCTTGCGCTGTTGTTGGCCTTGGCCTACAATTAAAAACCATGAAAACGTCCCTGAGTTTTGAAGACATTGTCACCGTTGGCCAACCGCGCATCACCGAACTCCAACGGGTGGGAGATTCATTTCCTGACGCTTTTTCCCCCGGGGCCCTTCTGGCCTTTTCCCGCCAGGTAAAAAACGTCGAAGCCGCCGTGGTTCAAACCTACGCCATTGCGGCGACTGCCGCCAAAAAGGCGGACACTCATGACGAAGTTGCGGACATCTGGAAGCTGATGGGGCAACTGTGCGAATCTGCTTTGCAGGCGCTTTCGGGATTGATGAACAAATATCCGGAGTGCGGAACTTCACAATTATACGATTTAGTTTTGGACTATAAACTTGCATGTGATGAACGCCAGCGGGGCGCATTGGAGGAAAAGGCATGTCTGACGATGGAATTTCCGAA
Organism: Pedosphaera sp.; assembly: GCA_009695285.1. Lineage (GTDB taxonomy): Bacteria > Verrucomicrobiota > Verrucomicrobiia > Limisphaerales > SIBH01 > SIBH01. The sequence continues at coordinate 4,605 of SIBH01000007.1, forward strand.
GGGATTGTTACCCGATCCGATTTAGCCAAGCTGGCCGAGTTGTTTGATCGTTTTGAATTTGCCTTGGATCCGTTGTCGCGTGAGGCACATGAGGCCAGATCTCAATTTAACAACATTGTTCGCGATCTGTTTAAGCAGCGGGGCAAGCCGACGCTCCCGGAAAATTCCACCGTGACGCTGCTGCTTTTTGAAACACGCATCCGTTGCGCGTGCCGCCACTACTTAAAAAAGAATGCGGTCTGAGAGGACTGCTCGCGCACTGGATATCCATTTTTCGTATGACTCGCATCATCATCACCGGTTCCAAAGGCCGCATGGGCCAGACGCTGCTCGCCTGCGCCGCGCGCCTTCCCGATCTTCAAGTCACCGGCCAGGTCGATCAAGGCGACGATCTCGGGGCCATCATCGTCGGGTGCGACGCGGTGATTGATTTCAGCTTCCACAACGTCACGCCCGCCGTCGCCGCCTTGTGCGCGCAACACCGCAAGGCCCTCGTCATTGGCACCACCGGCCACTCGGCGGAGGAAAAATCGCAAATCGCAAATCGCAAATCGCAAATCCCGATGGTCTGGGCTTCGAACTATTCCACCGGCGTGAATACGCTCTTCTGGCTCACGCGCAAAGCGGCGGAAATTCTGGGGCCGGGCTTCGATCTGGAAGTCGTCGAGATGCACCATCGCCTCAAGAAAGACGCGCCGAGCGGCACCGCCACCACACTCCTCGAAATTCTTGCCGACGTCCGCCAGTTCCAGCTCGCCGACGCGCTGCGCCACGGACGCGAAGGCATCGTGGGCGAGCGCACCAGCGGCGAGATCGGCATCCACGCGATTCGCGGCGGCGATGTGGTCGGCGATCACACCATCATTTTCGCCGCCAACGGCGAGCGGGTGGAACTCACCCACAAGGCCAGCAGCCGCGAGACCTTCGCCAACGGCGCGCTCCGCGCCGCGCAGTGGGTGGTGCAGCAGAAGCCGGGGATTTACGACATGCAGGATGTGCTCGGACTGAAATGAATTCGGGCCATGCACCTGATTTTCCCCGGCCCATCGGACACGCTAAAGCGTGAACTCCAACGCCGCACCAAGGCCGTCTTCGTTGGAGTTCAACCTTTAGGTTGTCCCGGCCTGCGGGGGAAATAAATCAGATGCGTAGCCACAAAATGCTTTCAGAATCTGCCATCATCGCGCTCGGCTCCAATCTCGGCGACTCCGCGCAAATCCTCCGCGACGCGATGGCGCGATTGCAGGAGTTCTCGGACCTGCCGCTGAAAAAATCCTCTCTGTGGCAAACCACGCCGGTCGATTGCCCGCCCGGCTCGCCGATGTTCGTAAACGTCGTGGTCGCACTCACGCCACGCGCGGGTGAGACACCGGAATCGCTGCACGGCAAATTGCAGGCGCTGGAGAAGGAGTTTGGTCGCCGGCCCAAAAAAGTTTTGCACGAGGCGCGTCCGCTCGATCTGGATTTGATCGCCTTCGGCCCTGAGATCCGCGCCACAATGCAGCTCACGCTCCCGCATCCACGCGCGCACGAACGCCGTTTTGTGCTGCAACCGTTAAGCGAGATCGTGCCGGACCTCGTGCTGCCGGGACAAAGCTGCAGCGTGAGCGAACTGCTGAGCCTGCTTGCGCCGGATGCATCGATCCGCCGCCTCGCTTAGCCTGCCTTTCTCACCGCGAAGCGGCGTAGCGCAGATTTTCAATCTGCTGTATCGCGGATTTCTAATCCGCAGGCGCTCCGCGTGGCCGACGCCCTGCCGAATGCAATTCGGCGATACGGCAGATTGAAAATCTGCGCTACGAGCGGGCCACGGGCTCGTGCCTCGCCCAAGCCAGCGGGCACATTGATGAAAAGATTTACGCCGCCGGCGATTTTCGGCATAAACGGCGCGTGAATTTTCCCCCTGCATCAGAACCGGAAACGAACCACGGCCTGCCGTTGGTGCGGCCGCAAATCGTGCCGCCGCTGGACCCGGCGTTCCGCCCGGCGGCGCTGGCCAATCGCGCCTTTCTCGCCGCCGTCAGGGCTTCCGGAGCCCCGCAGCCGCTGCGGCTCGCGCTGGAGCAGGCCGATGGTTCCGTGTTTCATCACACCACGGAAATTTTCGCGGAAGGGCAGCCCGGGGCGGCAGGTAATTTCACCTACATCGAACGGCTGGTGAAATTTCTCCTGTGGAGCCGGGGCGGCTGGAGAATTTATCTCGATGGCTCCGCACCGCTCGCGGCGCAGTTGCAAAACTATTTCCGGGAGACGGCCACGGGGAAGTTCGATTCCCACATCATCGGCGAGAAAATTTACGACCGGCCCATCGTGGTCAGCAGCACGCGCGAACTGCCGCCGCCGCGTGCCGCCACGCAGCCGCTGGGCCGCCATCTTGACGGCTGCCGCATCGGCTTCGATCTCGGCGGCAGCGATCGCAAGGTCGCGGCGGTCATCGATGGCCGGGTTGTCTTCAGCGAGGAGACGGTGTGGGACCCGTATTTTCATCCCGACCCGCAGTATCACTTCGACGGCATCATGGACTCGCTGCAAAAGGCCGCTGCCCACCTCCCGCGCGTTGATGCCATCGGCGGCAGCGCGGCGGGCTGCTACGTGAACAACCGCGTGAAAGTCGCCTCGCTCTTTCGCGGGGTCGCGCCCGAGCTGTTTGAACAGCGCGTGAAAAATCTGTTCTTCGAGGTGCAGCGCGCGATGGGCGGCGTGCCGCTCGAAGTGGTCAATGACGGCGAAGTGACCGCGCTGGCCGGTTCGATGGCGCTCGGACAAAACGCCGTGCTCGGCCTGGCGATGGGCACCAGCCTGGCGGCCGGCTACGTCACGCGGGACGGCGGCATCACGTCCTGGCTCAACGAACTCGCCTTCACGCCGGTGGATTTCCGCGCCGATGCGCCGCGGGACGAGTGGAGCGGCGACGCCGGCGTGGGCGCGCAGTATTTCTCACAGCAGGCCGTCGGCCGGCTGCTCGTGCCGGCGGGCATCGAGGTGGATGCGAAATTGCCGTTGCCGGAAAAGCTCAAGCTGGTGCAGGCGCTCATGGCGCAGGACGACGAGCGAGCTCGGAAGATTTATCAGACCATCGGCGTCTTCCTCGGCTACGCGATCGCACACTACGCGGACTTCTACGATTTCGACCATGTGCTCATTCTTGGGCGCGTGACCAGCGGCCAGGGCGGCGACGTGATCATTGCGGGTGCGAAGGAAGTGCTGCGCGCCGAGTTCGCGGAACTGGCGAAACGCATCGCGTTTCACGTGCCGGACGAGAAGGACAAGCGGCACGGCCAAGCGGTGGCGGCGGCGAGCCTGCCCCGAGTGAAATAACTTCCTCTTGAAATCCACCCGACATCTCCCAACTTCCGCGCTTACGGTTTCACTTCCAGCCGGTAGAAGCGTGTTGTGTTCGTCAGGCTCGTGGTGAACGAAAGGATGCTCCCGTTGGCGCGAGTCCAATCCGCAACCGTGCTCCACGAATTCAGATTGGTGCTGCCGGTCAGGCGATAGCTGCGGCCCGGCACCGTCGGCCAGTCGAGCCGCACCGCGCCGGTGTTCTGCACCACCGGTTTCAGGAAGCGGAGCACCGACGCGCTGTTCGTCGGGTTCGTGCCGGCGAGAAATTCCCCGTAATCGGACATGCCGTCGTGGTCCGTGTCGGTCGTCGCCGGATGCGAGGCGGGCGCGCTGCCGAACCAGGTCCGCTCCCACGAGTCGGCCATGCCGTTGCCGTTCGTGTCGGTGAGGGTGTAGCTGCCGGTGAACACCATCGTGCCGAGCGCGACCACCGAGGCAGTCTGCGGCGCGGGCGTGTTCCAGTTCGTGACCAGGTCCCAGGTCACCGTGTAAGTCCCCGGCACGGCGTTGGTCAGCACGAAGGAAGTCCCTTGCCCCGCGATCGACACGCTGCCGCTGGCGTTGTCGATGGTGAACGCCGCCTGCGAAAGGTTGTTCGTCACGCGCAACGTGCCGGGCGTGATGGTGCTGACCGTCACGGACACATCATCGATCAGCCAGCCGGGGCGCGACGCGGCCTCGAACGCCAGCAGTTGATGATGCCACACGAAATAAACCACGCGTCCGAGGTGCGGCGAAAGGTCGATGTCCTCCAGCTCCCAGCCGCCGTTGAGGTCTTCATAGACGGCGAGCGAGATCGGCGCGGAGTTGGCGTTGGTGATGATGAGCAGCTCGCCGCCGGTGATCAGGTCCGTCTCCGTCTGCTCGCTGAAATCGTAGGCGTGCCAGAACTGCAGCCGCGCGGAGTTGCCACCGGTGAGCCGGATCGCCGGGCTGATGAGAAACGTGTCGATCAGATCAGCGTAATCGTTGTTCAGGCTGCTGCCCCAGGCGTTCGGCGGCGAATGGCCGGCAGTGGCGAGGTCGTTGTTCGGCACGCCGAGCGTCCATTGCACCTGTGTGTCCTCGCTGTTGAAGACCGTCCAGACATCCGGACCGGAATCGAAGTGGTTCGTGTAGGGCGGCGTGAGCGGCGCCAGCGTGCGCACGGAATAATTGGTTCCGAAATTATCCGTCGTCACCGTGTTGCCCGACGGATCGCGCGAGGTGACGCGGTAGTAATACACTTGGTCCGGCACCAGTCCGGTCAGCACGATTTCGTGCTCCGTGTCGAAGTCCTCAAGATAGGCGGTGCGTCCGAGGAAGGGTGATTCGCCGAACTCCACCAGCGCGTCGGTGTCTTCCGAAGTCGTCCAGGTCACGGTCACGCTTTCGTAATCCGGCACCGCGAGCAGGCCGGAGATCGTCGGCGCGGTCGCATCCACTTCCGCCACCGCCGCAATGGTGACACCGCCCGACGCATCGACGTAGAGCGCATGAATGGTGTCGCCGTTGTTCGCGCGCAACCGTCCGGCGGCCGGTGGCGCGTTGGTGTTCATCAGCGTGGCGATGCCCCGGAACATGCCCGGATGCGTCGTCGCGTAAAGCGTGACCGGAATGCGGTTCGTGACGCTGTCACTGTAAACCTGGACGGTGATTTGATTCGTGCCGGCGAGGTCCGCGTCGGCGACTTCGATCGTGACCGCATCCGGCAGGGTGTAGCCGTCCCGGTCCAGGCCGATGCCGCCAATGCCGTCGAGTCCAGGAATGAGAAACTGCATCACGCGCCGCAGCACCGTCGCGCGCAGATTCCCGTCCGGGCCGTTCGTCGGAATGGCGTCCAGCGGGAACGAGAAAAAGACGACCCGCCCGGTGCTTTCCTGGCCCGTGCGCGGGTAGCGCATGCCAGCGGGCAGACCGGAATTGTAATCCCACCACGCTTCCGTCGCGTCGTGCTTCACGCCGAAGGTGTCGGCGAAATCGGGACCCAGCCCGAGAATTTCAATCTCCGGATAGTGCGAGTAATCCAGATCGACCAGCAGGCCGTCGGTGATCGGATCCTGCGGAATGCCCTCGGCGGTCGGGACGGTGTGGTCCTCGTCGCAGGTGTCGCAGCCACTGAAAAGAGGGTTGCGCGTGAAGCGCGAGACATGAAGGACATTGGTCACGAAGCCCGCGCCGCCGCCGTCGATGAGCCGCGTGAGAATCTCCATCGACGACATGAAGAACGAGCCGCCGTTGGTGACGTACTGGGTGATGAGATTCCGCTGCGTGGCGCTGAGCGAATCACTGCTGTCGTAGGCGTCGTTGATCCGCCACATCACGACGGGATACGGCCGCAACCGCGCGATGCCGAGGTTCGTGACACTCACCACGTCGAAGCTGATGCCCGCCGCGCGCAGGGCGTTTGTATAGACACTGAGCGGAAGTTTCTCGGCGTCTGAATTAGCGTCGTCGAACGTGTAGGCGTTGACGAGCAGCACCGTGGCATTGGTCGGCGCGACGAAGTTGAAGAAGACGCCGCCGTTGTTGTTCGTGGAGGTGTTGCCCGCCGCGTCCGTGCCGCTCACCGCGTAATGGTAGGTCTTGCCCGGCTGGAAATTTGCCACCACCACGGAATGACTCGTCACCAGAAAGTTGTTCGAGATGACCAGGCTCAACGGCGTGTTCGTGTTGTAGCGCACGACGGAGGTGGCCGGTTCATCGGTGAGCCAGGTGATGACCGCCTCGCCGTATTCGTTGACCTCGACGACGCTCGTGATGACCGGCGGCAGCAGATCGGCCACGGCGCTGGCGGTGCGCGTCACGTTCGCGGACACATCGAAATACTCGGCGCGAATCCAGTTGCCATGCGCGATCTGGAGCACGCCGTCGTTCGCCGCCGCGCCTGCCGCCGTCGCCACGCTGCCGGTGAAACTGCCGGGATAGCCCGCGGAATGCAGCACGAGCGCGAAGCCGTTCGTCTCCGTCGCGCTCTTGATCGTCACGTTTGGCGTCGCGCCAGTGGCCAGACTCGCGTCGATGAGCTTGATCTTCACCACGCCCAGCGCGGTGTAGGCGGGGCGGTCCAGAAACACGATCCCCTGCCCCGCCGGCGGCATGATCCCGGACGCGACGAGCGCGAAATCCTGATCGACCCCGACGGTGTCCGTGCGCGCATCGGACGGGACGTTGCGCGCGTGGATGCGGACGATGTATTCCCCCGGCAGCGGCACTGTGATGTGGACGGCCTCGACATTGTTGATCGCATCGTAGCCCGGCGCGTTCGGAATGGATGCGCCGCCTTCAAACTGGTTGCCGTGATACGTCGTTCCGTCCGGCGCGATCACTTCCAGATCGAGATCGTTGACCAGCGCCGCGAGCGCGCCGGGAAAACCCGGCACGTCCGTGTAGGCCAGCGTGATCTTCAACGGCTCAATCGAATCCGAAATGATGACGTGCCGCTCGAATTGCTGGCCGGTCGCAAGCGTGACGGCCTGATCGACGAAATCAAACACGCGGTCGCTCCCGATGATTTCCGTGAGGTCGATTTGGCCCCAGCCCTCGTCATGGTTCGGGGCCGGGCTGGTGCCGCCCGTTTCGTCGTCCATGTCCACGGCGGAGTTGATCAGCGCGGCCTTGACCAGCGCAGGCGAAGGCGTGGCGTTAGTGTGCGACTCGCGATACCACTGGACGAAGACCGCCGCCGCGCCGGAGGCGTGCGGGCCGGACTGGCTCGTGCCGCCCTGGAACATGTAGAAAAACGAAATGTCCCCCCAGGCGAACTCGTCGTTGCCCACCGGCGAACGCAGCGAGGAAATCCAGGTGCCCGGCGCCGTCAGATCCGGCTTGATGCGCCCGTCTTCGCACGGCCCGCGGCTGGAAAAATCCGCCATCGTTTCCTGCCCGGAATCGTAGATGAAGTAGTCGTAGCGGTTGTTCTCCGCCGCCCCGGTGGCGATGACGTTCTTCGCGACCGCCGGACTGCCGATGGTCTGCGCGCCCGGCCCGGCGTTGCCCGCCGAGAATTCCAGGATGTACGGATGCCCCGTGCCGTCCGCGTCCCGCACCAACCCGTCAAACTCCGCCGCGCTCAGATCGTACCGGCCCTGCGTGTCATCGCCCCAACTGTTCGAGCCGATGTCCGCGCCGGCCTGCACCGCGTCGCGCGTGAGATCGAAGAAGCTCGGAGGAGCCTCGTAATTTCCTTCGCCGTCGAAAATGCGCTGCGCGATGACATGCGCGCCCGGCGCCACGCCCAAACCCCACAGCGCCCCGTAGTCGTCGATCTCGCCCGTCGCGCCGTTCGCCGCGACGATGCCGGCGACGTGCGTGCCATGGCCGTGTTCATCCGACGCGTCGGTGAGTTCGCCGTAAAAAAACAGCGCATCGATCCGGCCGAACAGATCGGGGTGCATGAGGTTCGTGTCGCCGAGGTGAAGTCCGCTGTCCGCCACGGCGACCACCACGCCGCTGCCGTCATAGCCGAGCGATTGCACTTGGGTCGGATGCGCGCCGGACTCGCCGCCGACAATTTTGGAAGCCGTCTCGTCGAAGAGCCGGATCTGCGGCCCGCGTTCGATCCACAGCACCGCGTCGGAGGCGGCGAGCGTGTTTAATTGCGCGCGCGGAATCTGCCCGCGCCAGACATGGCCGAACCGCGACGAAGTTTCCGAGGCGCCGCGCTTCATCAACCCGCGGGCGCCCGCAAGCTGCTGCGGCGTGGCATCGGCGGCGAGCAAGATGGAAACGCCCACCTCACCGGCCGCCGCTACATTTTTGTTTTTCAACCCGCCATGGACCTTGTGTTCCGGGCGGAACGCGCCCGTCCAGCGCACGAACGGAAGAGTTTCGAGATCGCGCAACTTCACGCCGTCCGCGCGCGCGATGAAGGCGTGGTCGGGCACGTAGCGAATCAAGGTCACCCGGTGCTTCTTCAACTCCGCGCTCCACGCCGCCTGCAGCGGGCCGTCAAACTGCAAAACAAACAGACCTGTATGCGCCGGCTCAGGGCTCTGCGCCAATGGCTGCACGAGCTGCTGACTTTTGTCCGGCGTCTCGATGCGTTCGTTGCGCAACCGGACAACCCCGCTCTCGGCAAAAGCCGCGGCGGTCGCGAGGAGGAAGGCTGCGACGAACAACAATCGTCGTACGCTTCCAAGTTGTCCGAGAATCATGGCGACACAATAGCGTGCGACGGCAGAATGAACAAGGACGGCAGTGCAAACGCCAGCCACCACGAGGTAGACCGGCTGCGGCTGGTCTCCAACACACAGCCGCGCTCCGGATCGGCAGATGGAAATGCTGCCCAGTTGCTCCTCAAGATTGATTTACAATCGCAATTCCGCTCTTATGGCGGCAATGAATCCCTATCGCCATCTCGTCTCTGAATTCGTCCGACTCGCCCACGCGGGCAAAACTTATCCACTCGGCGGATTGCCGGACTGCCCGCGCCCCCGTCTCGCGGCGGATGCGCCCAAGGCGCTGATTTTTTCACCGCACCCAGATGACGAGGTCATCATCGGTGGGCTGGCCTTGCGGCTCTTTCGCAATGCCGGGATGAACGTGATCAATGTCGCCGTCACGCAGGGCAGCAACCGCGCGCGGCAGGCGGAGCGGCTCACGGAACTGCGCGCTTGCTGCGACCACATCGGTTTCGGCCTGCTGCAAACGGCGCCGAACGGACTCGAAGGCGTGAACCTGAAAAGCCGCGCGGCGAACCCGGCGCAATGGTCGGCTTCGGTCGCGCGCCTCGCGGAGATTCTCGCGGAGCAGCAGCCGCGGATCATTTTCTTTCCGCACAGCGAAGACTGGAACAGTTCTCACATCGGGACGCACTATCTGGTGCTCGAGGCGCTCCAGCAACTCGGCGGGGGCTTTTCCTGTTTCACGGTGGAGACGGAATTCTGGGGCGCGATGGACACGCCAAACCTGATGGTGGAATCGAGCGAGGATGATGTGGCCGATCTGGTGGCGGCGCTGTCGTTCCATGTCGGGGAAGTGAGGCGCAATCCCTATCATCTGCGCATGACGGCGTGGCTCATGGACAACGTTCGGCGCGGCACGGAGCTCGTCGGCGGCCAGGGCGGCGCGTCTCCGGATTTCATGTTCGGCACGCTCTACCGTCTGCGGCGCTGGCGCGGTGGAAAGTTTGAAACGGTGCTGGAGAATGGCCGATTCCTTTCCTGCGCGGATAATCCGGCGGCGCTGTTCGGCGTCTGATTAGTGGCGCAGCCGTCCCGGCTGTGTTCACGGGCGTCTCGCCCGTAAACTAGCAACAGTTCAGGGGCAAAACGCCCCACGAGACAGGTGGGACGCCAACCCCAATATGATTGCGAATTTCGAGCACCTTGTTATCGTCCAGCTTGCTCAACCAGACGTGAAACCAAACCGGCAAACCATCGCGCGCTGCCTCGCTGCCGTGTTCGGAATTCTGCTGCCTTGCCAGATCACGTTCGCGGCGGAACCGCCCGTCTCCTTCCGCACCGACGTCATGCCGCTGCTCTCGAAGCTGGGCTGCAATGCCGGCACCTGCCATGGCAACGCCAACGGCAAGGGAGGCTTCAAACTTTCCCTGCGCGGCCAGGATCCCGATCTCGACTGGATCGCCCTCACCCGCGATCAGTCCGGCCGCCGCGTCAATCCGCTCGATCCGCCGAACAGCCTGTTTCTGCTCAAGTCCACCACCGGCCTCGCCCACGAAGGCGGACAGCGGTTGCGGCCCGATTCCGACGCCTGGCGCACGTTGACGCGCTGGATCGCCAACGGCGCGAAGGATGACGGCGCGACGGCGCTCAAGCTCGCGCGGCTCGAAGTCACGCCGCCCGAACAGGTGCTGATCGAACCAAAGCGCGAAGTAAAACTGCAGGCGCGCGCAATCTTCACCGACGGATCGGAACGCGACGTGTCGCGCCTTGCGGTCTATGACCCGGCGAATCTGCTCGTGAGCGTTTCGCCCGACGGCCTCGTGACCAGCCAGCGTCCGGGCGAGACGACGGTGATTGTCCGCTTCCTCGAAAAGCAAACGCCCGTGCGGCTCGCCTTCGTGCCGAAGCGTCCGGCCTTCAAATGGAGCAGCCCGCCGGAAAACAATTTCATCGACCACGAAGTCTTCGCCAAGCTGCGCACGCTGCGCATGAATCCCGCACCGTTGTGCTCTGATGAAATTTTTCTCCGCCGCGCGCATCTCGATCTGCTCGGCCTGATTCCGACCGGCGACGAGGCGCGCGCGTTCCTGGCCGACACCGCGCCCGGCAAGCGCACGAAACTCGTCGAGACGCTGCTGCAACGGCCGGAGTTCGTGGATTTCTGGACGCTCAAGTGGGCCGACCTGCTGCGCATCGAGGAGCGCCAACTCGACGCGAAAGGGATGCAGACGTTTCACCAATGGATTCACGAGAGCATCGCCGCGAACAAGCCGCTCGACCAGTTTGCGCGCGAACTCGTGTCCGCGCGCGGCAGCACCTACACGAACGCGCCGGCCAACTGGTATCGCGCCAACCGCACGGCGGTGCAGCGCGCGGAAAACACCGCGCAGCTTTTTCTAGGCGCCCGACTCAACTGCGCCCAGTGCCACAACCATCCGTTCGAGCGCTGGACGCAGGATGACTATCACAACTGGACGGCGGTCTTCGCCCGTGTGGACTACAAGATTCTCGAAAACAAGCGCAAGGACGAGAGTGACAAGCAGGAGTTCAAGGGCGACCAGATTGTCTTCCTCACGAACAGCGCCTCGTGGATCAATCCGCGCCTCGGCAAGCCGGCCACGCCGCGCCTGCTCGGCGGTTCGACCATTGCCGAATTGAAACTGCCCGTCGAGCGCGACGAACTCGACGCGCTCGCCGACTGGTTGACCAGGCGGGAGAATCCGTGGTTCGCGAAGATGCAGGCGAACCGCATCTGGTTTCACCTGATGGGCCGCGGCCTCGTCGATCCGGTCGATGATTTTCGCGCGAGCAATCCGCCGTCGCATCCGGAACTGATCACAGCGCTCGCCAGGGAACTGGCCGATCATCATTTCGATATGCGCCACCTGATCCGCGTGGTGATGAATTCCCGCGCCTACCAGCTTGCCTCCGAGACGAACGAAACGAACGGTGATGACGAAATCAATTATTCGCACAACCGCCTCCGCCGCCTCGGCGCCGAGCAGTTGCTTGACTCGCAGTGCCTCGCCACCGGGGCGGCGCTTCAGTTGAAAGACCAGCCCAAGCTCACCCGCATCTCGGAAATGATCGAGGGCCGCAAGCACTACAAGCCGTTGACCTCGACCGAGGACAAATTTCTCGCGGCGTTCGGCAAGCCGCCGCGCCTGGTCTGCTCGGAGAGCGAACGCTCGAATGACACGACCATGGGCCAGGCCTTCCAGTTCGTGAGCGGCCCGCTGCTGAATGAACTGCTGACGCGGCAGAAAAATCGCCTCGGCCGGCTGGTGGCCAGCGGCCAAGACGAGCGCGCCATGCTGACGGAGTTGTATTGGGCCACGCTTTCCCGCCCACCGGCTGGGGCGGAACTGGGCCGGTTGGCACCACGGCTCAAGGCGGCGAATGACAAGCGCGCCGCGCTGGAAGACATCGAGTGGGCGCTGCTGAATTCGAAAGAATTTGTATTTCGGAGATGAAGCTTATGAACCGTCCCTTTTCCTGCTCCAGTTTCGCTGCGGAAAAATTTTCTCGCCGGCACGCGATCAAGGTCGGCGGGCTCGGCTTGCTCGGACTCACACTGCCCGGACTGCTGCGCGCCGAATCCGCGCCTGCCGCGAAGGCCGGCAAGTCGCGCGTGAAATCCGTGGTGTTTCTTTTCCAGTTCGGCGGCCCGAGCCACCTCGACATGTTCGACATGAAGCCCAATGCCGTGGAAAATGTGCGCGGGCCGCACAAACCAATTTCCAGCAGCGCGGACGGCATCCAGGTTTCCGAGCATCTGCCGAAGACGGCGAAGATCATGGACAAGGTGACGCTCATCCGCTCAATGCACCACACCATGAACAACCACAACTCGGCGGCCTACTACGCCCTGAGCGGTCACGCGCCCGCGACTGACGACCAGCGCCTGCGCGATTCGATCGACCTGTTCCCCTGCTACGGCTCGGTGGTCGATTTGCTTTCTCCCAGCGGCGCGGAAATGCCGACCTCTGTTTCCTATCCTTACGTGATCGGCGACGGCTCGGTCACGCCCGGCCAACACGCGAGTTTTCTCGGCAAGAACCACGACCCGTTTTTCTTCGCGCAGGATCCGAACTCGCCGAACTTCAGCCTGCCGGAACTGAGCCTACCCGCGAACATTTCGTTCGAGCGGATGCAGGCGCGGCGCGAACTGCAAAAGCTCGTCGATCAGCAGACGCGCCTGATGGACAACCCGGCGGCGCGCGGTTTCGACACCTACTACGACAAGGCGATGGCCATGCTGCAATCGCCCCGGCTCCGCAAGGCCTTCAACATCGCCGAGGAACCGGCAGTCATGCGCGAGGCCTACGGGCGCACCACCTACGGACAAAGCTGTTTGCTCGCGCGGCGGTTGGTCGAGGCGGGCACGAAGTTTGTAACGGTGTATTTCTCGGACAACATCGGCGGGCAGAAGACCGACGGCGGCGGCTGGGACACGCACGGATTCAACAACACCAAGATGTATCCCATCATCGAGAAGTATCACCTCCCGATCACCGAGCAGACACTGCCGACCTTTCTCAACGATCTCGAAACGCGCGGCCTGCTCGACACCACGCTCGTCGTCTGGATGGGGGAATTCGGGCGCACGCCGAACATCAACAAGAACGCCAGCCGCGATCACTGGCCGCAATGCTACACCACGCTCCTCTGCGGCGGCGGCATCAAGCGCGGCTTCGTCTATGGCGCGTCCGACCAGACCGGCTCCTATCCCGCCGAGAAACCAGTGCGCCCCGACGATCTCGCCGCGACCGTCTATCACATGCTCGGCATCGATCCGCACACGGAAGTCCGCAACACCCAGCAGCGCCCCGTGCTCATTGCGGATGGCAAGCCGGTGCTGGATGTGATCGCGTGAAGCGGCCTTTGACTGGAGAGAAGCGGGAAGCCCTGTTCAAAACTTAAGCCGAATCAGTTAGTGAGAGGATTAAGGTGCTTACGAATCTCGTCTATCGAAAAGGCTGGCCGTCGTCGGTGTAGCATAGCATGACAGTTAGGACAGACCGGGCGGAGATCAGTAACAGGATCGACGCGATATTTGCCCCCTATCTGTGAAATCTCAAGCAAGTGGTGGACGTGAATAAAACCCTTCCCGATCTCACCATAAGCTCTGCCAAAGTTGAATCCGCACACTACACAGATGGGGCCGTAGTGCTGAATGCAAAGCGCACGCGCTGTCGGATTGCGTTCATAGGCATTCACGCTGATCACTCGTATCGCTCCCTCGAAAAGATCGGGGTAGTCTGATACTTCGTCGGCATAGCTATCAGCTACGTTTTCAAGCAATCGCAGTTGAATAAGTGCAGAGACTAACTCCTCTCGCAAAGTCCACACAAAGCCTTGCTGCTCCTGAACGCCCTCGGCGAGAATCGCCCACCACTGAATAGTCTCGTTCGGTCGCACCGAGGAACTGATACGCAAGAAATCCGCGACTCGATGGCCAAGTCTGCCAAACGCGCCGTTGACTTCGACAACGGCTTGATAGCCGAGAAGGCGACAAAGCTGTCCGGCAGTCGCACTGCAATTCCGGCAGCCATAATGCGTACGAAGAAGCTCTAGGTCGCGCGCTCTGAGCACTCCATCTGCGGCTATGGCGTCTTTGAATTGCTCAATTGAAATTCTCATATCTGCGGTTTCTATCGCTTCGTTCGGTTACGCTATGGCATCGCAAAATTACTTCCCCGCCACTTCCACAAAACCCGGCGAGGCCGTGAATTCTCCGAGCAGTTTTCCATCCGTCAGATTCCACAGCCGCACCTTGCCGTCGTGCGCGCCGGTCGCGAGCCGTTGCGACGCCGCGTGAAACGCCAGCGCCGTCACGCGGTCACCGTGGCCCGTGAACGACTGCACTTCGTCGCGCTTGACAAGGCGCCGCTGCGTGACCCGCCCATCCGCCAGCGCGATGAACACCGACTGTTCCACCCGCGCCAACCCCGTCACCGCAACCTCGAACCTGGCGAACTCTCCCGGCTTGCCCGGCTCGCTGACACCGGAGAAGCGCACCTTGCGATCCGTGCCGGCGGTCAGCAGAACTTTGCCGTCGTCGTTGAACGTCACGAACTCCACCGCCGCCTCGTGGCCGCGAAACGTGGTGATGGCCGCGCCGTTCGTGGAGTTGTAAATGCGCGCCGTGCGGTCGCGACTGGCGGAGGCGAGCCGCTGGCCGTCCGGTGAGAAGGCCACGCTGTGGACCCAGTCCGAGTGCTGCTCCAGCCGCAGGATTTCCGAGCCGGACTTCACCGCGAACACGCGCAAAAATTTGTCCGTCCCGCCGGCGGCGAGGCGCGAACCATCAGGCGAAAATGTGGCGCAGAGCATCGCGTCGCCCGTCACGGCCAGCGTGCGCGGCGCGGTGTTGCTGAGAAGATTGAGCAACAGCAGTTCGCCCGAGCGGCCCGGCGCGCCGCCCGCGACGGCCAGCCAGTTTCCGCCCGGCTGCAAGGCCAGCGCCTGAATCCGCTCCGGCATTCCACCAACACGACGGAGCAAGGCATGATTGGTTGCGCTCCAGAAAGTGATTTCGTGACAGCCGCCCGCGATGAGTTCGGAGCCGTCGGCATTGAAGGCCAGCGCGGTGACGGGCCACGGCTGCGCGTAGCGTTGCGGCGCGGGCGGATGGACCGGTCGGGGCATCAGCAGCGTGAGCGCCGCGGTCGTGCTCGCGCCGTCGAACTTTGCGCCACCCGCGATCCACGCACGAATGACCGCTATCTCGGCGGCAGGCAACGGTTCCGCGTCCTGCGGCATCCGGTCGTCCGGATTCTTTTCGACCAGCAGTTGGTAGAGCCGGCTCTTTTCGGGCCGGCCCGCGATCACGGTCGCCTGGTCGCCGCCCGGCTTGAGCAGGCCGGCGAAGGTGTCGAGACGGTAGCGGCCCTTGGACTTTTCCGGCCCGTGACAGGCCACGCAGCGCCGTTGCAAAATCGGCGCAACGTCAGCGGTGAAGCTGACGGCGGATTTGCCGGAGGAGGCCGGCAGTCCTGCCGCGACAAGCTGGCTGCCTACGATCCAGAGCGCGGTCAGCGAAACGAGGTGGGCAGTTTTGAACAGCGACATGGGTGGCTATTTGACCCGGTTGTCCGCCGGCCAGAGCATTTCCTCCCAGGGCAAATCGTCGAGGGGCCAGTTCGCGGCGAGGAGACGGAGGATGCGGCGGGGGCGAAATCCTTCGAGCAGGTTCTCGGGCTTGATGACGAACTGCAGGCCGCTGCTGCCGGGGGCCGCGGGAACGCTCCGGATCTCCAGCACCTCGCAATACATCCGGTCATTGATCTGATCGTAGGCGCGCAGTGAATCTTCCGCCACGAGCGCGGCGACGCGGGACTTCAGTTTGAAATCGTTCGTCAGCGCGGCATTGAAACCGCCAAAGAGCGTGATGGTGAGGTGGCTTTTTTCGTTGTCCACGGTGTTGATCCAGCCGGCCAGCCCGTGGGTTTTCTGGTGGGCGCGATGCACTTCGGTCTGGCGCGCGGCGGCGAGTTGGCGGCTTTCGTCGTCGAGCCAGATGTCCGTGCAGTGGCCGGGGCCTTTGAGCGTGGCCACGGTGATGTTGACGAGCAGGGTCTGGCCGGCGGCGAGGTTGGTGAGCGCGCCGAAGCCGCGGCCCTGCCAGACGCGAGTGGCGGCGTTCACCTTGAAGACGGTGGGCTTCTCGTCGGCCTTGTGGTCGGCGAGCGAGAGGCCGGTGACGGTGATGTTGCCCTTGTTCAGGTCGATGGCATCCAGCCGCCACGCGCGCTGCTGGCGCTGGTGAAAACTGAAATCGTCCTCCAGCAGAAACCCCGAACTAAAACCGCCTTTGACCGGGCGGCCCTGCTTCGCGTCGAAGTAGAACTGCCCGTGCAGGTGCGTGCCGATGGGCAGGTCGCGCAATTCGGCGGGTGCGCCGTGGTAACGAAAGGTGCCGTAGGGCAGCATCGCGAAGAACATCGCGCGGTCGTAGTCGTCGGTGCGCTGGTCGTTCCGGCGGTCGGGGCGGAGCTGGCCGGTGCGGTTGACGTGATCCATCTGGATCAGCTCGCCGGCGATGTAATGCGCGGAGCCTTCCGGTGGAAATTGACCAGGTTGGATCTGGTAGGTCGTGGGTTTCTTGTCACCGTCGGCGGCAGTTGCGAATGACGAAACCAGAATGACGAATGACGAAACGGCGGCGGCGAGCGCCAATGACAAATGGCGAGGGGCGAGTGCCGAAAAGGACCGTCGGTCGATGTTTCGCTCAGTGATGCAGTCGTGGTTCGTCATTCGTCATTTCGCATAATTCCTGAAACGCCGTGTCATTTTGCGGACGGGTGCGCTCGTTGCAATTTCTCGGGCAGTTCCTTCAGCGGGGTGACTTCGGTTACGTCATCGTAATACCACGCCTTGCCGGTGGTCTTCTTGTATCCGACCACGCTGGTCGGATACTTCGTGCCGGCCGGCAAGTTGGTCCAACCCGAGAACCGATGGATGTCGCTGCGCCAATCGATGCGGGCGAGCAGGTCGTTGGTCCGGCTGAAGTAGAGTTCCATTGCCGGTTTCACGCTGCCGCTGATGCGCAGACCCCAGAGTTCCATGTCGCCATCCTTCAAGTCCTGGACGACTTC
This sequence comes from Pedosphaera sp., assembly GCA_009695285.1. Classification (GTDB taxonomy): domain Bacteria; phylum Verrucomicrobiota; class Verrucomicrobiia; order Limisphaerales; family SIBH01; genus SIBH01. The sequence goes on from SIBH01000007.1 coordinate 21,655, forward strand.
AATCGTCGAGACCGAGTCGGTGAGCGCGCCGAGTGTCCAAGCCCAGACCAGGAACCTCGCGGGTTCATCCTCGCGTTCCGAGAACCCGCCGGGTGCCTTGAGCCACCAGTGACGCGGCGCGTCCATGACGCTTTCGCGTTTCGCGCCGAAGCCGGGGTCCTTCTCGCCCAACCGCACATGATCCTTGAAGGTGAAGTAGGCCAATAGATTGGTTCTGCCGCCAGCAGCCTGAATCGCCTTTTGCATCAGAGGCCGCGCCGCAGGCGAAACAGTTCCGATATCTCCACGTTGGTGCGGTCCATCGGCGCAGGGCGCGGCCAGCGGAAGCAGCAAGCCAGCGTGCAGGGCAAGGAGCAGTGGTTTCATTGAATTTTGAGGACGGGTTTGCGCTTTCGCGAGTGGGAAGGGAGTGGCTGCCTATGCCAAAAACGACCCGGGGTCGATGGTTCATTCAGTGATGCAAAGTGATTCGTCATTCTGGCTTCGTCATTTCAAACGATTTCCGAAACCGGTCCGAGGCTGTCCACGAACTTCTCCGACTTCACATCCATCTTCTGCAGCATGGTAAGGAGCAGATTACTGACGCGGGCCTTGTCGTCCGCCGGCTTGCCGCAGACGCCGTAGTGCGCCCCGGCGTTGGCGAGATCGTAGGATTTGATTTTCGGAAGGTTGTAATCGAGGTGCTGGCCGTGCTGAAAACCAAGGGCGCGGCCGCCGGCCAGAATCGTGGGCAGGTTGGCGTTGCCGTGGCTGTGGCCGTAGCTCATGCCGCTGCCGAACAGAACCATCGTGCGGTCAAGCAGCGACTCGTCGCCATCGCGCACCGCCGTGAGCTGGTCCAGGAAATAGGAGAACTGCTCGGTGATGAACGCATCGCTCTTGCTCAGGCGGGCCATGATTTCCGGATCGCCATTGTGATGGGACAGCTCGTGCCGTGTCTGGGTGATGCCGATTTCGGGAATCGCCAGCCCGTTGCCCTCCGTGCCGCTCATGTAGGTGATGACGCGCGTCATGTCCGTGCGCAACGCGAGCACGATGAGATCATACATCGTGCGGTAATACTCGCCAGCCTGCGACTTGGAGACATCGCGCTGGAAGTGGCCGGTGACGGCTGGATCGAGCTTGGGCTTGGGCACGTTGAGCCAGGCATCCAGCCGCTCGGTGCGCACCTCGACTTCGCGGACGGCGGTCAGATATTCGTCGAGCTTGGTGCGGTCCTCGCCGCCAAGCGTGCGGCGGAGCGAGCGGGCGTCGTCCAGCACGGCGTCGAGCACGCCGTGCCGGCGGTTGAGACGGCGGCGGCGCACCTCGACACCGCCCGACTCCTCGCCAAAGAGGCGGTTGAAGACGTTGCGTGGATTGTCCTCGGCGGGCAGCGGCACCCCGTCGCGCGACCACGAGAGGGTATTGATGACATTGCCCGGTGCGCCGGTCCCGCTGGCGAGTGAAAGTTCGAGCGACGAAAACCGCGTGTGAATCGACGTCGCCTCGGCCATGAGTTGGTCGCAGGAAACGCTGTTGCGATACGCGCCACCCTCCTGGCTAAGCTTCGCGCCGGTGAGCCACAGATCGGCGCAGACGTGGGCCGTGCCGAGGCCGCCAGGATGATGCAGGCCGCTGATGGGGGTGAGATTCGCGCGATGCTTTTCGAGCGAGCGCATCGGCGCGCTGAACTCGTAGTCGCGCCCGGCCTTGGTGATCTGCCAGGTGAGCACATTCACACCGTTGGGAATGTAAACGAAGACGGAGCGCCGCGGTTTGGCGGCGGTCCCGGCGGCGAGAGCACGCAGCGGATTCATGCAGTCCAGCAGCGGCAGGGCGACGGTCGCGCCGAGGCCGCGCAGGAAGTGGCGGCGGTTAAGGAGCCAGCGCTGGGAGAGGATGTTGCTCATAAATTTGTTTCGTGTTCAGCGTTGCTGGAAGAGATCGGAAACCACGAGTGCTTCGACAATTTTACGAAGCCGATAGTCCGTCGCCTTGCTTTGCGAGGCAAGCGCGGACAGGGCACGGCGATCGTCGATCGTCATCGCGCGGCGCAGCGCGTAGGTGCCGAGCTTCTCGACGAAGGCGGCGGCGAACTTGTCCGTGTCCGCGACGAGCAACCGTCGCAGTTCGGCGCCATCAGCGAACTTGCGTCCGTCGGGCAGCACGCCGCTCGGATCGACTTTGGGATTCGCACCCGCCCCGTCCCGGACGACTTCTTCCGTGCGCCAGCGGCCGATGGCGTCGTAGTTGTCGAAGGCCACGCCGAGGGGATCGATCTTGCGATGGCAGGCCGCGCAGTTCTCGTCGCTTTTGTGCGCTTCAAGTTTCATGCGCAACGTCGCCTTGGGCTGGCCGGCGGGTGTGGGCTCGATGGGCTTCACATTGGCTGGCGGCGGAGGCGGCGGTTTGTTGAAGATGGTTTCGAGCACCCATTTCCCGCGATGCACTGGCCGGTGTCGCTGGCCGTCGGAGGTGAGGCTGAGCACGCCGGCCTGGGTGAGCAGTCCGCCGCGATGATCTTCCGGTCGCAACGCCACGCGCTGGAACTCATCCCCCTTCACCCCCGCGATGCCGTAGTGCTCGGCGAGCCGGGCGTTCAACAGGGTCCAGTCCGAGCTGAGAAATTCGCGCACGCTCAGATTTTTCTCCAGCACCTCGCGGAAATATTCCGTGCCCTCGGCGATCATGCTTTTCTCCAGATGCGCGTCGTAGTCGGGATAAAGCTTTTTATCCGGCGGAAACATGCCCACGTGTTTCAACTGCAGCCACTGCTTCGGGAAGCCGGTGGTGAACCGCGCCGCCCTAGGATCGCGCAGCATCCGCGCGACCTCGCCGCGCAGGACCGACGGCTGGTGCAAACCATTCGTCCGCGCCAGATCAAAGAGACGGTCGTCAGGCATGGTGCTCCAGAGAAAATAGGAAAGACGCGCGGCGAGTTCCCAGTCGTTGAGGCGCGGGTTGACCTGGCCGGCGGAGCCTTCGACGAGGTAGAGAAAATCCTTGGCGCACAAAGTCGCGACGAGCGCGGCCTTGACCGCCGACTCAAACTTCTCGCCGCTCTGCAACTCGCTCTCGACGAGCTTGACCAACCGTCCGATCTCGTCGGCCCGCGCGGGACGCCGGAAGGCCCGGCTGGCGAAGCTGGTCACGATCTCCTTCGCCTGCGCCACGTCCTGCGTGCCGCCGGTCGAAAAAAACTTCTGCTGCTGCGGCGTGGGCCACGTCGATTGCAATGGGCCTTCCACTTCCACGAAGTCCACGATGAGGAAAGGCCGGAGGGGAACGCCGTCTTCGTCGGTCAGCTTCCACTGCCAGGGCTGACGTCCCGTGGGCGAGTCCTTGATGGTGGTGAAAAAACGGCCGGCGTCGTAACGGCCGTGCCGCGGCAGATTCGACGGGCCGGGCGCCTCGCAGGTCAGGCGGATGTCGCGACGCCCGGCCGGAACGTGAAAGGTAAAATCGAGCGTCGCGGGCTGATCCTCCGGTGTGACCACGTCCTGCTCAAAAAGCATCCGGTCGAGATCCTTCGCGTAAACAGAGACGTGTGGCGCCCGGCCCAGTGGCGGCTTCATCCCGCTCACCTTGATCCTCATGCGATAATCACCCGACACGGGAAAATCCGTGCTGACATCCAGCCCGTCATGAGGCCAGATCTCCACGCGGGCCTGGTCGGCAATCCCCAGTTTCTCCGCCTTGGGCCGCTGGCCGTGATACCGGAGGTCCCAGACATCTTTGCGCTTGGAAAACTTTTTCGGCGCGACCGTCGGCAGGGCCTCGTTCAACACCGCCTCGGCGGCGGCGAAATATTTCTCCACATGCGCGGGCGAGAGCGACAGCACCGAGCCGATGCGCTCAAAACCCTGCCAGCTCGGATCCTCCGGCAGGCCGGTCGGATCGGTGGCGTCGAAATTCACCCCAAGCAGATCGCGGATCGTGTTCGCGTATTCCTCGCGGGTCAGTTTGTGGAAGGTCACACGCTCGCGCCTGGCGAGCCGGGTCTTCTCGCCCTCCTTGATCTGCCCCGCGATCCATTCCGCGATGCGCGCCGCCTCCGCCACCTTGGGCTTCGGCTCATCCTCCGGCGGCATTTCGCCGGTGCTGATCCGCTCCATCACATCCGCCCAGTGCGAGGCGGAAAGCGGCGCGGCGAAATCCCGGGACAGAGTGTCCAATCGGAGATTTCCCTTCTGCTTCTTCTCCCCGTGACAGCGGACGCAGTGCTCGGCGAGGAACGGCTTCACGACCGTGTCAAAGCCCGGCGAGGCCGCGGCAGAGATTCCGAGCGACGCGGCCAAGATGCAGGCGATGGTTCGGAGTGGCGGCATTAGTCGCATATTGGCGACAAGGTTGAACCGGCGACAAGGAGCAAAATGTCTTCGGTCAGGTGTCGTCATTGTCGAAGTTTTCCTTGGACACAATGTCAACAAATTGACCGGCTCCGGTGTGTTGCAGCCATTATTGGGGGGTGTTTGACACGATTTTTTCTCGAAAGACGGCTCGTGGCATATCCACTGCTAAAGCCTTCGCCATGCATGACAAATCTTTTTGCAATGCCATGAACCAGATCGCCGCCGAGGCCGAGGCGGAGCAAATTCTCGAACGACGCCGGATTCATCGGCGGGAACGAAACGCCAAAATCTTTTTCTGGGTCAGGTCGGTCCTGCTGCTCGCCGTGCTAGGAGGACTGGTCGCCTACCGCGTGGAATTGCAAAAATATGTTTCGGAAAATCTGCTCACCTCTCCCAAACCGACGATCGACAGCAAGACCGGAGCCGTCCTGGCGGGCATTCAGGAAAACGCCGGCAAGCGCGACAAGGCGCTCGAAACACTCATGAAGTAGAAGACGGTCTCTGTCCCGCCTGCACAGGATTGGCTGGCTCCGGCAAGGTCCGGTCATCCTCCGGTCCGGACATATTACTCCACCACGAGCACACCGCGCATGATGCGCCAGTGGCCGGGGTAACATGCAACTGCGCTGGGGCACGTGGTCAACGCATAACAGGGTGAGATCAAAAATTTACGCAGGGTGGCTGGGACGGAGCGTGGACGCGGTTGGGATACGTCTCATGTGATTTTCTGGGCGCAACTGAATCGTCCCAACGGAGCATGAATGGCCCACTTATTGCCCCACCTCGTAAACATGCAACACCACCGGCGCGTTGCCGTAACCCAGTCGCTCGCCGCCGTAACGCTGATACCAATCGACACCGGTGAAATCGTCCGTGAAAGAGCCATCCTCGGCCGCGAGCACGCGATCCTCGAACAGCACGCGTACCGACGTGCCCTTTTTCAAGCCGGCCACAAAAAATTTTGTCCGGGCCAACAATTCCGGTGCCGGGCGATCCTCGTGTTCCCCAAACACCACCGTCTCCTTTCCATCCGGCGTCACCAGCACCGTCCGCGCCCACCACACGCGGCCGCCGTCATGCACGAACGCGACGCCATCCAGCAACTTGTCCGCGGCGCCGATGCGCTCCAGCGGCACCTCCAGTTTCACCCATTCGCCCGCGCCCGGCAACGCGCCCATCGGCGTGGTGGCACCCGGCACGTACGCGAGCGCATACGGCTCCACCTTGTTGCCCCAACCGAGGAAGCCGCGCGCGTGCCGGTAAAAGGTCCGCAAAAACCAGAACGCCCGTTCATTGTTCGACCGCAGCCCCTCCCAATCCACCGCGCCCCACGCCGCCCCGTGCGTCCAGCGGCCATCCGCCTTCACCAGCGCCATGACGTTCTTCGGCGGCGCCCCGTTATCCAGCTTGATCCACGTCACCAGCCTGCTCCCGGCAGGCCACTTCTTCGCGTTGGGCAAATACGCGATCCCGTGCGGCACCCAACTCAAGGAATCCGGCTCGCCCGTCGCGTGATAGCCGTCCGATTCATCACGAAAGATATGCGGATCAACCGTGACCCGCGCCCGCCCGCCCGGCGACGCTTCCGTCGGCGTCCCGCGCCAGTTGCCAAAGGTCAATCCATGCGTCGTCGCCGCGATGATGACCGTTTTGCCGGCCGCCTTTCGCGTCATGTATTCGATGCCCGGCTCGATCGTGACGGCTGGCGGCTTCTCCCGCGAATAGATCGCCGGCTGCAGACGCAGCAGTTCCCCGTGCAATCCGCGAAAGGTCGAAGGATCGGCCGGTCCGTGCGCCAACTGCCAGCCCCGGGTCCCTCGCATCAACTCGACGAACACGTGATACCGCCATCGTTCGTATGGCACACTTTCGTACATCTGCGGGCGCAGCCACACGACTTTTTTTTGCCCCTCGACCAGCGGCCGCAAATCCGTATGCACCGGCGCGGGATACCACGGCTCCGTCTCGGGATCGTAAATGTCGAAGAAAGGAGCACGCTCGAATTCGAGACGGTTCCAATAGCCCCCGTGCCCCGTCATCACCGGCTTGCCCGTCGCTGCGCGCAACTGCTCGACCTCCGCTTTGACATCGTCAAGCTGCTTTGGCGTCATGGCCGTGAAATACGCGAACGCCTCCTCCGGTCCGCGCGACACCGCCGCCACCATCGGCGCGGTGCGCAAGTAAGCCAGATGTTCCGGCGGCCACGGCTTCGCGCCCGGCGGCAGAAACACCGTGGAAGCATACAGCCCGCTCTTCCACAATGTCTCCAGTTGCGCCTGTGGCATAAACTTCCCCTGCTCGACATGCCGCACGCAGTTCGCATCCCAGAGCGCCCGCGTGCCCAGGTTGCCACCGTGCCGGTCGTAAAGTCCCCACGGCTTCAGATTCGTCAGGTCGTAATACTTCCCCGACTCCGCCGGCCCGTCGTAAACCGGATTGTGTCCGTAGCTCACGCCCCACGGCATCCACGGCCGGCCGTTGATGAGAAAATCCCCGTCCTTGTTGATCCGCGCCGACTCGATGGCCGGCTGCGGCCCGTCATGTGCCTGCCGGCAAAACGGCGACGACAGCACGCTCCACGACGCCTGGCCCGCGCCGTCCACCGTGCTGACGCGCAGCACCCAGTTGCGCTGCGGATCATTGAACGGCTGCAACGGCAGAAACGAGACGTCCAACTCCGTGACCAGCAGATTGCGGAAATCATCCAGCATCCCGACGGGAATTCTCGTCCGCTGTTGCGCAATCGCCTCGGGCGTCGCGGGCATCGTGAAGGTCTTCAACACCTCCCCGGTTCCGCGCCGCAAAACTTCCAGTCGCAGTTCCTTCACCCGCGCCAACTCCGCGGCCGTAAGCCCGAGATTTACACGAACGAACTGCTTTTGTTCCGGGTGCAAATAAAGCGAACCCAACTCCAGATCCAGCGGCACGGTCCACGTCGCGACGGGCCAGCGTGAGGAAGCCATCACCCGCTGCCGGTGATCGCTCAGCAATAAACCAAACGTCCGCTCCCCATAAGCCCGCCCCACGCCGGACAAATCATACGGCATCCGAATCAATCCGCGCGCGCCAACCGGCAGCGGCGTCATCCCCCCGATCATCTTGGGCGCCGCGTCGCCGGCACCTTCCTCGAGACGGACGGTCAAACCCTTCTCCGCCGGGGGATTCACCAGCTCGGCCGTGACGAAATTAGCTCCCAACAACTGCTCCCCCAAATCCAGTTTCTCCAAACGCACCCCGCTCTCTGCTGGCACCGGCGGCGCGGGCTTGACCCCGCGCGCCTGCAATTCTGCCGACGAACTCTCCGGCTCGAACACCGCCACGTCATCCCACCACACTACGCCCGCCGCGTTCTGCTGCGGCTGATGCCCCGTTCCGCCGAGCGTGAACCCGTTCATCCCGCGCGCACACAGCTTGATCCGGATCGACTTCAACGGCGCCGTCGGCGCGAACACCTGCCGGATCAGCCGCCAGTCCTCGGTGCCAAACGAGAGTGGATTTTTCTGGATGAAATTGTATCCGTTCAGCCGCTTCCCGTTCTCGTCCTCCGCATCGAGCTGCAACATGCACAACTGATGCGTCTTGATCCACGCCCGCACCTCGATCTGGCGTGGCGCGGTCTGATTCAGCGCCACCGCGTCGCCCGTCACGCACACCTCGTCACCCGTCGGCACCGTCATCCGCAGCGAACCCTTCCCACCGTGCGGCACCAGATTATCCCGCTCGACCGTGCCGCGATTGTCCGAGTTGGCGTTGTGCCAGGTGTTGAAAATATAATAAATCCCCGGCGGAAAATACCGGTAGCGCTGCGCCCGCGACCAGCCCTTCGGATACTCCACTCCATCCGGCTCGAACCCGCCGTGTGGCATGAGATTTGGCGCGCCCGGCCCCGGCTCCGTCACCGCCGCCTCGATCAATTCCACCGAGCCGCCCGTCCCGGCTGCATAGCTAATCTGGCATTCCAACGCCATCGGCAACAGCGCGCCCTTGCCCGAAAATTCCTTGTCCTTCTGCGCCGCCGCGAGCCACTCCGCCGCCGGCAGCTTCACCTCCACCGTCCGCGCCGCGTAAGTCCCCTCCGGCACCGCCACGCTCGCGCTCGCGATCCGCGCCTTCGCCGCCGCACCCTCGTTCCAGCCCAGATTCGCCTCCGCACTCAGCCATGATACCGTGAGCGTCACCGCGCCCAACGGCACCTCCTTCGCCACCAGTCGCACCGCAAACGTCACATCCCGCACCATTGCCAGTCCGTTCGTGCTTCGCATCGCGACCGCGTCCGGATACCCGCCCGCGTCCGGCCAGCCCACCAGCTTTGTCGGATTGTGAACCGTCACCCAATTTACCGCCTGCACGGCGCGCGATCCCGGACTCAAAAACACCCGCCGTCCGCCGCGCGGCAGATCCGTCCCGCGCCAATCCCACTTCCCCGTGAACCGCCAGCCGTCCGGGTTGTAATCGCGCCGATTAAAAACCTCCGTCGTGTAATTCCAGTGATGGTTCTTCAACTCGGGCAGCAGGGTCAGCCAATCATCCTGAAAATTCCCGTTGCGCAGCAGGTTCCCCGGCGCGTGCGCCGCGACCGCCGGCGCGCTGGCCATCGCCAGTGTGCAAAGCCAAAAAATCGCCCGGAAGCATCGCAGGCAAATTCGCGCATGGCTGAACGAATAAGGCTTTGATTTTGCGTTCATAGGTCCAGCGAGGTTTGTTCCAATTCTATTCAACCACCAGCACACCGCGCATGATGCGCCAGTGGCCAGGGAACGTGCAAAGGAACGGGTAGGTGCCCGGTGCGACGGGCGCGGTAAAGATCAACTCGGCTTTCTGTTTCGGCTGAACGAGCCCGGTGGCGTGGAGAATTTTTTTTGATTCGGGGATATAACCCCTGGCCAGGCCGTCCGGCTGGAGGGCCAACTTGTCGGCGAGCGCACCGATTTCCTCAGCGGAACCGGGGGCGAGAATCAGGAGGTTGTGAATCATTAGGTCGGGATTTTCAAAGATGAGGCGGACTTTCGCACCGGCTTTCACCCGCAGTTCCTTGGGCGCAAATTGCATTTTGTTCGGCACTGCCCGGACAATGAGTGCATCACCGAAGGCGGCACTGGCCTTTTCAAACTCGGCGGCTAGGGCGCTGAGGCTATTGGTGTCGGCGGCGGGGCGCGCGGTGGTGAGGCGCTGGCCGAGCGGATCGTAGAGGAAGACAGGCGGCGGATTCTTGGTGTTGCGGAACGCGACGTCGATGACATTGAGGCCGGAACGGAGATCGAGCTGGACCTGCTGGTCGTTGATCCACATCGAGTCGGAGGACAGGAGTTGGACGCCGTTGACGAGGACGTCGAGATAGCCGTGGCGGACGGAGAGGACGGCCGGCTGCGCGGCCTCGGCTTTGACGAAGGTGCGGCGCGTGCCTTTGCCGAGGTCGAGCCATTGGGTGAGGCGGGTTTCGGGCGCGATTTCGAGAACGGGGACACTGCGGCCTTTGGCGGGCTTGGTGCCGTGCTTGAGATCGGCCAGCATGTGTTGCACGTCGGCATGGGTTGTGGTTAGCCCATGCAGCGCGTGCTCGACGGCGGGCACGGCGGGGCGGAGATGTGCAATGGCATCCACGACTTCCATCTGCACGCGCGGGTGCGGGTCGGCGGCCATGTTGTGAAGGAGGTCGGAGGTGTTCAGCAGGCGGTCGGCCTGGAAGCGGATCATGCGGACGGCGGCGGCGCGATGGAGCGGAGATTTTGACTTCAGCAATTCGGCGAGCAGCGCGGGACGGGTCTGTTCCAGTCCCTCGGCGACGAAAAGGGTCTCGAGCGCGGACTGGTCGAACTCGGGATTCGCGCGGTCAATCCCGGCGATCCATTTGTTCAGGCTCGGCAGCACCGTCGCGCCACCTTTGCGCAGCTCAATGCGCGCGTGATGGCGCACGATGTCCTGCGGATGCTGGAGCAGCGCGAGCAGTTCGGAAACAGCGGCTCCTTCGATGCGCGGAAATTTTTTCACCACCGGCTTTGCATTGTGCACCACACGCCAGATGCGCCCGTGGTCGTGGTCCCAGTTCGGGTCGCGCATCGCGTGCTGCGCGTGGCCGATGATGGCGCTGCAAAAGTCCGAGACGTAAAGCGCGCCGTCGAAGCCGAACGCGAGATCGGCGGGGCGGAAGGCGGCGTTCGTTGAGGAAAAGATATCGAGGCGCTTCGAGCCGCGCATGTTGCCGCGCTCGTAGTCGTATTTCCAGAGCGAGACGGTGCAGTTGCCAAGGAGCGAGGCACTGGCCATGCCCTGCTGGTAGTCGTCCGGAAAATTCGGACTCGAGATGCTCGCGATGCCTGAGCCTTTGCCGTTGTCGCCGGCATTGCCGTAGCCGAAGGGATGATAGACGCCCAGCGGCGTCCAGGTGAGCGCCAGCGTGTCGAGCGGGAGGCCGTCGCCATACATCTGGAAAATGTTACCCGTGCGGTCATAGGTGATCTTCCACGGATTCGGCGTGTTGCTTTGCCACTCGGTCTCGACGCGCCCGGTGCGCGGGTTCAGTCGGTAGGTCGTGGCGTCAATCCCGCGCACGACACCGAACGGCGTCTCCAGCGTGGAGCGGTGAAACACGCCATCGCAGAAAAGGACGTGGCCGATGGGATCGGTCGCGATCATCCCGCCGTGATGTGAGTCGGTCACATCAATGCCGCGAAATAGCTCGCGCTTCGTGTCGGCCTTGCCGTCGCCGTTGGTGTCAGCCATCAGCCAGAGCTTCGGTTGCTCGGAGATGATGATGCCCTCCTCGGTGAAGGCGACGCCGTCAAGCGCGTCGAGGCCGTCGGCGAAGGTTGTGCATTTGTCGGCCTTGCCATCGTGGTCGGTGTCTTCGAGGACGATGATTTTGTCCTGTGGCGGCAGGCCCGGCACGGTGTGGGGAAAGGACGGCATGGTCACGACCCAGAGCCGTCCGCGCGCGTCGAAGGCGATTTGCACGGGATTCTTCAGCTCGGGAAATTCCACCTCGGACGCGAAGAGATTCACAGTGTAATCGTCGGCGACTTTGAACTCCGCCTGCGCCTCGGCGGGCGGCCGGATGATGCCGGTGTTCTTGCCGTCGTCACGGCCTTTGATCGGCGGGGGCGGCTGCAGCCAGGCCAGCGGAAGGTCAGCGAATTTCTTGCCGGGCGATGCGGCCAACTCATGCACAACGGCCTCGGTCGCGGCAATCATCTGATGGTAACGCGGTATCTCGGCGTTGTATTCACTCTGGCGCTTGCGAATGCCGTAATAGAGATCCGCGTTCTTTGGGCGGGCAATCTCGGCCACGAAATAGTTTTTCCGTGCGACGGCCTTCGCCACTTCCACCACGCGGGCCTGGTCCGCTTTCGCGACCGCGGCGTCACCGAGCAGCGCGCGGGCGATGACCTGGGCGGTCTCGTGATTGCCCGTGCCGTTGAGATGAAGGCCGTTTCCGGTCAGGCGGGTCTTGCTCTTCGCATACTGCTGCTGGCTCGTGGTAAACAAATCCACGAAGACCGCCCCGCGTGCCCCGGCCGTTTCGCCGATGACTTTTGCGCGGTCCGCCAGATCGCGATTGCGCACTTCGACTTCCGGCACCTGCCCGCCCTTCTCCACCGCCGTCGGCGCGAGCAGCACCAGCTTTGCGCCGGGATGCAGTCGCGCGATCTGGTCGAGATACCCGTCGAGTTGCTTGCGAAAATCCGCCAGTCCGACCGGGCCGGCGAACGCTTCGTTCATCCCGAAGCCCACGATCACGACTTTAGCCGGCCACTCCTTGAGCAGTGCCTTCATGTAGGCCTCGTAACCCTCGGGCCGGAGCCGATAGCCGACTTCGTCGCCCGTCCACGCGAAGCTGCGGAAATGCAGTTTCTTGTCCGAATGCGCGAGCTGAACCAGCGCCTCCAGTTCGCCGTGCTCGGCCAGTCGCTCGATCATGGAGTTGCCGTAGAAAAGAATCGTGTCACCGGGCTGGAGCGCGATCTGGGCCCGCGCGGAAACGGGCGAGAGAAGGCTGAAGGCAAAAACGGTGACGAGGAGGGCGAGAAATCGGGTCATGGGTTGAATGAGGTGAACTGCGATTGGAAGCGGGGCAAATGGTGCGGCGGATTTCTAACCCCAGAACTTAACAGACAACAGGCCGGACGCTGCCGGGGTCGCGGAAAATTGTTTTGGCGCCGGATTCATGGGCGGTGATTTAGCAATTTCCAGCGAGGCGAGCAAGCGTCGTTTGACCGGGTTTCATCCTCGTCATGCCGGGCCGGTGACCGCGCCGCTCCCATCCAGACGACGAAACTTCAGTGAGGAGCTACAGCAGGGAAAATGGGTTCTGTCTTGTCTGGAGCGGGAGCGTGACGCGCTGGCCGCCGAGACGATGCGACTCGAACACCGCGGAAATCATCTCCACGGTCGTGGCGCCGGCGCGCGCGTTGCACAGCGGCTCACGGCCTTCGCGAACGGCGGCAATCAGATCGCGGCCGGAGATGAGGTGATCGGATATCTGCCGGTCAAGTCCGGCAACAGGCTCGGGCTGGCTGATGCCGGCGGTGGTGATTGGCACCCACGCGCGCGGTTCCTTCAGTGGCTCGAACGGATGGCCCGCGAGCAGGTGCGCCAACGGCGCACGGTCGGCACGCAGATCGATGATGCCCTTGGTGCCGATGATCTGGACGTTGAAACCGGCGGTCGGAATTCCCGCCTTCGCCACCGAGTCGAAGAAAACCGGGAAGCCGCGCTTCATCTCGAACCGCGCATGGACTTCGTGGCCAGCCAGCGGGCCTACGCCTTCGGCGCCTTCTCTCACATCCGCGCGCGTCACGGGCCGGCCGTCTTGCAGCACGGTGGCGGTGCACGCGACTGGCTCGCCGGCGAAGACGGTGGCCAAGTTGAGCAGATGCGAGCCGAGCACCCACAGATCGAGGGAGCCGCCGCGTTCGTCCTCCTTGCCGCGCGTCCGGATTTCCAGGACGCGCCCGATGGCGTCCTGCTGGATCAGCTTCGTGAGCACGGGCAGGACCGGGTGACAGCGGTTGCGGTGCGCGACGGCGATCTTCACCTGGTGCCGGTCGGCGGCGGCGATGATTTCATCCGCCTCGGCGGGCGTGCGGCAAAAAGGTTTCTCAATGTAAATACCACGCGCGCCCGCTTCGATCGCCGCCAGGAGCATGTCGCGGTGTTGATCAACGTGCCGCGGACCGATGGCCACGAGGTCAGGCTTCATCTCCGTCAGCATCTTGCGGTAGTCGGCGAAGCCCCGGTCGGTCTGTAATGTTTTCAGCGCGCCTTCGAGCCCCCTGGCGCTGGCATCGGCAACGGCGACGATTTTCGTCTCCGGCAATTGCAGCCACATCGTGTCCACGCCGTGGCCGTAGTTGCCGCGCCCGGTGTGACCGATGACGGTGACGCGAAGTTTGGGATCGGGATCGGCGGCGTGCCCCGCGAGTGCGAGACCGGCAGCGGTGGCGGTGATGAATTGACGGCGGTTGATCAGTGAGGACATGGCTGGAGGCGGGCCGTTTTTTTCACTGCGCGGATAATGACGCTGCGGGGGTCACTGGCCAGACTTATTTTTTGAGCCGCCGCCGGACGGGTGCAGCTTGACACTGTTATCGGAAGCTCTGGAAGAGCCGGTATCTTTGCCGGCGCGATGCGGTAGGTCAAAACACGAACACGCCGGCAAGGATACCGGCGCTCCCAAAGGCAGACTCCCCACCGGCCAAGAGCGGCGTGGGCGGGGAGGCCCACGGCGAGACGAGCCTTTCCGGCAGCGAAGGGACGCCACGTCAGGCGGTCAGATCTTCCACGAACTTGATCACGCGCTTTTTCTCAGAACGACGGCGCAGGCCTTCATCAAGAATCTTTTTGCGCAGGCGCAGGTTCTTCGGCGTGGCTTCTACGTATTCGTCCACGTCGATGTATTCGAGCGCGCGTTCGAGCGAGAGCTTGAGCGGCGGGGCGAGCTGGATGCCCTTGCCATCGCCGCCGGAACGCATGTTATTGAGGCGTTTTTCCTTCACCGGATTCACGGGGATGTCGTTCTCGCGGGCGTTCTCGCCCACGATCATGCCGATGTAAATGTCGTCGCCGGCCTCGACCATCAGGCGGCCGCGTTCTTGCACCATGTTGAGCGCGTAGCTGGTGGCCTCGCCGTTGTCCATGCTGACGAGCGAGCCGTTTTTGCGGGCGGCGATTTCGCCGCAGTCCGGGCCGTATTCGTGGAAGAGATGGCTCATCACGCCCATGCCCTTGGTGGAGTTGACGAGGTCGGTCTCAAAGCCGATGAGGCCGCGCATCGGCACGAGTGCCTCAACGGAGACGATGGTGCCGACGTGGTTCATGTTCGTGATCTGCGCCTTGCGGCCGGAAAGATTTTCCATGATCGCGCCGAGGTTTTCGCTCGGAACTTCCACGAACAACTTTTCAATCGGCTCGAGCGCGTCGCCGGTGGTCGGGTCTTTTTTCCAGAGCACTTCGGGGCGCGAAACCAGGACTTCGTGGCCTTCGCGGCGCATCTGTTCGACGAGAATGGCGATCTGCATTTCGCCACGACCGCTGACGGCAAAAATTTTCGGGTCGCTGGTCTGGGCGATGCGGAGCGCGACGTTGGTGCGGATTTCCTTCACGAGCCGGTCCCAGATGTGACGCGCGGTGACGAGCTTGCCGTCCTTGCCCGCGAGCGGGCCGTCGTTGACGGCGAATTCCATCTGAATGGTCGGCGGATCGATCGGGATGTAGGGCAGGGCCTGGCGCGCCTCGCTGTCGCAGATGCTTTCACCGATGAAAACGTCCTCGAAGCCGGTCACACCGATGATGTCGCCGGCGTGGGCCTCCTGAATCTCGATGCGCTTCATGCCCTCGAAATGGTAGATCGCGGTAATCTTGCCCTTGGAAATTTTCCCGTGACCGTGGCGGCAGATGGCGGGATCGCCAATCTTAACCTTGCCCTCGTAAATTTTACCGAACGCGATACGTCCGAGGTAATCGCTGTAGTCCAGGTTCGCGACGAGGAGTTGAAAGCCTTCGCCGGCGTGGGCGCGCGGCGGGGGGATGTGCTTCACGATGGCGTCGAAAAGCGGCTCCATCGTGCCGGCGACGTGTTCGAGTTCGACCTTGGCGTAGCCCTGCTTGGCCGAGCAGTAGATGAACGGGAAATCGAGCTGTTCGTCGGTGGCGTTGAGCGAGACGAAGAGTTCAAAAATCTGGTCGAGGACTTTTTTCGGGTTGGCGTTCTCGCGGTCGATCTTGTTGATCACGACGATGGGTTTGGCCCCAGCTTCGAGCGCCTTGCGGAGCACGAAACGCGTCTGCGCCTGCGGACCTTCGGCGGAATCCACGACGAGCAGCACGCCGTCGATCATGTTCATGATGCGCTCCACCTCGCCGCCGAAATCCGCGTGGCCGGGGGTGTCCACGATGTTGATGTGGTAATTCTTGTATTTGAACGCGGCGTTCTTGGCGCGGATGGTGATGCCCTTTTCCTT
>SIBH01000008.1 GCA_009695285.1 Pedosphaera sp.
CCCCCGGCGTCGTCAACACCAACGTGGCCACCCTCCCCGCCTTCCCATCGCTCTGGCTCAATGAAGTCCAGGCCGAAAACATCAACGGCCCCACCAACAGCGCCGGCCAGCGCACCGCCTGGCTCGAACTCTACAACGCCGGCACCAACGTCATCACGCTGACCAATCTTTTCCTCACCGGCAACTACACCAACCTCACCAACTGGGCCTTCCCCGCCGGCGCCACCCTCGCCCCCGGCGAATTCAAAATCATCTTCGCCGACGGCCTCACCAACCTCTCCACCCTGTCCGAACTCCACACCAGCTTTGCCCTCCCGCCCGGCAGCGGCTCCCTCGCCCTCTCCCGCCGCTTCAACGGCCAACCCCAGGTCATCGACTATCTCAACTACACCGCCGCCCTCGGCCACTCCTACGGCTCCTTCCCCGACGGCCAGTCCTTCGACCGCCAGGAATTTTACTACGTCACCCCCGGCAGCAACAACAACGCCGCTGCTCCGCCGCTCCTGGTCTTCATCAACGAATGGATGGCCGACAACACCTCCACCCTCGCCGACCCCGCCGACAACGACCTCGAAGACTGGTTTGAAATCTACAACCCCGGCACCGGCACCGCCGACCTCTCCGGCTTCTACCTCACCGACAACCTCACCAACAAATTTCAATACCTCATCCCCCCCGGCTACACCATCCCCCCCGGCGGCCACCTCCTCGTCTGGGCTGACAACGAAACCGCCCAGAACAGCACCAACCGCATCGACCTCCACGTCAACTTCAAACTCGCCGCCGACGGCGAAGCTATCGGCCTCTTCGCCGCCGACGGCACCCAGATCGACGCCATCACCTTCGGCCCCCAGACCCCCAACATCAGCCAGGGCCGCTACCCCGACGGCACGCCCAACACCCCACTCATGACCACCCCCACCCCGCGCGCCGCCAACATCGGCAACGGCAACGGCAACACCGCCCCCATCCTCACCCCCATCCCCAGCATCAAACTCAACGAAGGCAACCTCTACACCTTCACCGCCACCGCCAACGACACTGACGTGCCGGCACAAACCTTGAGCTTCACCCTTTCCGGCCAACCCGCTGGAGCCACCATCACCACCGGCGGCCTCTTCACCTGGACCCCCACCGAAGCCCAAGGCCCCGGCGTTTACAACCTGTCCGTCATCGTCGCCGACAACGGCACCCCCAGCCTCACCCACACCCAATCCTTCACCCTCACCGTCGATGAAGTGAACACCGCCCCGACCCTCACCCCCATCCCCGGTGCCAACGTCAACGCCGGTGCCCTCCTCACCTTCACCGCCAGCGCGACCGACCCGGACCTCCCCGCACAAATCCTGAACTTCTCCCTCTCCGCCCCGCCCGCCGGCGCGAGCATCACCACCGGCGGCCTCTTCACCTGGACCCCCACGCAAAACCAAGCCCCCGGCACCAACACCATCGCCGTCGTCGTCGCCGACAACGGCCTGCCCAGCCTCACCGCTACCCAAACGTTCAACGTGATCATCATCCCGCCCCCGCTCAACCTCACCATCACCCGCCCCAACGACACCGAAGTCGTCCTCACCTGGACAGCCCTCGCCGGCCGCAGCTACCGCGTGGAATACATCGAAACCGTGGACGCCCCCGCCAACGCCTGGACCCCCGCCGGCGGCCCCCTCACCGCCACTACCGCCACCCTCACCTACACCGCCACCATCGCCCCCAACATCCAACGCTTCTACCGCATCCGCCAACTCCAGCCGTAAGCCCGGCACAGGCAGAACGCTGAAGCGAAATCAGGGGGACGCGACCGGAGCGCGGCCTGGCATTGGACCTGCACTTTCCTCACTTCGGAGTTCGGGGTGAAACCGGATGGTGGCTCTCCGTTTCGGAGTCCGGCTGGTCCCGAAAACCGAAGCTGGCTGACAGAAGGAAACGGAGAGAACGAAGCGGGGAAAAGTTGGATCTGTCCGCCGCGAAAACATTTCACCAAGGCCGCTCCCGGCAGAAAGCCCTGGCTCTTTGTTTTCTTTGCTCCCTGCGGTGACTCGTCGCCTTTCGAAGTCCCGGCCTATTTCACGTTGGCGGGGGCGATCTTGGCCTGGCTGCGCAGGAGCAGAATCCAGTCTCCCTCCCCGGGGGTGGGAAACTGGCAGCTCCGTTCCGTGACCACCCCGACGGCGGGCGATTTTTCGCCGGTGCGGGGGTTGATCCACTTCACATCCGGCGAGGGCGGGAACGATTCGAGCAGAATCTCCACCGTGCGCTCTTCGGGCACATAGGCGACGAGCACATCTTTTTTCTCGCTGCGGGCGAGGGCGATGAACTTGAGCGGGTTTTGCACACCAGGATTGTTGACCACGGCGAACGGCATGGGGCGCAGATGCGCGAAGTCGATGCCGGTAAAAAACTCCGTCATCACTTTCGCCTCCGCCGCCACCAGCGAACCCGGATCGGAACTGCTCACGCCGACGGTGGGGGCGTTTAAGAGAGACCAGTAGAGCGACCGCCGGATTTCGTTGGCGCGGTTGGTGGCGCCGGGTGAAAGCGACTGGCCGGAAAGCGGGGCGGACCGCAGGTTGAGGAAGGGCCGGGCCGGCGGCGGCTGGTTCCAATCTTTGGCCACGGGGCCTTCCTGAAGCCAGCGCAGCGCCTCCGGGTCCAGGTTCGATCCGCTCGCATAACCCACCACGTTCATCCACCGCTCGCCGGAAAATTCGGAGGCGATCCAATGGCGGGGCGGCGGGATCAAGGCCACCGGGGCCGGCGTCTGGCTGCCAAACACGGCGCGGCCGATTTGTTTCCAGTGGTTCCCCTCGCCGCCAAAGTAGTGGCCACCACTGCTGAGAATCCAGAAACACGGCGACGCCTGCCAGCGCGCGACCATGTAACGCGCCAGCTTCACGACCTGGGCGGACGGGAGAGAATTGACTCCCTTGATCTCGCCCTCCAGCAGAATGGGCGCGCTCAACAGCCCGGCCTTTTCCAGTCGAAGAATCTTCGCGTCCAGTTTGGCAAACTCGGCGGGGTGGATGGTGATCTGCTCGCGGCCGGAATATATCCGGGACGCTCCGGCCTTGCTCCCGGCGGAAAACTGCACGGCGGTGAACTTCTCCGCGGCCCGTTTGTCCACCAAGGCCGCCCAATCCGCCTCAGCGATCTCGGTCCCGTCACCGGCCGGGGCATCGGCCAGCCAGAAGAACGGCGTGCCGTCCGCATGGGCCAGCGAGCGGCCGGTCGTGGCGACCTGCACCGGGCCGTGTTCTTGAAAACGCGTTGCGCCCTGCGGCGGCCCGCAAAGAAAGGTTCCCTTCTGGCCGTGCAGCCCCGTGTTTGCCGGGTCGGAGCAGGAGGTGGTGAACTCCCATTGCCCGCCCGCGTCCGGCGCGAACCGGAAGCGCCAAGTTTTGCCCCCGTCCCAGAAACCGTAAATCTGTTTCATCACGCCGCCCGGCGAAGTCAGCGTCACCGTGAGTTCCGCCTGCTGCCAGGGATTGGTGTAGGTGGCGGTGCTGGTCAGGGTCTTTTCGTAGGCCTGCCATTTGGGCACGACCGTTTGCTCAGCAATGATCTCAGCGGCGCGCACCACCGGCACACCGAGGAGGGCCAGGCCGAGGAATCCGGCACGCCAAACGAGCGGGATTTGAATCATCATCTTCATGGTATTCTTCAAGGTGGTAAACACGCCCTGCATTTCACCGAAATTCCCCCTCATTGTCAAATCTCGGCCCGGTTTGGCAGTGTCCGAATTAACATGGGGCGCGGCAGTGTCGAAGACCGACCGCGGCACTTCGACGCGGCGACGGTTGGTCGAGGACGACACATACGCACGATTGACAGCGGCCATGCTGCTTGATGCTATCGCACCATCAGTGCAGCGTTGATAAAATGAACACCATAATTTTTTCCCACCGGGCAGTTTTGTCTGGCTGGGTCGCCGCGTTGGTCTGTCTGATGCCTGGCCCCGCCCACCTCAAGGCGCAAAATGCCGCCACCGTCACCAACGTGATCGCCCCAACCGTCACCGCCGCCATGGGCGATGTGGGCGGAAAAATTTTCGGGCAGGCCCCCGCCCCCGCGAAAACCCGGCACTACTAGATCGCGCCCGAACCAGAGCTGTGGGATTATGCGCCCAAGGGCCGTGATCCCATCTGCGGAAAGCCGCTGCCGCCGCCGGTGGTCAACCAGCGCCGCGGCGCAAAATTGCGCTATGTGGAATACACCGACGCCAGCTTCGGCACCCGGGTCATCACCGATCCTCGCTTGGGCATTCGCGGACCAACCCTGCGCGGCGTGGTCGGAGAATATCTTGCAGTTACATTTTTGAACCGCACACCCGATCCGGTTTCGATGCACCCGCACGGGGTCAAATACGACAAGGACAGCGAGGGCGCGCACTATGAGCCGAAACCCGGACTCGGTGCGGCCGTCGGTCCCGGAGCCAGGTTCACCTACGTCTGGCAACTGGACGAAAGTTCAGGTCCCCTGCCGGATGAGCCAAGTTCCAAGGGTTCGCTCTACCACAGCCACGTGAACGGCGACCGCGAAACGGATCTCGGCCTGTTCGGATTCATCATCGTGACCGACCCGAAACGCGCGCGCGCCGATGGCACCCCAAAGGATGTGGATCGTGAGATGGCGCGGTCTTCATGATTTTCGATGAGAGCGGGCTGAGCCTCGAAGCCAAGGAGGCCTGGGAGTAAGCCACCCTGCCCAACGCGCCACCGCCCGTGCCGTGGGCCAAGATTCAGGAAATGACGGAACAGGGAAAACGCTACGCCATCAACGGGCGGATCTTCGGGAACCTGCCCGGCTTGGAAATGAAGGAAGGCGAACGCGTGCGCTGGTATCTCTTCGGCCTCGGCTCGGAATCCGACCTGCACACCGCACACTGGCATGGAGCGCGGGTCATTGAGGACGGACGCCGCCGCACCGATGTCGTCGAACTGCTCCCGGCCAGCATGAAAGTCGCCGACATGGTGGCGGACAATCCCGGCCACTGGTTGTTCCATTGCCATGTGGCGGAACACATGGCCGAGGGGTTGTTTGCCCGCTTCACCATTCACCCGCGCGATTTCAAAGGTGCCAGTCCCGCCTTGGAGCATCCGTTCTTTGGAGTGCGCGGTGCGCAATCTTCCATCCAAATCAAGAGCGCCAGCGCCGACCTCGCCCCAGGCCCGCAGTTCACCCTGACTCTCGCGGGCGGCGTCACGGTCTATCCCGCCTACACCGTCACGGCGGCACCCGTCACCGTCCAAATCGGGAAGAAATCCGTCAGCTTCAAACCCGGACGGAACGGGAAAGCCCAGGCCGACGGTGGAACGCTCGCCATCAAAAACTCCGGTCAGTTCGGGGTGGTTTACAGCGGGATGATGGAGTTTGAGATGACCCTGACCGGCGAAGACTGGCGCGCGGAACTCGCGACATTTGGTCCTTTGAAGGACAAGGCCGAACTGACCGTGCCGGTCACCATTGGCCTGGGGGACGCCCAGCACCTTGGTTCCGCGCACATTTCATTCCACACTCCGTGATCGCGAATCATCCCTGGCCGGTGACCAACCCGGCATTGACGGTCGCCGCCATTCCTGCTCGTCTATCCGTGAACAAAAAATCCATGAAACTCCTCCTCCTCCTCGCTGTGACTGCCACGTCCCTCTCCGCCGCCGCCCCCGCGCTCACGCTCCACACCCGCTCCCGCCTCGCCGCGGACAAGGCCACCCCCGAAGAACCCGTCAGCAAGGTCGCCAATTGGGACCCGAAGAAAACGGCCCTCATCATCTGCGACATGTGGGACGACCACTGGTGCAAAAGCGCCGCGCGCCGCGTGGGCGAAATGGCCGGCCCGATGAACGATGTCGTCAAACTGGCGCGCGCCAAAGGCATCTTCATCATTCACGGCCCGAGCAGCGTCACCAAATTCTACGCCGACACGCCCCAGCGCAAACTCGCCGGGCAATCGCCCTTCGCCAAAACTCCCGTGCCGCTGGCCACCGCCGAGCGCTGGGGCACCACCTGGTGCTGGCCCGACACAAAACGCGAAAAGGACATGCCCATCGACGACTCGGACATGGGCTGTGACTGCAAAGTGAAGTGCACCATCCGCGAAGCCTGGACCCGCCAGATTTCCACCATCGAAATCGGCCCGGACGACGCCATCACCGATCACGGCCAGGAAACCTGGAACCTCCTCGCCGCGCGCGGCATCGACAACGTCATCCTCATGGGCGTGCATTTGAACATGTGTGTGCTGGGCCGGCCCTTCGCCATCCGCCAGCAGGTGCAGCTCGGCAAGAACGTTGTCCTCTGCCGCGATCTCACCGACACGATGTACAACCCGGACAAGGCTCCAAAGGTTTCGCATTTCCAAGGCACCGACCTCGTCGTCGAGCACGTCGAGAAATACTGGTGCCCGACCATCACCAGCCAGGACCTCACCGGCCAACCGCCCTTCCGTTTCAAGGACGACAAACGGACGAAGCGCGGAGTCGATTGATCGCCCCCGGCACCCAGGCATGTGAACCAGTTCATGTCATCGCTCCCCGCCCGC
Organism: Pedosphaera sp.; assembly: GCA_009695285.1. GTDB lineage: Bacteria > Verrucomicrobiota > Verrucomicrobiia > Limisphaerales > SIBH01 > SIBH01. The sequence continues at coordinate 6,539 of SIBH01000008.1, forward strand.
ATTGGTGTGATTGCCGCCATGCTGGCCGTGGTCGGCTTCGCCTTTGCGGCTGATCCAGCCGCCCGAATCAATCTGGCGGGCAACAGCAAATTACCCTCCGGCAGCGGTCTGGCCGCCGCCCATCCTGCCGACGCCGGACTGAAGGAAAATCCCGGCGTAATTTTTGCGGATGATTTTGAATTGGGCGCCCTCGGCAAGGGATGGGATGAGACGGGCAACAAGGACGGCAAGGTGCTGGACTTGGTCTCCCCGGGAGCGGATGCGCGGTTCGGGGAAAAATATCTGCGCGTGGAGGCGCACCTCGGCCAGGACACCGGCGGCGGACTGACGAAGTGGTTCGAGCCGGCGGACACGGTCTTCATCCGGTTCCATACGCGCTTCGATGCAGGGTGCGATTACGTGCATCATTTTGTCACGTTGCGGGCGAACAAGGGGCTGCGCGGCGGGGACCGGTGGAGCGGATTCGGCAAGGCCGGTCTGAAGCCCGAGGGCGGCGAACGTTTTTCCACAGCCATCGAGCCGTGGGGCAACTCGGGCCGCTGGCCCGCGCCGGGTCGTTGGAATTTTTACAGCTACTGGCATGAGATGGAGGCTTCCAAGGACAGCAAGTATTGGGGTAACTCGTTCAGCGGCCTGACCGCACCGCTCATCCCGAAAAATCGCTGGATTTGTGTCGAGTTCATGTTGAAGCACAACACACCCGGGCAGCCGGACGGCGAACAGTCTTTCTGGATCGACGGCGAGCTGCAAGGGCATTGGCAATGAATCAACTGGCGGAAGAAGGAACAGCTCAAAGCCAACGCGCTGACTCTGGAAAGCTACTTCACCGACCGCTGGACGAAGGACCCCGTGAACGTCGTGTCCTTCGACAACGTGGTCATCGCCCGGCGCTACATCGGGCCGACGGCCAAGCCGAAAGAATGATCGGCCCGCCGTCCTAACCTCATCGAAGGATCATTTTTCGTTGCCCGCCTTCGGGATTTCGTCAGAGACTTCAAAATCATGAATCGTTCTGTTCACTCTGTTCTGGCCTTGATGGCGCTGCTCGCCAACGTGGGAGCCGCGGAACCCGGCCCGGCCGGCGAGGCGCGTTTTCTTTCCCACACCCGCCAACTCATCTTCGAGGGACGACGGAGCGGTGAGGGCTACTTTTCGCCGGATGGCCAGGTGCTGATTTTCCAAAGCGAACGCGAGCCGGGCAATCCCTTCTACCAGATTTACACGCTCGACCTGGAAAGCGGCGACAGCCGGCGCGTCTCGCCCGGCACCGGCAAAACGACGTGCGCCTTTTTCCGGCCGGGCCGCGACGAAATCAGCTTTGCCTCCACCCATCTGGACCCGGAGTCCGTCGCCAGGCAAAAAGCCGAACTGAACTTCCGGGCCACGGGCCAGGAGCGCCGATACTCATGGGACTACGACGAGCAGATGGACATCTTCGTCGCGCGCCGCGACGGCTCGAACGTGCGCCAACTCACCCGTGCCCCGGGCTACGACGCCGAGTCCGCGTTCTCGCCGGACGGAAAGCTGATTGTCTTTTGCTCGCTGCGGGACGCCTATCCCACGAACAAACTTACCGCCGCCGAGCAGCAGCGTCTGGCGACCGACCCGGCCTGGTTCGGCGAAATCCATCTGATGAACGCCGATGGATCAAACATCCGCCGCCTCACACATACGCCCGGTTATGACGGCGGCCCGTTTTTCTCGCCCGACGGCCAGCGCATCGTCTGGCGGCGCTTCACCGAGAAGGGCGACACGGCGGACGTGTTCACCATGAAGCTGGACGGCTCCAACCAGCGGCGGCTGACCGATTTCGGCGCGATGTCGTGGGCGCCCTATTTCCATCCCTCGGGGCGATACCTCATCTTCACGGCGAACAAACTTGGGTTCGCCAATTTCGAGCTGTTCATCGTGGACGCGGACGGCAGTCGCGAGCCAGTGCGCGTGACGTTCACCGACGGCTTTGACGGCCTGCCCGTGTTTTCGCCGGACGGGCGGAAGCTGTCCTGGACTTCGAGCCGCACGGAGGACAGCAAATCGCAAATTTTCCTGGCGGACTGGAATCACGCGGCTGCACTCGACGCCTTAAAGAAAGCGCCGCACCGGCAGCCGACGGCCGGAGGCAAATTCGCGACCACGCCACCGGGTGATCCGGCGGTGCGCGGCCGCACGAACGGGCCGCCCACCGGCGCGACCCCGCCCACGCCACCCCACCACCGTTTTTCCGCCGAGATCACCACCAACGACCTGCGTGCGATCGTCTCGCACCTGGCCTCCGACGAACTGGAAGGCCGCCTCGCCGGCACGCGCGGCGCGGAACTCGCGGCGGATTACATCGCCGCCCAGATGAAGCGCATCGGCCTCCAGCCGGTGGGCACCAACCAAAACTATTTTCAGAATTATGAGTTCACCGCCGGCGCGCGCGTCCTGACCAATGCCAGCCGCCTCACCGTCTCGCCCACCACCGGGATGCCGGTGGAGTTCGCTGTTGAAAACGATTTCCGGCCGCTGGCCTTCACCGCCAACGCGGAAGTGGAAGGCCAGGTGGTTTTCGTCGGCTACGGTTTGTCGGTGCCCGGCAAGCCCGGCGAAGGTTACGACTCCTACGCCGGAGTCAACGTCTCGAACCGCATCGCGCTCGTCCTCCGCTACGTGCCCGAGCAGGTGGATCCGAAACGGCGCGCGGAATTGAACCGCTACGCCGGGGTCCGTTACAAGGCCCTGCACGCGCGCGAGCACGGTGCCAAAGGCGTCATCTTCATCACCGGCCCGACGTCGCCCAACGCCGGGGAACTGCTCAAGTTGTCGTCCGACAGCAGCCTGGCCGGCTCGGCCATCGCCATCGCCTCGGCCGGCAGCAATGTGGTGGCCGCGCTGTTCGCCGGTTCCGGACGGAGCCTCGAGAAATTGCAGGCGGCGCTCGACATTGAAAACCCACATGCCGAAAGCGGCATCGTGCTCACCAATGTCCGCGTGCGGCTGGCCACGGGCGTCGAGCACATCCGCAAACCCGACCGCAATGTCCTCGGGATGATTCCTCCCGCGCCCAAGGCCGCCGGCCCGGCCGGCGATGAATTTCTCATGGTGGGCGCGCATTACGATCATCTGGGCCGGGGCGAGGCCGGCGCGATGAACCGCCAGGGCGAGGAAGGGCTGATCCATTACGGTGCGGACGACAACGCCTCCGGTGTCGCCACGCTGCTCGAACTGGCCGACGCGCTGCACACCGAGCGCAAGAAAAACCCGGCGGCGTTTCCGAAGGGGGTGATCTTCGCGGCCTGGGCCGGCGAAGAAATCGGCCTGCTCGGTTCGTCGCGGTTTGCCGAGCATCCGCCGCTGCCGCTGACCAATGTGACGGCCTATTTGAATTTCGACATGGTCGGCCGGCAGCGCGACAACAAGCTTACGTTGCAGGGCATCGGTTCCTCGCCCGTCTGGACGAAGCTGATCGAGAAGCGGAATGTGGCGGCCGGCTTTCAACTGACCCTCCAGGACGATCCTTATTTGCCGACCGACACCACGGCCTTCTACCCGAAAGGCATTCCCGTGCTGGCCTTCTTCACCGGCGGCCATGACGATTACCACCGGCCGACCGACCGGCCGGACACCTTGAACTACGACGGCATCGGGCGAATCGCGAAACTGGCCCGGGGCCTTTTGCTCGATCTCGAAACCGCCGTCCGTCCCCAGTATGCCCAGGTGGCACGGAAAGATTCCGGCGGCGGCAGCCGGGAAACACTCCGCGCCTACCTCGGCACCATTCCCGACTATGCCGCGGAAGTGCAGGGCGTGAAACTGAGCGGCGTGCGCGCGGGTGGCCCGGCGGACAAGGCGGGTCTCAAAGGTGGCGATGTGATTGTGGAATTTGGCGGCACGAAGATCGCCAATGTTTACGACTACACCTACGCCATGGACGCCGTGAAGATCGGCAAACCCGTGACGGTCGTCGTGCTCCGCAACGGCCAGCGCGTCACACTGACCGTGACCCCCGAAGCCCGCAAGTAGGCTATTCGTCCCGCAACGGTATTGGCACCGGAGCTGGCACGGGGAAGCCGCTCTTCGGCCGGAAGACCGGACGGATTTGCACTTTGAACGTGCCGAGATCGAAGGGCGCATCAGGTTTTCCCTGAGTCGAAGGCGGCACGGTGACAGCCGCGTAATGATTGCCAATGGATGAGTAATTGTTCTCCCCCCCCGCCGGATCGGTAAAATTCATCGACAAGGAGTAAGTGCCCGGCTCGACACCCTCCACGCGAAATGTTCCGTTGGTTTCGAACAGCAGTGTGTAACTGCGCTGGGCGTGCCGGATCGCGAGCCCTTCCGGCGAGCGCCAATAATCGGCGACCCGGCGGTTGTGTTCGGCCATCTGCTTCTGCCGTTCTTCCTCGGTGACCGCGTTCTGAAAGTTCATCACCGGATAGGACGGTCCGGCTTGCGTGACCATGGTTAGTGTTTGCTGATCACGCCGCCAATCCACACCCCGTGCATTGCCCGTGCTGGATTCCACCTGTCCGATGACCTGCCGCCCCGTGCCGCCAATCAGGATTTCGGTAGTTTCCCCCGGCTTGACCGTCACCTGGCGGGCGTGACTTGTGGCCATCCGGCTGTTTTTCCGGTCATTCCGCTTGAATTCGAGATGCACCTTGCGCTCGCCGGGCGGCACCCGGTCAAAGACATAGGCGCCGGCCTCGTCCGGATCAGCCTTCAGATAAAGCCAGACCGGCGCAACCGTGCGGCCACCATCGCCCTGCTGAAAATCCGGATTCTGGAGACGCACGACCGCATTCGGATCCAACTGACCGACACGCACCACCCCTTTGATCCGGCCCCACGGCTGCAGCACGATTTTACCTACCTTCAACAAATTCGTCGCGTGCAGCTCGGCGTAGCCCACCGGAGCCGAGGCCAGCACGGTGTGCGGATCGAGCCGGGGCTGAAATTCGAAATACCCTTTTGCGTCAGTCCGCACGTGCTCGCCATAGTTGTTGACGCGGCGCAACTCGCCGGGCCGGTCCATGTAGAAATATTCGTTCACGTCCACCAAGGCCATGGTCGCGCCCACCACGGGCCGTCCGTCCGGCATTTCCACAATGCCGGAAGGGCCTTTGCCCCTTTTCAACACAAAGTCGTTCGTGCTGATCCCTGCCTTGGTCACAATCTGGGCCGCTTGCGGGAGGTAGCCCGGTGCCTCGACCAGGATTTGCTGCCGATCTCCGTTTCCGTTCGAGTAGTCGAGGCGCATGGAATATTCGCCATTGCGGCCGCGGACGGGGTTGTATCGCTCCCAGCGCGTTGACTCGCCAGGGTTGTAGGCAAAACCGCGGATGATGGAAAATTCCGGCAGCGGCTTTCTGGTGTCCGCGTCGATCACCCGTCCGATCACCCGGGACATTTTCTGAATGTTGAATGTGTATTCCGTGATCTCACCCGAGAGCGAGGCGTTCAACGCGGCGTGGTTCGCCGCAGACACGGTGAAGGTCAGGCCACCCTCCGGGAGCATGTCCCAGGTCACAAGTCCGTTCGTGTCAGCCACGCCCTGCCATTGCACCAGACGCGTGTTGTTCCACGAATCCAGATGCACACGGGCGCGCGGCACGGGCTGCTGGTATTGATCGAGCACGCGCCCACGAAATGTCCGCGCCTTGGTCAGCGTCATGGCCACAAGATTTTCCGGCCAGCGCACCGGACCGCCCCCCCATAAATTCCGGGGCAGCCCGTCCAGGCCGGGCGGGATGGAATCGTCCAGATCCCCGGGTGTGAAATTCCGCGGAGTCAAACCGGTCGCCGGCAGCGGCCGGACCATCACATTGGCCATGCGTGGCGCAAAACCCCGGGCCATCACCGCCACCGAAAGTTGCGTCGCCTCCGGCACCATGAACGATGCCCGTCCCTTGGCGTCAGTTCTGAAGGACGGCAGGATTGCGCCGTTCTGGTGATCCTGCACGCGGATCTCGGCCCCGGCTACCGGTTGACCGGCCTCATCCTTCGCCATCACCAGCACCCGGATCGAGGGCAGCAGAATCGTCTCCGTCCTGCCCGCCAGCAAATCCTCGCGGGCCGTGGCGAGCGTATTGGTCTCGGCGGATGCCCCCGGCGTGTAGGTCGCGGCGCGGAACTCCGGATGGTAGAACTCGAAGATAAATTTACCGAACTCCGGCGGCAACGTGCTGCATTGCCACTGGCCGGCGGCGTCCGTGAACACGGCCTCATGGTCGGTGCGGGTGTATTCGCGCGCGGAGGTCTTTTCTATTCTGGCGGCGATGACCTTCACGCCGGAAACGGGTTTGCCATCCGTCCCCTTCACCAGTCCGCCGACGCGCACGCCCGGTTCGAGACGGGCCTGGACTTCACGCGCAAACGCACCGGTGCCGGTCTTCGCCCCGCGGACCTGTGCAGGCACATGCCCCGGCGCGCGCACCTGAAGAATATAGGAATGCGTCTGCTGCGGAGGATAAGGCAGCCGCAACACGCCGTCCGCGTCCGCCTTCACCTCGCCAAAATAAAACGGCGCCTGATCGTCGGCGATGGTCAAAGCAGCCGTGGCACCGGCCAGCAACTGCCCGCTGCTGGAATCCATCGCCCGGATCACCAGAATATCCCGGAAGTCGCTGGTGTCAGAGCCCAGCGCGCGTTTCACCACCTTGCGCGTGGTGTCCATCGGCACCAGCGGCGCGGGTACCCCCTGCTCCAGCGTCAGCGCGACCAGCAGCGGCGTGGCCCGGCTGAACAGCGAAACCCATTCCACGCCCGCGATCTCCCGGCCGGGCAGCGGATTGTCAAACGCCGTGTGAAACCAGCGCCCGCGATCGCCTTCCTCCCCGGCCTGGTCGGAATTCGGATCGAGCAGCCCGGATTTTTTTTCGCCCTTCTCGCGGGTCAGGCTCCGGGCATGGAGCCCGTAGGCCAGCCGCCATGCGCGTCGCTCGCCATTCGCGTAAAGCAGGACTAGCTCCGCCAGCGGCACGCCGTCCTTGTCCGAGTGATCCGCGCCGTGCAGCACATGCAACCGCGCCGCCTTGCGCCCCACCGCGAGGCCCGCCACGCGCGTTGGAAAAAAATCCCCGCGCCGCGCCGCATCTAGGCCCGTCACCGCGACCGGTTCACCGGGGCGGAACGGGACGCCGCCGTTGGTCAGCGCGCGCTGCGGCAAGGCCGGCCAGAGCGGCGCGGGCGGCGCGATGGCGGCGCCGGGCGGCGTGAGATCAACGGGGAAAAACGCCGCGCGGCCCGGCACGGGCGCGACCAGCATCCACAGGCTGGCCAGCAGCAAGGCCAGGAGCGGACGCTTGCCGCGCCGTCGGATGGTCCATGCCGGATGTTGTTTCATTTGCTGCTGATGCTCATTCCCAAGGCCGGCCTGGCTGGCGCGGGTGAAGGCAACCGCACGCTAAGTGCGCTGGTCCGGATTTCCAATCACAAACCCCGGCGGGCGCGCGAAATTTTTTGTTGGACGAAACCTGGCCGGTTTTGCTGCCAAACTTTTTCCGCCCGCCGGAGATTTCTTTTCTCGATCGACCAGTTTGAATTTGCCAAGGCGCGGCGGTTTCTAAAAACTCGCTTGCAGTAAACCGTCCTTGGAAAAAACTTGCGCCATGTTCCGAATTGAACCGCCCCGCCGCCCCGCCGCCGCCGCGCTCGCGCTGCTGCTCGCCCTGACGTGGCCGGCCACCGCGAAAGAGCCGGCCGCCGCCGCGCCCGCGTTCTCCATTCCCGGCGGCGTTTTTACCAACCACCCCACTGTCGCGCTCACGGCCACGCCGCCCGGCGCGGCGGTCCGATACACGCTCGACGGCTCCGAGCCGGGAGCCGCCTCCCCGATCTACACCCGCCCGCTCGCCATCACCAATTCGCTGATCCTCCGCGCCCGCGTGTTGGCCAAGGACGCGCCCCCCGGCCCGGTCCGTTCGCAATCCTACGTGCTGCTCGCGGACGACCTGCTCGATTTCAATTCCAACCTTCCGCTCGTCATCATCAACACCTTCGGCCCCGAAATTCCACACGAGGAAAAAGCCGCCGTCAGCACGCGCTTCATCGACCCCAGGAACGGCCACGCCACGCCACTCGGCGCGGCGGACTTCGACGGGCGCGCCCATCTCAACATCCGGGGCCGCGCCTCGCTGCGTTATCCGAAGCGTTCCTACACGGTCAAAATCCTGGCGGAAAACGACGACGCCGCGAAGGCACCCATCCTCGGCCTAGCCCCGGAATCCGACTGGATTCTCTACGCGCCGTTTCCCGACAAGACGCTGCTGCGCGACGTGCTCGCCTACGAAATGAGCAACCAGCTCGGCCGCTGGGCGCCACGCACGAGATTCGTGGAGGTGTTCGTGAACGAGTCCGGCGCGAAACTTTCCCGACGCGATTACGTCGGCGTCTATGTCTTCGAGGAAAAGGTGAAGCGCGACCTCAACCGCGTGCCCTTGAAAAAACTCGATCCCGCCGACCACGCCGAGCCGGAGATCACCGGTGGCTACCTTTTCAAAAAGGACCACACGGACCGCGGCGACATGGGGCCGGTGACGCTGGGCGGTTTCCCCTCGTATCAGGGCGCGATCACCAACAACCGCGTCGGCTTCCCCACCGGCCCCGGCGGTTTTCCCGGCGACCCGGCCGGGTTTCTGCCGCCCTACAAAATCCCCGTGCGCACCAACAAGCTGATCGTGTTCGACGGCGTCCCGGGCCTCTCGACCGGGGTCCGGCCGGTCCGCGAGTGGCCCGGCCCGCTCGTGACCAATCACCTCGGCGGGGCGGCGCGGCGCGGGCCAAGTTCGCCCCGGCCCGCTCCCGGCCCGGACAATGAAGAGGCCCTGCCGCCGGGCGAGCCGGTCCGGGAATTTCTCCGCACCGCGCGGACCAACCAGTTTTTCTTCGTTGATCCCGAGCCGGACGAAATCACCGGCGTGCAGCGCGGCTGGCTGCAGCATCATCTCAACCGCACCGAGGCCGCGCTCCACGGCGACGACTTCACCGACCCGGCGAAAGGTTATGCCGCCTTTCTCGACGCCGATTCGTTCATCGACTACCACCTGCTCGCCGAGGTCACGAAGAACGCGGACGCCTTCCGCTTCAGCACTTTTTTCCACAAGGATCGCGGCGGCAAAATCAAGATGGGGCCGCTCTGGGACTGGAACCTGAGCTTCGGCAACTGCAACGGCAAGCAGGCTTGGCAGCCCGAATACTGGCTCTGGCCGCAGCTCAACGACACGGAATACGTCTGGTTCCGCCGCCTCTTCGACGATCGAGACTTCGCGCAGAAATATGTCGATCGCTGGACAGAACTGCGCGGCACCGTTTTCTCCACCACCAATTTGCTGGCCCGCGTCGATCAGATCGCCGCTGAGCTGCGCGGGCCGCAGGCGCGCAATTTTCAGCGCTGGCCCATTCTCGGCCTGAACGTGAACCCGAACTACTTCGTCGGCGAAACCTACGAGGAGGAGCTGCAATGGATGAAAAACTGGACGGCGGCCCGCCTCGCGTGGATCGACCAGCAATTCGTCGCCCCGCCCGTCGCCGCCAAAGCCGGGGACGGCCAGATCGCGCTCACCGCCGCCGCTGGCGCCATTTACTACACCCTCAACGGCACCGATCCGCGCGCGCCCGGCGGCGGCGTGGCCCCAAAGGCGTTGACCTACGAAGGCCCGATCAAACTCAACGACCGTCTCACCGCGCGCGTCCTCCAGCAGACCAATCGTTGGAGCGGCCCGATCATGCTGGGCAAATAGAAGCCGGCCAAATCTCGGAGGCCCATGAGCCGACGCGTGACCCGGAACGTCGGCTTCAGTCAGCAGCAGGCGGCGAAGTTCGAGCGGGATGGAATCTCCAGAAGGTTTCCTGTGACCGGAAATCTCTGCCGGCTGAAGCCGGCGTTCCGGGCCGGCCTGTCTCTCCCCTACGCTCCGGTCAGAAATGCAGGCTAGTGGAAAACGCTGCCTAACTCGTCACGAGTTTCAGCGAGGATGGGACGGGCGGTGCGGGCGGTGCCGGCAGCCCGCCCTGTCTAGCTTTGCGTTCGTCCAGGGCGGCGCGAATGGCGGTGAAAAGAGGAACCGCCCCGTCATTTTTGTCGATGACCGCAAACACGCCCATGGCCTTGGCCCGCATTTCCACCTCGGTTTGGTGTTCGCGGAATAAATGATCACAGCGGTGTCGGCTTCAGGATAGCGCAGGCGCAGCAGGCTCAACACGGCGAAGCCATCCGTCAGGCCGGTCGGGTCATCATCAAACAAGGTCAGGTCCAGCACCACCAAGTCCGGCATCCGGGTCCGCATCGCGTGCAGGGCCTCGGCGACTTTGCTGGCGCCGGTGACTTCATACCCGTCGGCCGTCAACCGCGACCGCAGGAGGATCATAACCAGGGCGGTGTCTTCGACGATTAAGATGTGTTCGTTGCTCATGACAAGTTCAACAACTCATCGGCAGGCGGGGCGGCGGGCTGGAGCGGTTTCTGAAGCTCGCGGCGGGCCACGACCTTGGCTTCGAGGGGGGCGATCCGCCCCGGTCAATGCCGGGCGGCTTGCTTCTGCAGTGTGTGCACGGTTTTGAGGTGGGCGTAGCCGACAAGCTTGCGCCGCGGTTCGTCCCAGAGACGGTAGGTGAAAGATTTGAAGCTGGAGAACAGCGTCACGGGCTTGACGCTTTGAAACAGCGGCTCCGCTTCGTGACATTTCTCCAAGTAATAATTGGGAATGCGCGGGCTGAGATGGTGAATGTGATGGAAGCCGATGTTGCCGGAGAACCATTGGAGGATTTTGGGCAGCTTGTAAAACGAACTCCCTTGGAGCGCTGCCTGCGTATAATCCCATTCGGCGTTGCGCTCCCAGTAAACTCCGTCGAACTGGTGCTGCACGTAAAACAGCCACACCCCTGCCGTGCCGGCCACCGCCGTCACCGTCAACTGGATCAGCAGATAGTCCTTGAAGCCGAACAACCCGCCCATCCCTAGGACCATACCCAAAATCGCCAAGTTCGTCCAATGCACCGAGTGCCGCTCCCGCTGGCTCGCGCCCGGAGTCGGAAACCGCTGCCGAATGGCGAACAGGAACAGCGGCGCAATCACGAAAAGCACGAACGGATTCCGCGCCAACCGGTAGGCGAACCGCCGCCAGCGCGAGGACTCCAGATATTCCTGCACGGTCAGCGTCCACACGTCACCCGTGCCGCGCCGGTCCAGGTCGCCGCTCGTCGAATGATGCAGGGCGTGTTCCCAGCGCCAGTGAAAGTAAGGCGTCAAGGTCAGCACGCCGGTGAGGAAGCCCACCACGTCATTGGCAGCCCGCGATTTGAAAAACGAGCTGTGCCCGCAGTCATGGTGAATGATGAAGGTCCGCACCACAAATCCCGCCGCCAAGATTGCCAGCGGGAGGACGAGCCAATAAGACACCTCCCTGCTGAGATACATCAGATACCACAGGCCCGCGTAGGGGATGAGCGTGTTCGCGACCTGCCAGACGCCCCGGCCGACCGAGGGCTTCTGGTAGCGGGCCACGATTTCCTTCCACGCCGGCGACTCGTTGGAGAGTACCTTCTGCGCCAAAGTCGGTTCGTTTTTTTTCATGCAATTTTTTTCTGCGCGACCGCCGGTCGATGGTGTGCGGATCACGGAAGATCGACGATCAAACCACAGTAGTGGGCGGCGGCGGACGTGGCAACGCGCAAAGAAAATTATCTTTGAATATTTTTGCGACGAACCGGTGACGGGCGCAGTTGATTAAATTTGAAATTGTCTTTCCCGGTCTGATTCGTGCCGCCAGAGTGCGGCGGCATTCATCAAACGACGACATGGCCGACAACCAGTTCTTGATCTGCGACTGCCCGCACTGCGCCGGGTCCATCGAATATCCCGCCGAGGGCGGCGGGATGGTCGTGCCCTGCCCGCATTGCGAGGCCAGCATGAGCCTGCCGGTGCCGTTCGCCCCGGAAACGCCCGAGGAAGAAGCGTCCGTGGCACCGGCGGGAAAAAGCCGGAGCTGGACCAGCTGGATCATCGGGTTGGTGGCCGTGGCAGCGGCGGCCGGCGTGTTCATCGTCTGGCCGCAGTTCAAACCACCGCCCCGGCCGGTGACCGCCCGGCCGCCACCAGCCAGGACCAACGCGCCGCCGCCGGCCCACACCGTGCTGACGAACCTGCCGGAGGGGTTGACCGTGAGCGAGGTGCTCATGGAGAAGGCGCCCGCCGGCACGCTGGTCTATGTGGTGGGCGCAGTGAAAAACGAAAGCACCCGCCAGCGCTTCGGCGTCAAAGTGGAGCTGGACCTGTTCGACAACAAGAACACGAAAATTGGCGTGGCGACCGATTACCAGCCGGTGATCGAGCCGCAGGCGGAGTGGCGTTTCCGCGCGCTCGTGCTGGACGCCAAGGCGGCCAGCGCCCGGCTGGCCGCATTGAAAGAAGAGCAATGAGCATGAAAACCGTCGGCACCATCATCCTCGCCGCCGCGCTGTTTCTTTCGGCCACCGCCCCGCTCCCCGGCGCGGAACCGGTCAAGAAGAAGGCGGCGGAAGGCGACAAACTGTTCGCGCAGCCGCAGGTGCTGCACTTGCAGATTGAAATTTCCACCGCCAACGCCGCTCTGCTCAAGGCCGAACCAAAAAAATACGTGCGGGGCGTCCTCCGCGAGGGTGCCAAGGTTTACGCCGCCGTCGGCATCCGGCTCAAGGGCAGTGAAAGCTTCCAGCCCTTCGACAAAAAACCGGGCCTGGCCGTGAAGTTCAACGAATACGTGCCGGGCACGTCCTTCCACGGGCAGAAAAAAATTCTACTCAACAACTGCCTGCAGGATCCCACCTGCCTGAGCGAGGTCATCGGCGGGGAAATCTTCCGCAGCGCGGGCGTGCCGGCGGCGCGCGTGGTCTTCGCGCGCGTCGAACTCAACGGGCGCGATCTCGGATTCTACACGCTGGTCGAGGCAGCCAGCCCCGATTTTCTCACCCGCTATTTCAAGGACGCCAAAGGGCGTCTCTACGAAGGCGCGGCCGCCGACGTGCACGAAAGGCTGGAGCAGGATTCCGGGGAAATTTCCAAGGACCAGTCCGATCTGCAGGCCCTCGCCGCCGCCGCCGCCGAGAAGGACCCGGTGCTGCGGTTCAAGAAGCTTTCCACGCTGCTCGACATGGATCGTTTTATCTCATTCGTCGCCGCCGAGATTTTCACCGGCCATCACATGGGCTATGCGCTGGCCGGGGACAATTACCGGATCTATCACGATGTGGCGACCGATCAGATGACGTTTCTCCCGCACGGCCTGGATGTGCTGTTTGAAAAACCGGCCAGCCCGCTCGTGCCGGAGTGGAAAGGACTCGTCGCTAAGGCCGTTTTGGAAGCACCCGAAGGCCGGCGCCGCTACCACAACCGGATGACCGCCCTGCTCGCCACCTCGTTCAGCGCGGAGACGCTCCAGAAGCGCATCGACGAACTGGCCGGCGTCATCCGCGCCGAGGCCAAAGGTGACACCGCGCGCGGCTGGACCTTCGACGAGGCGGTGACGGCCTTGCGCGAACGGGTCGCGGCACGGTGCAAATTTGTGACCGAGGAGTTGAACCGGCAGAAGTAGCCGCCGAACCCCGCCTTGTCCGCCGCGCGCCGTTGCCCTACCTTTCCGCCGTGCGCATGGCGCTGCCCCTGACCTACAACCTCCGCAACGTCTTCGTCCGCTGGCGCGCGACGCTGGCCACGGTGCTGGGCGTCGCTCTCGTAGTGGCGGTCTATCTTCTCGTGCAATCGCTCGCCGTCGGCCTCGAGAAATCCAGCCAGAACACCGGCGACCCGCGCAACGTCATGATCGTCCGCAAAGGCTCCACCGCCGAATCCAGCAGCCAGGTTTCCCGCGAGGCCCTGAAAATGATCCAATACCTCCCGCAGATCGCGCGCGACGAACTGGGTCGTCCGCTCATTTCCGGCGACGTCCTCGTGCTCATCAACCTGCCGCGCCTCGAAAACAACGGCGAAGCCAATGTCCTCATGCGCGGCGTTTCGCCGATGGGTCTCCAGTTGCGCCCGCAGGTCACGCTGACCAACGGCCACTGGTTCACACCCGGCCAGCGCGAAGTCGTCGTCAGCCGGCGGCTGGCCGCGCGCTTCGCCCATTTCCAAATCGGCGACAAATTCAAAACCGGCGGCAAGGAACTCACCGTGGCCGGCTGGTTCGACGGACATAGCAGCGCGTTCGATTCCGAAGTCTGGATGGACGCCGACGAGGCACGCTCCGTCTTCGACCGGGAAAATTATTCTAGTATGCTGGTGCGCGTGACCGACGCCGCGGCGGCGGAGGCGCTCGCCGGGCGCGTCGAGACGGACCGGCGCCTGACACTGCGTGCGATTCCCGAACTGAAATATTACAGCGCCCAGACCATGACCGCGACGCCCATCAAATACCTCGGCAAATTCCTCGCCACCGCCATGTCCATCGGCGCGGTCTTCGCCGCCATGAACACCATGTATGCCAGCGTCGGCTCGCGCACGCGGGAGATCGGAACCCTGCGCGTGCTCGGCTACCGGCGGCGGACGATCCTGATCGGCATCCTGATCGAAGGCTCGTTCCTAGCGCTGCTCGGCGGCGTGCTTGGCTGCCTCATCGCGCTGCCCATGCACGGCTACACCACCGGAACGATCAGTTTCGAAAGTTTCAGCGAAACCGTCTTCCAATTCCGCATCACGCCCCGGCTGGGGGCGGAAGGGCTGATCTTCTCCTTGCTGGTTGGGCTGATTGGCAGCCTCCTACCAGCCTTGCGCGCGGCCCGCCTGCCCGTGATCGCGGCGCTAAAATCAGTTTGAAAGGTAGCGGCGGGACGCCCGCCGCTACGAAAGCCCGCGCCCCGCCCAATGCCCCCAAATTATTTTCGTGATTCAACCTCGCGAAACGAGTTTAGTGGGCGGGTGCCCAATCACCCGACACCGGCCGCCCGATGAATTCCGACCAACTCGACAAACTCCGCATCCAGAGCAGCGACCGCCGCCGGCCGTGGGGCGGCATCTTCGCGATCTTCGCCGCCGTCATTCTCCTCACCGGCGTCGCGCTTTTCTTCGCCTGGCCCCGGGACAGCGATGGCCGCCGCACCTTCGGAAAAACCCGCGCCGCCGCGACCAACTCCACCGCCAGCGCCACCACCGCCCCGGCCCAAAACACCAACGGCCTCCTCTTCACCGTCAGCGGCTACATCATCAACCGCGAGCGCATCGAACTCAGCCCGCGCTTTCTCGGCGTCGTGAAATGGATCGGCGTCAAGAAGGGCGACGCCGTGACCAACGGGCAGGTCGTCGTCCTCCTCGACGACGCCGAGCAGAAGGCCCGCCTCGCCGAGGCGGAAAGCCGCGTGGCCAGCGCCCGCGTCACCGTCAGCAAGACCGAACTGGATTACGAACGCATCCGCAAGCTCATCGCCGCGAACATCGAGAGCAAACAGAACGAGGACGACTTTCGGCTCCGCGTCGAATCCGCCAAGGCCAGCCTCAAGGAAGCCGACGCCCATCTCGAATTGAACAAGACCTACCACGACTGGACCGTGATCCGCTCGCCGATCAACGGCGTGGTCATGGAAAAACTGGCCGTGGCCGGCGCGCTCGTCACCCCGCAAAGTTTCGGCGGCACGCGCGGCCCCAGCACCGCCGTCCTCGCCGTGGCCGACCCGAAGGATTTGCAGGTGGAGATTGATTTGAACGAGGAATACGTGGGCAAAGTTTATCTCCAGCAGCCCTGCCGCGTCAGTCCCGAGGCGTATCCCAAAAAAATTTACACCGGCTACGTGGCGGAGATGGCGCCGGAAGCCAACCGGCAGAAAGGGACGCTGCAAATCAAGGTCCAGATTCGCGACCCGGACCAATTCCTCAAGCCCGAGCTGAGCGCCAAGGTGGATTTCCTCGCCAAGCCCTGAGCCGGCTGCACCAGGAATATCCTGGCTCGCTGGTGATGTCCTGTTTTATACATCTCCGGAGCGCGGCTGTGTCGTCCTCGACCAGCCGCAGCAGGGTTGCAAGTGCTGCGACTGGTCTGCGACACAGCCGCGCTCCGTTCAAATTCGGACACGCCCGCTCGCCCCGCCTCGTTGACACTCCCCTGCCCCGCGTCTAGCCTTTCGCCCCAATGTCACGGCTGCCATTCGAACTGTCCCTCGCGCTGCGCTACCTGCGTCCCAAGCGCACGTTCGTCTCGGTCATCACCCTCATCTCCATCATCGGCGTCATGCTCGGCGTGGCCGTGCTCATCATCGTCATCGCCGTGATGAGCGGATTCGACCGTGAATGGCGCGAGCGCATCCTCTCCTTCAACGCCCATCTCAAGATCGTCAAAACCGAATCGACGATGCCCAACTACGCGCTGGCCATGAGCCTGGTCGCCACGAACCAAAACGTGAAAGGCGTCGCCCCCTACGTGCTCGGCCAGGTGCTGGTGAAATCCCAGCCCGCCAGCGGCGACGCGATGATCCGCGGCCCGGTGCTGCGCGGCATCGATCCGCGGCACGAGTCGAACGTGAGCGTGCTGCCGAAAAGCATCGCCCCGGACAAGGGGAAGTTTGATCTGCGCGGCAAGGGCGTGGTGGTCGGCACCGAGTTCGCGCGCGACATGCGGTTGAACGTGGGGGATCACCTGGCGGTTTACTCGCCGCGCAGCCTGGAGAAGATGGAAAAGGCCCGCAACCGCGCGGACGCCGAGGCGATTCTGCCGGAGGATTTCGAGGTGCGCGGCATCTTCGACGTGGGGTTCAACGATTTTAATTTCATGATGATCGTTACCTCGCTGGAGAACGCTCAGGAACTCTACGGTCTGGACAATGCCGTCCACGGCCTCTACGTGATGCTTCACGATCCGTTCAAGGTGAACGAAGTCCGCGACCAACTGCAACGGGCGCTCGGCCCGGATTATCACGGCCTGACCTGGATGGAGGAGAACTCGCAGATCTTCGGCGCGCTGGCCACGGAGAAAACCATGATGTACGTCATCCTTTTTATTGTGATGATCGTGGCGTCCTTCGCCATCGTGAATTCGGAAATCACTTTTGCCGTGAATAAAATGAAAGAGATCGGCCTGCTCAAGGCGCTCGGCGCTTACAACCGGCAGGTGATGGTGATCTTTCTCAGCCACAGTATGGGCGTGGGCCTCCTCGGCGTCGGCCTCGGCCTGCTGGTGGGCCGCGTGGCTCTCGCCTACATGAACAACCTGCTGAACGCAATCCGCAGCCTCGCGCACATCGATCTGCTGCCCGCCGGCATCTACCAGATTCACGAACTGCCCTACCTCCTGCTGCCGATGGATGTGGCGATCATCTGTGGGGGTGGCTTTTTAATCTGCGTGCTGGCCGGCTTCCTGCCTGCGTGGCAGGCGGCGCGACTCGCGCCCGTGGAGGCGTTGCGCAATGAGTGACGTCAAATCCAACGGCGCGCCGCTGCTCGAAGCCCGCGCGCTCCGCAAGACCTACCAAATCGGCGGACGCCCGCTCGAGGTTCTGCGTGGCGTGAGCCTGACGGTGGCGCGCGGGGAGATGCTGGCGTTGCGCGGCGCGTCCGGCGCGGGCAAGAGCACCCTGCTCCATCTGCTCGGCGGACTCGACACGCCCAGCGCCGGGCAAATCCAGTTCGCCGGCCAGCGGCTCGACGCGCTTTCCGGCCCCGAGCTGGCGCGGCTGCGGAACAAGCGCGTTGGTTTCATTTTTCAGGCCTACCATCTCTTCCCCGAATTCAGCGCGCTGGAAAACGTGATACTGCCCGCCCGCATGGCACGCGTGCCCGCCGCCGAGGCCGTGAAGCGAGGACGCGAACTGCTCGCGCGCGTCGGCCTTGGTCTGCGGATGGAGCACCGGCCCAACGAGCTTTCCGGCGGCGAACAGCAGCGCGTGACCATCGCCCGCGCGCTGATGAACGCGCCCGAACTCGTTCTCGCCGACGAGCCGACCGGCAATCTCGATTCCCACACCGGCGAGGAGATCATCGAACTGCTCTGCGCCCTGCGCGCCGAGCGGCAGACCACCCTGCTCATCGCCACGCACGACGCCAAAGTCGCCGCCCGCGCCCCGCGCGTGATCGAGCTGGCGGACGGACAGATCGCGTAGCGGCGACGCCCTCGTCGCCGCAGGATGGATGCGACGCCCCCGTCGCATTTTTCCCGCTGCAAGGTCTGGCTGACCGCACCCGCCGGGCGACGAGGGGCGTCGCCGTCCCATCCAGGCGGCGAGGCGTCTTTTCCACAAAGAAAAGCGAATTGACCGCGCACCAGAATCCACTAGTCTCGCCGCAGAGCCCGCTAACATCATCAAAAAATATTTTATGAACACACCATCCTCCTCCCCATCGGCCGGCCCGGAAACACGCCGGAGCTTCCTCCGCAAAACCGCCACCGCCACCGCCGTGGTCGCCGCCACCGGCTTCATCAGGACGCCGATTTACGGCCAGGCCACCGCGCCCTCGGTGAACGTCATCGGCGCGAACAACAAAATCACCGTCGGCCACATCGGCGTCGGCGGCCAGGGCTTGAACGCCCACGTCCGCACCGTCTGCGACAGCTTCAAGGAAAACAACGTCATGCCCGTCGCGGTCTGCGACGTCTCCAAGACGCGCGTCCGCGTCGCCTCGGAGGTGATCACGCAGAAAACCACCACGACCCCGGAAGGCTTCGACAATTACCAGAAGCTGCTCGCCCGAAAAGACATTGACGCCATCTTCTGTGCCACGGTCGATCACTGGCACACGCGCGTCTCGGTGGACGCGCTCAACGCTGGCAAGCATGTCTATGTCGAGAAGCCGATGACGCGCTACCTGGCCGAGGCGTTTGAGATTTACGACACGGTCAAGAAGACCGGGAAGATTTTACAGGTCGGCTCGCAGGGCTGCTCGGACATGAAATGGCACCGGGCGGCGGAACTGATTCGCGCGGGGAAGATCGGCCCCATCGTCATGTCGCAGGGCAGCTACATGCGGAACAACGCGAAGGGCGAGTGGAATTACGCCATCCAGGACTGGTGCAAGCCGGACGATTTGAACTGGGACGCCTGGCTCGGCATGGAGATCAAGACGCGCCCCACGTTCGCCCCGGACGATTATTTCCGCTGGCGCAAATACTATCCCTACTGCGCCGGCCTGCTGGGCGACCTCTTCCCGCACAAACTCCACCCCTACATGCTGGCCACGGGCAATCCGGAGTTCCCCCTGCGCGTCTCCTCCATCGCCAACAAAAAGGTCCGCACGGACAGAAACACCCCGGGCACCCGCGAGCGCGACGTGCCGGAAATCGTGCAGCTCATCGCCGAGTTCCCCAGCGGCATGACCATGCACATCTGCAGCGGCACGGTGAACGAACAGGGCACCCAAGAAATGATCCGCGGCCACAAGGCCACCCTCTACATGGCCGGCAATCGCATCGAGATGAAGCCGGAAAAGCCGTTCACCGACGAAATCGAGCCGATCACCATCCCGGACATCAAACCCGGCGAAAGCGTGGCCAACCATCACAAAAACTGGTTCGAATCCATCCGCGGCAACAAACAGCCCAACGCCGGCATCGACCTCGCCATCCGCGTGCAGACGGTCATCTCGCTCGCCGAAATGTCCGAACGCCTGAACATGATGTGCCTCTTCGACGAGAAGACGCGCAAAGTCACCACCGGCAACGGCTATCAAATCCCCCTCCTCACCTACGGCTCCATCAAGGGCGAGTCCTGAGCGGAACGGTTTCCCACGAGCGGCGGTCCCGGACCGCCGCTCTTTTTTTGCCCGATGCCCACCGCCCCGCCCACCGTCGCCGTCGCACGCCACGCGATGGCGACGCGCTTTGAAATCATTTTGCACGGCGCGAACGCGGCCTCGTTGCGCGCGGCGGGCGAGGAGGCGTTGAACGAAATTGCCCGGCTCGAAGATCAGCTCAGCCTCTACCGGCCCGCCAGCGAGATCGCCCGCGTCAACGCCCGCGCCCATCTCGAACCCGTGCGCGTCAGCTCGGAGCTGTTTGCCCTGCTGCAGCACGCGCGGCAACTCCACCGCGAGACCAACGGCGCGTTCGACATCACCATCGGCCCGCTGATGCGCTGCTGGAGTTTCCTGGGCGGCACCGGTGCGCTGCCCGAGCCCGCCGCGCTGGCCGAGGCGCGCACAAAAGTGGGAATGGATTTGGTGCAACTCAACAATCTCACTGTCCGCTTCGCGCGTCCCGGCGTGATGCTCGATCTCGGCGCGATTGGCAAAGGTTACGCCATCGAGCGCGCAGCGGAGTTGCTGCGCGAGGCCGGCGTGACCAGCGCCATTCTGCACGGCGGCACCAGCACGGTTTTCGCGATCGGCCGGCCACCGGATGCGGACGGTTGGAAAGTTGCCGTGGACGTGAACGCTGATCTAGAACGCCGGTCTCCGACCCTGCGCAATGATTATGTTGGAGTTCAAGCTTCAGCTTGTTCCCCGGACAGGCTGAAGCCTGAACTCCAACGGGCCGGGCCGGTTTCACCCATCATCATCCCGTTGCGCGATGAAGCCCTCTCCGTTTCCGCCGTCTGGGGGAAATCGTTTCAGTCCGGCTCGAAAACCTTGGGTCACGTCCTCGACCCACGCACCGGCGAACCGGCTGACCGCGCCGTGCTCGCCGCCGTCGTCACCCGCTCCGCGACGGAGAGTGACGCCCTCTCGACGGCGTTGCTGACGGACGGGCCGGAGGCCGTCGAGTGCATCGCCGCGCTGCGTCCCGGCACGCGCACGCTGGCCGTGCAGCACACGAATGGACCGATGAAAGTCGCGGCCCAAGGCATCAAGCATCTGCTCATTGGCGGGGCGGAAGAAATTTGAGGTGAAAGCCCGACATCCTAGGTCGCTTCTCCCATTCGTGTGCATTCGTGGTTCCCATTGCGTGGTTCCGCCTGAGACCTCGCCACCATCGGACGGAAAACAACCCCGAAAACGACCGTTGAAAGCTCGTCGTCAGCCGACTAATTTGACTGCAACATGCTAGAGAACCGGGATTACATGCGAGAACAGCCATCGTTCGGAGAAGGCCCACGGTTTCATTGGTCGGCGAGCGTCGTCCTCATGGTGGTGCTGACCGTGGCCTTCACGGTCCAGTGCTTCAATGACGTGTATATCCGCTCGACCGTCGAAAGCTGGCTGGCCTTGACTCCGTTCGCCCTGGCCCGCGGATACGTCTGGCAATTGCTGACCTTCCAGTTCCTCCACGTTGATCTCTGGCATCTGATTGGCAATCTGCTCGGGCTTTGGTTCTTTGGCCGATTCGTGGAAAATGTGCTTGGAACCCGGCGCTTTCTGGCCGCCTATTTTGGCGCGGGCGTCATCGGCGGCTTGCTGCAATGCGCCTTGATGCTCCTGTTCCCGGAACATTTTCAGCCGTTCGTGTTCGGAGCCTCCGCCGGCGAAATGGGCATCTTCGCCATCTTCTGCCGGCTGCAGTCGAGTTCCGAAATCCGCTGGAACTTCATCCTACCGATCCGCGCGGACGTCCTGTTGTGGGTCACGGCCGGCATTTCGCTGTTCTTCACCCTCGTGCCTTCCCAGCGGGGAGGCAACTACGCCCACGCCGCCCACCTCGGTGGCATCCTAGCCGGTCTCGCCTGGGTGAAACTCGGCTGGCACCTCGACTTTGTCACTCTCCCGTGGCAAGGGTTTTTCGCCCGCTGGCGTCGCTGGCGGCCCTTGCAGTCACGGCAACGCAAGCTCGAACTCGTCCGCGTCGCCGCCTCCAAGCCGGCCCCGTGGCGCAAGCCCAGACCGGACCGGGATGAGGAACCGCCCGCCGGCGATTACATCAGCCAGGAAGTCGATCCGATCCTCGATAAAATCTCCGCGCACGGCCTCCACAGCCTCACCGAGCGCGAGCGGAAAATCCTCGAAGCCGCCCGCGCGAAGATGTCCAGAAAGTGACGGGCCGGCCGGTTTGTTTTCTCCCGCGACATTCCTTTTCCTGCCCCGGCCTCCGGCATCGCAGTCCCCGACACGAACTGCGATCAGAAAAAAAAGTCGCGCCGCGGCCGCGTTGACTTGCCGGGCGGTGGCGGTCATATTGGGGGCATGAACTTCGATATTTCGCATCTGCTGGAGAATTGGGACTACCAGGCGGGGCAGGTTATCGTCAGAAAATTTACGGGTAAAGACGGCCTCGAGAAAATCCAGTTGCGGGTCGATCTCGGCCTGCTGCAGATGAACGCCGCCGGCCGGCCCGACGGGAAACGCCCGATGGGCAATGCCTCGCTTCTCGAATATTACACCGCGCGCCTAGCGAAACATCGCGCCGCCCACGATGGCGACGACGAGGGATTCGTTTTGAAGCCCGAGGACTGCAGCAAGCTTCAGTTGGAGGCGCTGCAATATCACCACCGCTACATCTGTCTCCTGCAACTCGAGGACTACCCCGCTGTGGTGCGCGACGCCGAGCGCAATCTCTCCGTCTTCGAGTTCGTGGAAAAATACGCGGAGGCCGACGAGCTTTCCTGGTCGCTCAACCAGTTCCGCCCGCAGCTCCTGATGATGCACACCCGCGCCACCGCCACGCAAAGCCTGGTCGCGAAAAATTTTTCCGAGGCCATCGGCAAGATCGAAGCCGGCGTGGAATCGATCCGCGAATTTTTCCGCACCCACTCGCGCCATGATCTGCTCGAGCAGAGCGGCGAGATTCATTCCCTGGAATCGTGGCTGGAAGACATCCGCAACAACCGCCCGCTCTCCAAGCGCGAGAAGCTCGAACTGGCCCTGCACGAGGCCGTCACGCGCGAAGATTACGAAAAAGCCGCCGCCGTCCGCGACGAACTGCGCAACCTCAAGCCCCAGGACTAAACCATGCCCCTGCTCGAACAACTCCAGGCGGAGATCAAAACCGCCATGCTCGCCAAAAACGCCGGACGGCTCGGCACCCTGCGCCTCCTCAAATCCGCCATCGGCTACGCGCAGATTGAAAAGAAGACCGAGAGCCTGCCCGACGCCGAGATCGTGGTCATCGTCCAGAAGGAAGTGAAGAAACGGCGCGACTCGGTGGAGCAATTCACCGCCGGCGGCCGCCCCGAACTGGCCGCCATCGAAACGTCGGAAATCACCGTGCTCGAAACATTCCTGCCCCAGCAGCTTTCCCCGGAGGAACTGGAGCAGTTGGTGCGCGCGACGATTCAGGAACTGGGCGCGACCAGCAAGAAGGAGATGGGGCCGGTGATGAAAGCCGTGCAGGCCAAAGCCGCCGGGCGCGCGGAAGGCAAGACAATCAGCGGTCTGGTCGGACGACTGCTGCCCTGATGATGAACACGCCTCCAGCCACGGTGAAAGCCGGGTCCGGCTGGGGCTTCAAACACCTCGGCGCGGCCTAGCTGTCCGGGATTTTGCTGCAATCTCTCCTCCTGCCGTGCCTCTGCAGCACCGGCGTCGCGAACTCAAAATTTGCGCTGGCGTTCGATGCGCTCGTTCTCCTGCGGATGCTGCTGGCGCGCCACCGGCACGAGACCGGGAAGGATTGGATTTTCTACGCGGTGCTGTGCCTCTCGTCACCCCTCTGGATTGAAGGACTGACGCGGCTCGTGCTGGGCGGACACTGCCCCCCCGTCACTTCGCCGGGTAAAGGTGGTAGAGCATCACGTAAACAATCACCCCCGTCACCGACACGTACATCCAGAGCGGCCAGGTCCAGCGGGCGATTTTCTTGTGCAGCTCGAACCGCTCCTTCCACGCGCGGTGGAGCGTGATGAAAATCAGCGGCACGATCACCACCGCGAGGATGATGTGGCTGATGAGAATGGTGAAATAAACCGGTCGCACCCAGCCCTGCCCTTGAAACGGCGTGCCGCTCTGGCCGGTCGCCTGGCGGAGCAGATAGTGATACGTGAGGTAGCAGCCAAGAAAGACCGTCGAGATGCAGAACGCCGCGATCATGCAGTTGCGGTGCGCGATCTTTTTCTGCCGCTTGATGAAGACGTAGCCGAGCGCGAGGAAGACCGCGCTGGTCGCGTTGAGCGTGGCGTTGATGGCGGGCAGGTCGTGCAGGGTCATGGCGTCATTTCTCGCGGGCCAGCGCCTGCACCGCGCTTAAAATTTTCTGCTGCGTGTCCGGCTCGGTGCTGTCGAACCAGCCGCGAATCCGTCCCTGCTGATCCACCAGCACGAACTGTTGGCTGTGCAAAAAGTATTCCTCGATGCTCGGCGGGTTCTTTTCCGTGTTGTCCACCACGATGAATTTCAGGCCGTTGATCGCCAGCTCGTAAATGTCTTTTTTCGGTCCGGTCAAAAAATGCCAGCGCTCCGGCGCGGACTGGTGGCGCTCACCGTATTTTTGGAGGACGGCTGGCGTGTCGAAACCGGGGTCCGCCGTCAGCGAGATGAATTTGACCGGCTGGCCCGGGGCGATGGCGGTTTGCAGCGCGGCCATTTTTCGGCTCATGCGTTCGCAGGCAATCGGACAGCGGCTGAAGATGACGTCGGCGATCCAGACCTGGCCGAGCAGATGGGAGCCGGAGACCACCTGGCCGAGCTGGTTGGTGAGGGTGAACGCGGGGACTTTTCCGAAGACGCCCGGCGGCGGTTCCAGTTTCGGAGCCAGCTTCTCGCGGACGAAGACGAACGCGATGACCAGCGTGGTCGCGGCCAGCGCGCCCCAGACCAGCCATTCGATTTTAGGTCGGGATTGATTCATGGAGCCATTCTGGTCAGACCGTCAGCCAACGAACGGCGGCCCGCGACCCGGCCAGTCGGATCACTCGAAGCTCTCTTCGCCGGCGTTGGTCTTGAGCCATTGGTCGAATTCCGCCGGCTTGAGCACCTTGAGCAGCCCGATCATGCTGGAGTGGCCCACGCCGCAAAGTTGCGCGCAGTTGATCTGGAATTTGCCTTCCTTGATCGCCTTGAAGTGCAGCGGAATGTTCATGCCGGGAATGGCATCCTGCGTCACGCGCATGGAATTCAATTTGAAGGAGTGGATCACGTCGAGCGAACCGAGGTGGATGATCACGTCCTTGTCCACGGGGATGGCGATCTCCGACGAGACCTTGTTGACCACATCGTCCTTGCCCTTGCCGATCCGGTTAATGCCGGTCGGGTTGTTATTGGCAACGAATTTGGTGTCCTGATCGCCGAACTGGCCGTCCGCACCCGGATAGTGGGCGATCCAGTTGAACTGTCGTCCAGTCACACGAATGACGACGGATTCTTTTTCCTTGGGAAATTCATCGACGGCCCTGGCCCAGAGCGGTATGGCGAATCCGATCAGCAGCACGGCCTCAATGGTGGCGATGCCGACCTCCACCCAGGTCGAGAGGTGGTTCTGCACGCCGGTGTGGCTGGCCTGCGGGTTTCGGGATTTACGGAAGCGGAACAGGACGTAGATGAAATAAGCCAGCCAGCCGACGAAGAGAATGAGCATCAGCCCGTGGACGAGCCAACTCAGCCGGTCGAGCGCAGCGCCGTGATGCGAGGCGATGAGCGGGGTTCCAAAAAAATGTTCGTTCATTGATTAAATTCAGTTGAATCGGTTTTGCCCGGCGTTGACGGCGGCTGATTTCCGCGCCAGAAAAATAAAGAAGGCGGCGATCCCGGCCAGCACGGTGACCACGACCACCAGCAGCGTGAAGATGCCGGCGTTCATGCCCTCGGCCATCTTGGAATCGGACTTGCCAAAGCAGGTGGAGCAGGCGAACAGCGCCTGCGGGGCAAGGCCGAAGGCCAGGGCCGGCAGGGTGAAACAAAATTTCAAAGGGCGCTTCATAGCAGGCTGATCTTTTTCAGCTTCTTCACCACGGCGCGGCCATAAATAATCAACGCTACGCCGGTCACGCCCGACACGCAGCCCCAGATCAAATCCGACTGCCCGGCACTCTCCGCATACCGGCGCAGGCACCAGACGGCCAACCCGAAGGCCAACCCGATGGAGGCGGCGATGAACACGAGATGAAAGGCTTTCAGTGACATGATCGGCTCAGGGTTTGATCACGGGATAATCATTCATGGCCCAGATGGTGAGAAACATCAGCGACACGAAAAACACGGCGGTCGTGAAGAGCATGGCGTAGATCGCCTTCTTCTCCGAGATCAGGTGCATGAAAAATCCGGCGACCAGAAACGACTTGATCGAGGCGACAAACAGTGCAATGGAGACGGTCAAGGCCACGCTCTCGAAGTGGACGTAGTACAAACCCACCGTGATGGCGGTGCCAACGAGCAGCGCCAGGAAGACCAGCATGTAGGTGCGGATGTGTTTCTTCAGGTCGGCAGTCGAATGGTTGTCGCTCATAAATTTTTTTAGAGGAGATAAAGCACGGGAAACAGGAAAATCCAGACCAGGTCAACGAAGTGCCAAAACAGGCCCGCCGTCTCGACGCGGTTGGTGAATCGTTCCGGATCGGTCTTCCACATTTTCGCGCCCGGCAGCCAGAGGAAGGCCATGACCAGCGCGCCGCCGATGACGTGCAGGGCATGCAACGCGGTGAGCGTGAAATAAATCGCGAAGAAGGTGTGGTGCTTCGGAACGAACGCCGAGAGGTAGGTGATTTCACCGACCGGAATGGGCGCGTGCTTGGCGTGCTCCTTCGCGGCGGGAGCCTCGCCCGCCTTCGCCCCGTGCTTGGCGGCGTCCGGATGAAAATCCAGCGCGGTGATTTTTTTGTCGGCCAGCGTCTTGAGGTCCCAAAACATCGGGCTGCCTTGGATGTGGCCGGTCATGATCTTGCCGTCCTGCAGGCGCACTTCGTAATGGGTGAACTTCTCGTGGTACTCGTAGGTCTTGATGCTGACGAAGCCGAGGGCGCAGAGGAGCGTCAGGCCCATGTAGAGTTTAAACTTGCCGAAGTCGTGCATCTTGAGCGACGCCCACGCCATGACCACCGTGATGCTGGAGCTGATGAGGACGGCGGTGTTGAAGGTGCCGATGGGAATGTTGAGCAGGCCGTGGGGCCAGGCGAGCGAGATGGCCGGCCAGTCACCCGAGGCCGCGCCGACCCGCAGCAGGATGTAGGAGGAAAAGAGCGCGCCGAACAGCATCACTTCGGAGGCGAGAAACAGCCAGATGCCGACCTTGGCGTTATACAGGCCGGTGTCCTTGCGCGCTTCTACAGTGTAGGGGATTTCCATGAAATTGGTGCGGATTAAACTTTTTGATTCTGGGGCGTGAAATCTTTCTTATGACCGGGAACACTGTAGTCATACGGCCCGCGAAACACCTCCGGCGTGGTCGTGAAGTTGCCGTGCGGCGGCGGGGTCGGCGTCTGCCATTCGAGCGTGGTCGCCTCCCAGGGATTGTCCGAGGTCACCTTGCGGCCGCGCTTCATGCTCCAAAAGAAATTGATGATGAACGGAATTTGCACCACGCCCAAGGCCCAGGCGGCGTGGGAGACGGTCTTGTTCATCTTGATAATCTTGGGGCTCAGGCCGTCCTGGGTGCCGGTGTTGTTCTCCTTCGCGTAGGCCATCGAGTAGGTCGCGCCGCCGTCGGCCATGCGCCTTTGCATCCCAGCCAGCCCTTGCATAAACATCGGCATGAAAATCAGGTTCATGAAAATGAGCGAGAGGACAAAATGGGTCTTGCCCCAGAACTCGTTCATGTGACGCCCGGTCGCCTTGGGAAACCAGTAATAAACACCGGCGAAGAGCGCGAAAATGGTGCCGGGCGCGACCACGTAATGGAAATGTGCGATCACATAATAGGTGTCGTGCAGGTAAATGTCGGTGGCATTGAAGCCGAGCGGCAGGCCAGTCAGGCCGCCGATGCCGAACATCGGCAGGAAGGCCAGCGCGAAGAGCATCGGGGTGTTGAAGCGGATCGAGCCGCCCCAGAGCGAAAGAAACAGCGCCGTCAGAATGATGACCGACGGGATCGAGATGATCATCGTCGTCGTCTGGAAGAAGGTGCTGATCTTGGTGCCCATGCCGGTGAGATACATATGGTGCGCCCAGACGATGAAGGAGATGAAGCCGATCGCGAGGACGGAGTTGACCAGCGCCTTGTAGCCCCAGATCGGCTTGCGGGTGTTGCAGGCGATGATTTCGCAGACGATGCCCATGCCCGGCAGGATCAGCACGTACACTTCGGGATGGCCGAGGAACCAGAACAAATGCTGCCAGAGCAACGGGCTGCCGCCGCCGCTCACCGGCAGGGGATTGCCGGATACCGACAGGCCGGCCGGCAGGAAAAAGCTGGTCTGAAACAAATTGTCCATCAGCTGCATGATGCCCGCCGCCTCGAGCGGAGGAAACGCCAGCAGCAGCAGGAAGCCGGTCACGAACTGCGCCCAGACGAAGAACGGAAGCCGCATCCAGCTCATGCCCTTCGCTCGAAGCTGGATGATGGTGGTGATGAAATTCACCGCGCCGAGCAGCGACGAAGTGATGAGCAGCACCATGCCGAGAAGCCACAAGGTCTGGCCGTTCACCCGGTGCGCCAGATCCGCGACCGTGGCGAGCGGCGAGTAGGAGGTCCACCCGGACTTGGCCGCGCCGCCGGGAATGAAAAAGCTGATGAACATCACGACGCCGCCCAGGAAGTAGGCCTGATAGCTGACCATGTTGATGCGCGGAAACGCCATGTCCGGCGCGCCGATCTGCAGCGGCACCACGAAATTGCCAAACGCGCCGAAGGCCAGCGGCACAATCGCCAGAAAGACCATGATGGTGCCGTGCATCGCGCCGAAGGAGTTGTAGAGGTCGGGCGACATGATGCCGTCCTTGGCCACGTCCCCAAGCAGTGCTTCGAGCATTTTTCCAAAGACGGGGATGGCCGTGTTGGGGTTGGCCAGTTGCCAGCGCATCAGCATCATCAGGGCAAAGCCGAAGAACAGGAAGATCAGCGAGGTGACGCCGTACTGGATGCCGATCACCTTGTGGTCGCTGGAGAAAATATACTTGGTCAGAAAGCCCGGTTCGTGATGAGCGTCGTGGCCGTGGGCGTGTTCCGCCGTGTGAGATGGTGCCTGCATGGTTCTATTTTCGTTTCTAATGTTGTGCCCGCTCAACTTCAAAAAAAATCAAGGGCGAAAAATAATCAGCCGCGATTGCCGGTGTCAACGGCAGAATAAATGTTTCAGCCTGCTTAGTGTTTAATTTTATCCAGCGCCAGCAAGCCCAGCAGCAGCGGCAGATAAATGATCGACGCAAAAAACAACTGCCGCGCGCGGCGGTGCGTCAACTCGC
>SIBH01000009.1 GCA_009695285.1 Pedosphaera sp.
CCAACCGCCTGATTTAAACGAGGAACTGATAGGAATTTCCTTTCTGGACGCTCCGCGGATCAACTGAGTGTTCCACCCGCGAAGTTCAAAGCGCAAAATTCCGTCGGCGTCCTGATTTGCATTGAGCAGCTGTTGGAGGCGGGGTTGGCGGGCGGCGGTCAGGGGAGACTTGCGGCCGCAACGGTGAGTTTGCGGTTCCAGCGTGCCCTGGGCCTTGAAGTGCTGGCGCACTGGCCGTACGGCGGCCACGCAGTAGCCGAAGCCGGCGGCGATCTCCCCGGTGCTTTTGCCTTGGTCGTAGAGCTTAAGGATGCGTTCACGCCCGGGGACGGGAATGGCTTTCATTCCCTCATCCTGCCAGAACCGCCCACCAACGTAAAGATACATGTTTTATGGAATCGTTTTAAGCAGAAGGTGCTTCGCTTTCTCCACGCGCGTGCGCGAGACAAACTCCGTGAAGGTCGTGCCCGTCCCCTTTCGGAACAGTTTGCAGAAGTAATAGATGCTCGTGCGCACCCCCGCCGCCACCTGCCCTAGCGACAGGTCCTGGGTGTAGTGCTCGCGGATGAACTGCCGGGCCTTCGTGATGACGGGCGACTCGACATTGGCCGTTTGCACCACGATTTGATTACTCTTCATCGAGAGGTGATCGGCGAAGATGGAAAGCAGGCTCGTCACCGAATCGAGCTTCTTCTGCGAAACTACAGGTGTCGCGAAGTAGGCTTTTCTGGCCTTCGGGGAGTCAATGTCCACGCCGAGGTCCCTGGCCGTCCCGACGGCGAGTTGGAACGACGCTCCGGTCGTTTGCTGGCGCATGACCTGGCCGGTTTGGAGAAAGCCAATGGTTTGCGCGCCGAGCTTCACCGGCACCGCCGTCTCGCACAGTCCGTAAGCGCACGTCAGAGTGGCCGGTCCATTCATGGCGCCCCGCGAAAGTCTCTCCTGCATCTGGAGGCACGCGGCGCAAGTGCGGCTTTTTTCGGTCATCAACATGCACCAGCTGTTTTCCTTCCGCTTGCCATGAAACGGGAGTTGCCACGACTCCACGGGCCGCAGTGTCATCGGCAGTCCGGTCGCTTCGGTGGAAGCACGCTCGTAGTTTTGAAACATCTCGGAGCGCGCCAGCGTTTCCAGCAATTGTCCGTTCGCATTCATTGTCCAGGCCCTTTCGTTTTTGATGCACACAGGATTGTGTTGATGAAACCAAATTACGGGTAATGCGCGTCAGGTGACGATGGGGTGTTCTCCGTATAGGGGCACGGGTGAGAGAAGAATGCGCTGACGTAAAACTCACGAAAACATCCGACCCCAACGGTAAGCACCGATCCGACCAGCCGTGTGGTTGATGAGGAACGACGCGATTACTCCTACCCTCACGGCGATGGCAAGCCGGTGAAAATCCAGGTTGTCGCGGATGACGGGGAGTTGCTTCCGCAGCGGTTGGGTTTGCACACCCTGGCGTTGAAGACCGACGGCAGCGTGGTCGCGCGG
Organism: Pedosphaera sp.; assembly: GCA_009695285.1. Classification (GTDB taxonomy): domain Bacteria; phylum Verrucomicrobiota; class Verrucomicrobiia; order Limisphaerales; family SIBH01; genus SIBH01. The sequence continues at coordinate 1,492 of SIBH01000009.1, forward strand.
GGCTATGGCGCTTCCGGCCAGACGAACGTGCCCGTGGAGGCACTGAGCGGGGTGACGGCCATTACAGTGGAACTTTATCACAGCGCCGCGTTGAAGAACGATGGGAGCGTGGTGGCGTGGGGAGACGATGCGGAAGGTCAGGCGACGGTGCCCGCCGACTTGAGCGGAGTGATGGTCATTGCGGGGGGAAGTCTTCACTCCGTGGCGATCATTCCCGCCTCGGTGGGGGTGCTGCCCGTGCCGTCGAATGTGAACCGCGTCGGCCATGAGTTGATCCTCACCTGGCCCGGCGCCGCCACCGGCTTCACTCTGGAATCGACGCCCGACTTGACGCCGCCGGCGACCTGGACGGATGTCACCAATGTACCGGCGCTGTTGGGCGGGCAATGAACGGTCACCAACAACTTCTCCCCCGGCGTGCAGTATTACCGGCTGCGCAATCCGTAGCCTGCCTACCCACCGCCCGCACCCCGGCCGCACCGGCCCCGGCGCGGCTACGAACTCGCGCTGGTGTAGCGGCGCACGGAGCCGCGCCAGCCGATTTCCGAAACGAGCAGGCAGGCCGCGCTCATGCCAAGCAGCAGCAGCATCTCCGACGGGGAACTGAGCTTGTTCACGAGCAGCTTCGCCGGGACGTTCGCGACGAGCAGCATCGGCAGGACGAAGGTGAAGAATGATTTGAAGAAGCCGCGAAAGGCCGAGTCCGGCAGGCGCGCGATGTTGAAGAGGTTGTAATAGCCCCAGACGAAACCCTGCGCCTTCACCGTCCAGAAGCTGATGCACGCGAGCAGGAACATCAGCGAATAATGGATGATCACGCCGGCGCCGGCGAGCAGGAGAAAGCCGAACACCTCCGCCACGCCGGGCGAGAGCTGGAGCTGCCGCGCGGCGTAAATCATCACGGCGAGCGCGGAGGCGGCGTTCACGAACCCGCCGAGGTCCACCTGGCGCAGCGAGAGGATGAAGCGCGTGTTGACCGGTAGCAGCAGCATGAAATCGAGCCGGCCCGTGCGGATGAGTTCCGAGAGCTGCACGCAGTTGGTCAGAAAAAACGCGAGGAAGATCTGCTGGATGAAATGGCTCGCGCCCATCAGCAGCACCACCTCCCATTTCGTCCAGTCGCGGATGTGGTCGGTGTGCGAATAGATGACGGCGATGAAGGAAAGCTGGAGCGCGAACCAGAGCAGCTCGACGAAAATCCAGAGGATGAAGTTGGATTTGAAACCCAGTTCGCGCGTGACGGAGGTTTTCCAGAGCGCGACGTAGATGGTCCAGTAACGCGCGAGGCCGTGGGGACGCTGGGGAGGTTTGATGGGGAGCGGGGCGTTCATTTCATCCTCCCACCGCCGAGTATTTGCGGATGCCCCGGCTCCAGACCCAGCGCGCGAGAAGATAGGCGGCCACGACCCAGGCGGCCTGGATCAGCAACCCCTGCCCCACCGCCGCGCCGGTCGTGCGGCCCAGCCAGATGCTCACCGGAAAATAAAGCTGATACGGAAACGGCGTGAAGCGCAGCACCTGCTCGACCGCCGGCGGCAGAATGTCGAGCGGGAACAGGTGGCCGCTGGCGATGTATTCAAACGCGAAGAGGATGAAAATGACGGTGCTCACCTCCTGCATCCAGAAGGCCAGCAGCGCCATGGTGTAGCTCAGGAAAAATTGCAGCAGCCCGGTCATGACGACGGACAGCAGGAAATACCCGAAGGTCGCGGCGTCGGCGGGCAGCGAAAAATCTTCCCGGAACCAGAGCACGAAGAGCGTCGTCGGCACGATCGCGACCGCCATGTAAACTAGCCGGCCCGCGCCGAAGAGGCAGAGCCGGTAGCCGAGGAAATCAATCGGCTTGAGCAGAAACTGGCTGATGTTCCCGTCCTTGATGTCGGCGGCGATCTGCCAGTCGTCCTCGTTCACCGCTGTCAGCGCATCGACGATGGTGAGGACGAGGTAATACGAAATCATCCCGGCCAGCGAGTAGCCGGAGATCGTGTCCGTGCGTCCGTCGTAAATGGCCCGCCAGAGCGCGATGGTGGCGAGCAGCGGGACGAAGCCGAACACGCACCGGAAGAGAAAGTTCATCCGGTAGGTGAGCGTGTTCTGAATCCCGATGTTGATGACGTGCCAGTATTTTTTCACGGGGTGGGAAAGGAGAGGGCGACGGGAACAGGCAAACACATTCTGGCGCGGCCCCCGTTAGGAGTTCTGATTCCAGGCGGCACGATGCAGACGAAAAATTCCATCTCCCCAACCCTCTCCCCGTCCGATGGGGAGAGGGCCGGGGTGAGGGGCGCGTGCAACCGCCTGATCCGGGCTTCCGGTGGCCCGGCACATTCAGCACGGTTTACCCCGTAAACGCGGAACTCCGAACGAAACGCCGGCCTGCTTTTGCGTCCGGCTGCGTCCGAAACCGTTCGGCAGGCAGAGATCATTTGCGCTGGTCCTGCTTCGCGGCCTCGATAAAAAAATGGTTCAGACGGTCGCTGTCGATGACGAACTGGAAAAAGCAGATGGCCATCTCGTCCTTGGTCTGCTCGCCCCAGCGCACGGGCTTCGGCGGCTTGCTCGGGTTGCGGAGGTTGCCGGTGGAGTTGTCGAAGAGATGCGTCATTTCCAACTTCGTCCCGCGCGGCAGCTTGACCGGCGTGATGTATTGATATTGATCCTGCCAGTCGAAGTCCCAGTTCTTCACCCAGAGCATCGGCCGGACGGTGCCATCCGGCAGCGTGGCGGTGATCTTCATTTCCTTGCCGAGCAGATGCGCGTGCGGCCAGATGCTGATGACCTCCACGTCTCCGGGAATGACGAAGGAGGCCTGAATCTTGAAATCGCTTTTGCCCGGCGGAATCACCAGGAACGGTCCGATGAACGGAAAGGTCATGGCGATTCGTTTGCCGGCTTGCTGGAAAAATAAAGCCCGACCTGCGACTGCGACTGCTCCGGCTTGCTGCTCGGATGCAGATGGGACTGGATGACCAGATCGGATTCCTTCTTGAGGATGCGCACCACGCCGTCGGGCAGGCGGCGCGGATAATTGCTTGGTGCCCAGCCGGTCAGGTCGGCGCTGGGCTTGAAGCCCACGCCGCCGAAGGAGCGGTAACCGACGCCGGGATCCTTCGCGTCGAACTGCCGCACCGTGCCGGTGACATCGGTGAAGAGAAGCGCATGGTGCGCCACGCGGCGGTTGCCGGGACAAAATTCCACGGCGTTGAGGTACTTGTCCTCCTTCAAATTCATCGGCAGCACGAAGCACTGATAAACGTCCGGGCCTTCGGCGGGGACCGTGAAAAGCTGCGGCATTTTCAAAACCAGGTCCGGCTGGCCGAGCATCCAGCCTTCGACAAACTTCGGCGGCGGCGGCAGGTCGGCGGGCCGGCCCGGCTTCATGCCTTCATCGAACCATTGCCGGAACATTCCGATCTGCTCGCTGCTCAGTCGGCGCGAGTCCTTGAATTCGCCGAAGCCCGGCTCTGCGTGCCACGGCGGCATGTAGCGTTCCTCCGTGACGCGCACAATGCCCCGGGCCTTCTTGCGGACATCCTCGTAGGTCAGCAGCGGAAACGGCGCGACCTCGCCAGGGCGATGGCAGATCGCGCAGTTTTTGAAGACAATGGGCGCGAGATCCTTGTTGAAGGTGAGCGTCCCGGCGGGCTTCGGCACATAGGGCGCGTCCGCCGCGAACATCGGCGCGGCCAGCAGGAGCAGCAGCGGCCAGAAAAGTTTTTGCACTTTCATTTCGGGATGTAGCAGCCAACGGCGGTGGTGGTGGCGGCCGCGACCGGTTTGCCCGCGAGCAGCGCGTCTAGTGCGTCGCGCAGGTCATGCTGGGTCGACTCCGGACGGCGCTGGCCCAGGCCGGCGTACAAATCATTGATGCGTCCGCGATAGAACAATTTTCCATCCGCCGCCACCACTGCGGCTTCGGGCGTGACCGTGGCCTGGGTCAGTTTCACCAGCCGATGCTTCAGATCGAGCAGGACCGGGCAGCGAAAGCCGAATTCTTTCGCGTGTTGCTGCGCCTGCGCCGGCGTCAAGTCCGGATCCACCTGGACCAGATAGAAGCCGATGCCCTTCGCGGTGCAGGTCTCGGCCAGACGGTTCATCTCCGGCGCGTAACCGTTGGAGATCGGACAGTCGCTCGTGATGAAGATGAAGACGACCGGCTGCTTCGCGGCGAGGGGCGTGTGCGCTTTGCCGTTCATGTCCTGAAAGGTGAGCGGCTGCCCGGCGGTGCAGCCCAGCATCGCCAGCAGCACCACGGCCCACCGCAGATTTTTGGAAATGGATTTCATGGCGCGGGCCTCTCCTCCGAAATCATACGGTCGAGCGCGCCCCTCCCCACGAACCTCGTAGCAGCCGACGTGAGGAGGCTCACTCTATTTCTGCCGAAAGAAGTCAGAGCCTCCCCGCGTCGACTCCTACGGCTCCTGGGAAGTGTTCGCTCGGCTGGCATCGCTCCCTCTCAGGTCAGCAGGATCGCCTCGTCCAGGAGCGTCACCGGAATGTCCTGGCGCACGAGGCCGGCCGGCAATTTTTCTTGCAGCGCCTGGCCGCCGCGGTTGCGCAATTCACCGGTGGCGATGCGCCCGTTGAGCCGGACCAGCAACCCGGCGGCGGCGGGGGTGAGCGGTTGGCGGGTTTCGGGGCAACGGAGCAGCTTCAACAGTTCGGCATCAATCATAATTCAACAGCTTTCACGGCGGCGGCATAAACCTGCTTCAACGGCACCCCGGCCTGCGCGGCCAACCGGCGACACGATTCAAATTCCGGCGCGGCCTGCACCAGCGCGCCGTCGAGGAAACCGAGCTTCACCTCTACTTCACCAAACGGCGTCCCCACCCGGCGGATTTCGCGGCGCAACTTCCGCCGCTGGGCCGGCGCACGCCGCACGCCGAACGCGCTGGTCTGGCGCAGCATCATTTCGGTGAACTGATCCGCCGCGCCCTCGGCGCAGAGCACGGTGAGCAGGACGCCCGGACGGTTTTTCTTCATCTGAATGGGCGTGTGAAAAACATCGAGCGCCCCCGCCGCCAGCGCGCTCTCCACAAACGCACCGAGAATCTCCGCATTGATGTCGTCCAAATTCGTCTCCAGCACCGCGATGACATCCGACTCCCAATCATGCCCGCCCACGTCCGCCGCCACCGCAACCACCGCCGCCCCACTGGGCACTGCGCACTGAGCACTGTGCACTTCCTCAACCCCCAGCACCGCCCGCAGCACATTCGGCCGCGTCCTGCCCTGCCGCCCGCCAAGACCGTAGCCGATCTTTTGCGCCGCGAGGTTCTTCAACGGGCCGAAACTTTCCGCGAACTCCGCGAGAATCGCCGCCCCCGTCGGCGTGATCAGTTCGCCTGGCTCCTCGCACTGGCTGAGGGCGACGCCGCGCGCGCCGAGAATTTCCAGCGTCGCCGGGGCCGGGAGCGGGAAAGTGCCGTGCGCGCATTTCACCGTGCCGGTGCCTTCCACCGCAGCGGAAGCGACCACGCGCGGCCGGCCGAGCATTTCGAGCGCGAGGCACGCGCCCACGATATCGACGATGGAATCAACCGCGCCGACTTCATGAAAGTGAACCTGCTCCGGCGGGTGGCCGTGAATTTTTCCCTCGGCGACCGCAATGCGATGAAAGACCGCGACGGCCTTGTCCTTCACCCACGCAGAAAGTTTACTGGCCGTGATGAGCTGCTTAATCTCGGAAAAATTGCGCGCGTGGTCGTGGAAATGTTTGTCTTCGCCGTGTTTGTGTTCATGTCCGTGTCCGTGGTCATGGTGGTGATGGTGGTGCGCCTGACCGTGATCCGACAGATGCACATCAAACTTCGTGCCGGCGATTCCTCCGCGCTCCTGCCCCGAGACGTGCAGGTGGAATCCATCGAGTTCGAGTTTGGCGAGTTCGTGTTCGAGTTGATGAGCGTCCACGCCGAGGTCGAGCAGCGCGCCGATGAACATGTCGCCGCTGATGCCGCTGAAGATGTCGAGGTGAAGGGTTTTCATCAAAGAGAGGGAGCATCCATCCAACATCCAAAATCGAACAACCAAGGTGCCCCGCTGTCCGTCCATTGGATGTTAGGCGTTAGATGTTGGGGGTTCGATGTTTTCCGAATTTTCATTTCGCCAGCGCATTGATCTGGCTCGCGGCATACCCCGCGCCGAAGCCGTTGTTGATGTTCACCACCGTCACGCCGCTGCCGCAACTGTTCAGCATCGCCAGCAGCGTCGTCAACCCGCCGAGATTCGCCCCGTAGCCCACGCTCGTCGGCACGGCGATGACCGGCTTCGACACCAACCCGGCCACGACGCTCGGCAGCGCGCCTTCCATGCCGGCCACGGCGATGATGACGTTCGCGTTCTGGAGTGAATCGAGTCGCGCGAGCAGACGATGCAGACCGGCCACGCCCACGTCGGTGATGCGCTCGACGCGGTTGCCCATGATCTCCGCCGTCACCGCCGCCTCTTCAGCCACCGGCAGGTCGCTCGTGCCGGCGCACAGCACCGCGATGACGCCGGGACGTTTGGGCAGCGGTTTTTTCTCGAAGGTCAGGCACCGCGCCACCTCGTGATGAACCGCGCCGCGAAATTTTTTCCGCAACACGCGCGCGTGTCCTTCGTGAATGCGGGTGACGAGCACGCGGCCCTCGCGTTGGATGATCTGGCCCGCGATGGCCAGAACCTGCGCAGGCGTCTTGCCCTCGCCGTAGATGACTTCGGGAAAATCTTTCCGCAGGCTGCGCTGCAAATCCACCTGCGCGAAGCCGAGGTCGGCGAGCGGCGCGCGCTGGAACGCCTGGAGGACGCGCACCTGGCTGATTTTCCCGGCGCGAAATTGTTCGAGCAGTTGACTGGCTTCCGTCATGGTCACGGGCCGAGACTGGCAGCGGGCCGGACAAATCTCAAACCGCAAATCGCAAAACCTGCGGCCCGCCACTTCGTGGTCTCCCGCCTAATGCCGGTGCTTGAAGAGCCGCTCCTTGTTAGCCACGAGGTACCAGACGATCCAAAGGTTGACGAGCAGAATGCCGAACACGATTCCGGAAAAGGTGTGCAGCAGATCATACACTTCCAGCGGGATGAAGAAGAGCGCCTCGCCGATCACCAGCCAGCCCGCCCAGCGCCGGCGGAAGATCAGCCCCACCCCCTCGCCGAGCGAGAGCAGACTGTAGAGCATGGTGCCGATGCCTACACCCCGGATGTTTTCCGGCCTGATCTGTCGCAGCTTGTCGCCGAGTGCCGCGAAGAACTGCCGTTCCGGGTCGAGATGAATCCAGCGGAGTAACTGGTCCAGTTGGGCGTCCAGACCGGGGCCAGAAAGGTTGAGCAGCCCGATGCCGATGGCCAGCAGCAGCAGGCCCTTCACCAGCTTGATGACGCAGAGCGTCGGGGCGAGGCGCTCCGACGGGTTTCCGGCGCGGATATTTCAGGAACTTTCCGCGGTGACGATCCGCTCCGCGCCGCCCTCCGTCCGGGAGACGCGGCTGCGCTTGGCCTCGACCTTGATGTAGTGGAGGATGACCGGCGCGAGAATCATCCCGGGGATGCCCATCAGCTTCTCGCCGAGGACGAGGCCGATGAGCGTGAGCCACATCGGATTCTGGATGCGGTCGCCCACGATCTTGCTGTTGAGGAAATATTCCGTCTTGTGCAGCACCACCAGAAACACGAGTGCGAACAGGGCCAGCTTCGGAGAAATGGTGAACGCCACGCCGACAATGAGGGTGTTGCTGATGATGTTGCCGACGATGGGCAGCAGCCCGCACAGGAAGGTGATGCCGACCAGCACCCCGGCGTAGGGCAGATGGTTCCAGAACAAAAAGCCCGCCGTCAGCCCCGTGTTGATGGCCGAGATGGCGATCTGCGCGCCCATGACCGTGGCGAAGCTCCGGTAAAAGACCTTGAAACGCTCGGCGATTTCGACGGCGGTCAGCGTGTAGAGATTGTTGCTCTGCGCCGGTTGGTCGGTCTCCAGGTCGAACCGCGAATTGAGGAACAGGCTGATCGCCACCACGATGCCGATGAGGACGGCCGCGCCCTGAATCAGCGCCACGCCGGCATACTTGGCCAAGCCATTAATCTCCTCGTTGATGGCGGAGATGGCGAGCTGGCGCAGACTGTTGAAATCCGTGAAGGGCAGCTCGACGCCCTGCCTCTCCGCCCATTCCAGCACCACCGGAATCGTCGTTTCAGCAATATGCGGAATCGCCGTGGCGCTTTGTTTCACGAACAGGTAGAAGCCCGTCCCCGCGCCGCCCAGCAGGATGAGAAACAGCGTGATCCCCAGCCATTTTCGGCCTCCAAACGCGAGCAGGTGCAGCGCGAAAAAACAGAACAGCACCGTGACCAGCGGGGTGGCCAGCTTCAGCCAACCCGCCGCGATGATGAGCAGCGCGATGAACGCATAGGATAGACGGGCAGGCAGGCTCATGGTGGATCAGCGGATTTTCTCCAGCAAGAATGGCAGCAGTTCGGAAATCTTCACGCGCGTCTGTTCCATCGTGTCGCGGTCACGCAACGTCACCGTGTCGAGCAGTTCCGGTTTCTCGCCCAGCGTGTCGAAGTCAATGGTCAGACAGAAAGGCGTGCCCGCCTCGTCCTGGCGCGCGTAGCGGCGGCCAATCGAACCGCCATCATCGTAATACACATTCATCCACGGGCGCAGCAGGTCGCGCACGGACTGTGCCTTCTTCACCAGGTCGGGCTTGTTCTTGAGCAGCGGCAGCACCGCCACTTTGATCGGCGCGACGCGGGGATGAAACTTCATGACCACGCGCGTCTCGCTCTTGCCCTTGTCATCGGTCTCGGTGATTTCGGTGAAAGCGTTGCAGAGGAGCGCGAGCGTGAGGCGGTCCAAACCGGCGGACGGTTCGATGACGTGCGGCACGAACTGCCCCTTGGCGAGCTTCTCGAAGAACACGTCGGCTTCCTTGCGCGCGGCCTCGGCGGCGTCGGACGGCGCGAGCTTTTTCTTGTCGAGGCCCGTGCGGGTCTTCGCTTCGATGAATTCCTCACGCATCGACTGCTTGCGCTCGTCGGGAAGTTTCGTCCAGGCGGCGCGCACTTCCTCGTCGAACACCCCGAGCGGTTTGCCGGAAAACTTTTCGTGCTGGCTCAGGTCAAAATCACCGCGCGCCGCGATGCCTTCGAGTTCATCGCCCTTGATCGTGCCATCCTCCTCCTTGCTGAAGGGGAACTTGAACAGGATGTCCGTGCAGGCGCGGGCGTAGTGCGCAAGTTCTGCTGAAGTCTGAAGGTGAAAGCCCAGCGTGGGGCGCGGGAGTCCGATGTTCTCGTAGAAGCGCACGCGCTCCTCGACCCAGTATTGATGCCACGCCTGCCAACCCCAGTTCGGCTGCGGTTCGCCGGGATGCCCCTGCGTCGGCACCGTCGCCACCGTGCCGTGCAAGGCTTCGGTCGCCTCATCGGGCCGGATGAAAAATTCCAGCTCCATCTGCTCAAACTCCCGCGAGCGAAAGGTGAAATTGCGCGGCGTGATTTCATTGCGAAACGCTTTGCCGATCTGGCCGATGCCGAACGGCACCTTCACGCGCGACGAATCAAACACGTTTTTGAACTGAACGAAGATGGCCTGCGCGGTCTCGGGCCGGAGATAGGCGATGTTCTCGTCCGTGGCGACGGGGCCATAATGCGTTTGCAGCATCAGGTTGAACGGACGCGGTTCGGTCAATTCGCCGCCACAGTGCGGACAGGGCGTGATGAAACCTGTCGCGCCCAGTTGCTCGGTCGCAAGATAGAGATAAAATTCACGCGCGTCCGTCGGGTTCTTGCCCTTCTCCGCCTCCTGCACCAGCCAGGAAATTGTGACTTCAGGATTACGAACCAAGGCGAGATTAGGCGCGAGTTGCTTGCCCTTGCCTTTTGCCCACTTGAGCAGGTCGCCGGTGTTGAAGCGGTTCGTGACCGGTTCGGTCAACGCGGCCAGCGATTGCGTCCATTGCTGCTCGCACATCAGCGGCCACCACTGATCGGCGCGAATCAGCTTTTTGCAGTGCTTACAAGTGCTCATCGGATCCGCAAACGTGTCCACATGCCCGCTCGCCTTCCAGACCATCGGGTGCATGATGATGCTCGCATCGAGTCCCACCACATCCTCGCGCTGGCGCATCATGGAATGCCACCAGGCGTCGCGCAGGTTGCGTTTCAGCTCCGCACCGAGCGGGCCGTAATCCCAAAAACCGTTGATGCCGCCGTAGATTTCCGACGACTGGTAGATGAACCCCCGGCGTTTGCACAGGGAGACGATCTTCTCCATCAATAAATTTTCTTTCGGCTCGGCCATAAATTAGGGCGGAAGCTTTGGGGATGGTCCCGGCGATGTCAAGGCGGCGCGGCCCGATCAGGAGACGGCACCGGCGACCGGCCAGAGACGGGCGGACACCTGGGAGCGCTGGCGCAAGGGCAGCCGGCGGGACGCCAGCGCTCCCAGTTCACGACTTATGAAAAATAATTCTCCAGCTTGCCGCCGCGCCTTTTGCCCCGTAGAACAGGCGCGTGAAAAATTCCACCGCCCCGGCCGCCCCGGCCCCGCTGCCCGCCGGCCTGCGCCGCTACCTCTATTTCACCGCCGCCGTGACGGGGGCCGTGGTGATGATCGTGGAAATTCTCGGCGCGAAAATGCTCTCGCCCTACGTCGGCACTTCGCACTTCGTCTGGACGGCGCAGATCGCCGTGACGCTGGTGGCCCTGTCCTGCGGCTACTACGCCGGCGGCTGGCTGGTCACCCGTTCGCCCCGGCCGACGCGCCTCTACTGGGCGGTGCTGCTCGCTGCCGTTTATCTCACCGCCAACATCCCGCTGTGCGAACCAGTCGCTTACTGGTGCCTCGACCTGAGTCGCGACGGCAGTCTCGCCGTCGGCACGCTGCTCGCGTCGGCCCTGCTCTTTTTCGTCCCGCTCGCGCTGCTGGCCATGGTCGGGCCGTTCTTCGTCCACGTCCTCACCTCGACGGTCGCGGGCGTCGGCGGCAACGTCGGCCGGCTCACGGCCGTCAGCACGCTCGGCAGTTTCGTCGGCACGATCCTGATCGGCTACTTCACCATCCCCTACCTGCCGAATTCGCTGACAATGTTTCTCACCGCGCTCCTCCTGATGCTGATCTGCGCCGGGTATCTCTTCGGCTGGGGCCGCCCATCATCCGCGCCGGGGCTGGTCGCGCTGGTGGCGCTGGCGGGCGCGGGCCTCGGCTGGTTCGGCATGCGGAGCGACCGCTTTCATCACCCCAGCTATGTCGAACTGTTCTGCGGCAACTCCAACTTCGGCCGCCTCCAGGTGCTCACCGTCACGAACAGCACAGAACGATTTTATCTGAACGATTTCCTCTGGCAGAACACCTACGACTCGGCCTCGGGCCAAAGCCTCTCGATGTTCACCTACGCGCTCCACGACTTCGCCCGCGCCTACACCACGAACATCGCGGACGTGCTCTGCATCGGCATGGGCGTGGGCGTGGTGCCGATGGAGTTCGCGCGCGCCGGCGTGCAGGTGGACGTGGTGGAGATCAATCCGGCGGTGGTGCCGGTCGCGATAAAATATTTCGGCCTCAAGCCGGAACAGTTGAACATCACCATCGGCGACGGGCGTTATTTCGTGAACCGCACCCAAAAAAAATATGACGCCGTGGTGCTCGACGCGTTTCTGGGCGACTCGAACCCCTCGCACCTGATGACGCGCGAGGCGTTCGCGGGCGTGCGGCACATACTGCGGCCCGGCGGTGTGCTGGTGATAAACTGCTTCGGAAAATTTGAGGCGGACAAGGATTATTTCACCGCGTCGCTGGACAAGACTCTGCGCGCGGTCTTTCCGAGCGTGGTCATTCACGCGGCCCTGCACGGAAACACCTTCTTCATCGCCGGCGACGTGCCGGAGTTGAAGCTGCTGCGCACGCCCGATCTGGAACGCATCCATCCGGCGGTGCGAAGCCAAGTCGCGTCGGCCTTCGACACGCTGCGCGCCACCAATCCCCGGCATGGCCGCGTGCTGACAGACGACTTCAATCCGGTTGATTTCTTCGACGCCGACAATTGCGAGGCGACGCGACGCGCCCTGGCGTTCAGCATGAAGCCGCGCCAGCTTGCACCGTGACGCCCACGGTTCCGGCCAACCTTCCGCACCACCGATGAGCACCACCGACTGGGAGGCGAAATATCAGGCCCAAGACATGCCGTGGGACAAGGGCGAAGCCTCGCCGGGGCTGGTAGATTTTCTCGCCGCGCAGCCGCAACTGCCACACGGCTCCGTACTTGTGCCGGGCTGCGGCCTCGGCCACGACGTGCGCGCCTGGGCCGCCGCCGGCTTCGGTGCGACCGGCTTCGACGTCGCCCCCTCGGCCGTCCGGTTGGCGCATGAGCGCACCGCCGGTACGGGCCTGGCCGCGAAATTTCAACTGGGCGATTTTCTCGGCGGCTCACCGGCGCAACCGTTCGACTGGGTGTTTGAGCACACGCTGTTTTGCGCGATCGATCCCGCGCGCCGGGAAGATTACGTGCAGGCCGCGCGCCGCTGGCTCAGGCCGGGCGGCAATTATCTCGCGGTGAACTATCTCATTCCCGACAAGGAAGGCCCGCCCTTCGGCACCACCCGCGAGGAATTGCTGGAACGTTTTTCGCCGCACTTCGAACTGCTCCAGGAATGGGTGCCGCGCTCTTATCCAAACCGCACCGGACTGGAACTGATGTTCTGGTGGCGGAAGCGGTGAGCGTCCAAGAGGAAAGGTTGATAGGAAACAACCAACCCTGGCCGCCCCAGTTGTTGGGCGTTCGATGTTCGATGTTGGATGCTCGGTGTTTCTTCCAGATCAAATCTTCCCCAGCGCCCCGCCCTTCACCTCCCACCGCTGCAAATCGCGGCCCAGCTCCTGCGGCCAGTTCTCCTCGGTGCAGGTCATGAACACCTGGCCGCGCGCGTGGTTCGCCCGCTCCAGCAACGGCAGTAGGCCGGCGCGCCGTTTCGCGTCGAGTTCGCCCATCACATCGTCGATCAGCAGCACGGGCGGCGAGCCGTGTAGGCCGGTCAGATATTCAGCCTGCGCCATTTTTAGCGCGATGGCCAGGGAACGCTTCTGGCCTTCGCTGCCGAACTGTGCGGCGGACTTTTCGTTGAGCAGCAGTTGCACCTCGTCGCGATGCGGGCCGACCAGCGTGGAACGGTAGGTGCGCTCGCGGTCGCAGGCCTGCGCGAGTTCGACGGCGAAATCGCGCTTCACGCTGGGCTGATATTCGAGGCGCAAATCCTCCGCGTCGTTCGCGATGCGCCGGTAGGCGAGGCGCGCGAGCGGCGAGAGACGCGGAATCAGTTCGCGGCGATGGCGCGTGAGTTCCTCGCCGAGCTTCACCAGTTCGCGGGAGAAACTTTCCAGCGCGGTCTCGTCCGGTGCTCGTTGCTTCAGCAAGGCGTTGCGCGAGCGCAGCGCCTGCGCGTAACGCTGCAACAGCGGCAGATAGCCGGAGAAAGTCTGCGCGAGGAGCAGATCCAGAAACCGGCGGCGTCCGCGCGATGCGCCTTTCACGAGCTGCAAATCTTCCGTGCAAAAAACCACCGCACGCAATGCGCCGAGGTAATCCGTGAGCTTGCGAACGGGCTGCGCGTCGAGGCTGAGTTTCCGTTCGCGCGCCGACCAGTACATTTTGATCTCGCGCTCGCCCTGCGCCACCACGGTGCCGCCGGCGAACCAGCCTTTCGCGCCGTGCCGGATCATCTGCGCGCCGCCGACACCACGAAACGAGCGCAGTGTGGCGAGCAGATAGACGGCTTCGAGAATGTTCGTCTTGCCCTGCGCGTTGTCGCCGAGCAGGACGTGGAAGCCGGGCGAAAAATCCACGTCCAGCCGCGCGTAATTGCGGAAGTCGCGGAGTCGGAGATGAGCCAGATGCACGGTCAGCAGAAATGTTCTTCGTCGAGGCCCGAACCTTTGACGATGCTTTTCAATGTTCCGATGGGGATCGGTTTTGAACCGAGAAAGGGCACGATCACCTGCCGGCCATCGGTGTACCGCCATTTTTGGTGGCTGCCCTTTTGGCTGCCCTTTTGGCTGGCCACCGCGAAGCCATGCGCCTTGAGCACGGTTGTCACCTCTTTGTCGTTAAGCCCTGGAAAACGCTCGCTCACTCGATGGCCAGTTCCACCAGCTTGCTGTTCGACGAAAGTTTGAGTTCCACCGGCTCGAACCGCAGGGCCAGCGCCTCACGGGCGTTGGTGATGGCTTCGGTTTCCCTGTCTCCCGACGTGGCACAGCCCGGCAACTCCGGGATCGAAGCCGCCCAGCGACGGCACTCCGGATCGTATTCCACCAAGAGTCTCATTTTCATGGGGCCAGCCTAATTCTTTCGCACCGATATTCCAAACAAACTTTCATCGCTTGATGCCTGCGGTCAAAAAACTACCATCCGCCCCGATTCAAAAAGAATTTCGCCGCAGCGCCGGCGCTCAACCTTTCTCCTTGAAAACCACGTCAATCGCCAGTCCGGCGGCCAGCAGCAGGAGGCTCGCGGCGCTGCTGCCTTCGGCGTGGGCGCTGAGCGAAATCATGTAGTTGTCCGCCGAGGTGAACAGTTCCTTGCCGAAGCCAGCCCATTTTTTTGTGACCGTGCCCAGTTCGGCTCCGCCGGTGGAGAGGAGCTTGAAGTTCCATCCCTTCCAGTCGCCTTTGACTTCGGCCACCTTCTGGTCGGCGTTGTCGAAAACCCAGAAGCCGCCGCCGAAACTGAAGAGTTTGCTTTTGAAATATCCGAGCGGCACGCCGCCGGCGCCGGTCACGCGGACTTTCGAGCGAAAGAACGCCATCGGACGGTGAATCGTGAAGACGGGAACCGTGCCGCCATTCTCGTATACGTTCAGCGTGGTCGGCAGCATCTGTTTGTTCACCAGCATCCGCAGGTATTGCGTCCAGCCCGGCTCTTCCTTGGCGGTGCCGATGACCTGCTGGGTTTCGGGATCGAGGATGTCGTAGGTATCGACGAGCTTCATGAAGCCCACCCGTTCTTTGATGAAATAATTTTTATGGTTTAGCATGATGATTGTCCTTGTTGGTTTCGCAGCTTTCTTAAACAGAACGGGGACATTGTCGAGTCCTGATTGCGCGCATTCTGGCAAATCCCCGGAGCGCGGGACTGTGTCCCGCAGCAGTAGCGAGTGGTGTCGGGCTTGGGACCGGCTGGCGACTCTGTGCCGAATCCATGCAGTAGGAAATAACGCAGCAGAGAAGGCGAGGCCGCAGGCGCGGACGCCTGCGCCAACTCTGCCATCCCGGTTCAGGGGTTCAAAATGGGAAACTTTCGTTCGGAGAATTTTCATCCCGGCCTTCTCCCCCGGGGAGAAGGAGAATCCTTCGCCGCGTCTTTGAAATTTCAAGCGGCGGGATAGGCGGATGGCCGGGCCTATTCCTTTTCTGAAAACAACGCCTCGGCGAACTGCTTCGCGTCGAAGGGCTGCAGGTCGTCGGGCTGTTCGCCGAGGCCGATGAACTTGATCGGGATGCCGAGTTCGCGCTGGATGGCCACGACCGCGCCGCCCTTGCTCGTGCCGTCGAGCTTGGTGATGACGAGGCCGGTGAGCGGAACGGACTTGTGAAATTCCCGCGCCTGATTGATGGCGTTCATACCGGTGGAGCCGTCGAGCACGAGCAGGACTTCATGCGGCGCGCCGGGAAATTTCTTGTCGAGCACACGGTGTAGCTTCTCAAGCTCCTTCATCAGATTGTGCTTGGTGTGCAGGCGGCCGGCAGTGTCGATGAGCAGGTAATGGGCGTGACGCGCGAGCGCGGCGGTGACGGCGTCGTGCGCGATGGCGGCGGGGTCGGCCTTGTCCGCACCGGCGATGACTTCGACGCTGAGGCGCGCGCCCCAGAGCTTGAGTTGCTCGATGGCTCCGGCGCGAAAGGTGTCGCAGGCGGCGAGGAGGACGGTTTCGCCGCGGGTTTGGATGAGCCTGGCGAGCTTGGCGCTGGTGGTGGTTTTGCCGGTGCCGTTGACGCCGACGATAGAGATGACAGTGAGGCCGGCGGGATTTTTGCGGAGCGCGGCGTGGTTCGCGGAAAGGCTGGACTGCACTTCGCGGGAGGCGATTTCCAGGAAGTCGAGGCCGGTGCGGCCCTGAGTCTCGAAGGCCACTTTGGCGGCGGCGAGGATTTGCGCGGTCATGCTGACGCCGAGGTCGGCGCCGAGCAGCGCGGCCTCAAGTTCCTCCAGCGAGGAGGCGGTTAGCCTGGGCGAGCGCGTGATGATGCGCTTGATTTCGTGGGTGAGCTGGGCGTGGGTTTTGGCCAGGCCGGCTTTGAATTTTTGGAAGAGGCCCATGAGGAAGGTCGAAGGACTAAGAACGAGGAGCCGGGTTCACGAGTTTGCCGCCGCCGGCCGTCGCGCGGCGGGCGAGGAGGTCTTTCATCTGCTGGACGTGGCTGTAAGGAAGTTTGACGGTGCCGATGAGCGGCTTGCCTTTGTTCATGCCGTGACAGTCGGAGCCGCCGGTGACGAGCAGGTGGTACTGGTCAGCGATCATCAGGTAATGCTCGTTGGTCGCGGTCGAATGGCGGGAGTGGAAACACTCGATGCCGTCCATGCCGGCCGCGACGAGCGCGGGGATGATGTGATCGCTCTTGTTCAGCGCGGGATGCGCGAGCACGGCCAGACCGCCCGCCTCGTGAATGAGCGCGATGGCGTCGGGCGCGGAGATTTTGAACTTCGGCACCCAGGCGGGCTTGCCCTTCTTGAGAAACCGGTCGAAGGCCTCGTCGAGCGTGGCGCACTGTTTCGCCTGCACGAGAGCGCGGGCGACATGCGGGCGTCCGGGCGCGGCGCAGTTCGCGAGCGCGAAGACGGCCTCGGCGGCCAGCGGGATGCCGAGGGCGTTGAGGCGGGCAACCATTTCGCGGATGCGCTGCTGGCGGACGATCTGAAACTTCGCCAACTCCGACAGCAGGCGTGGATGCGTGGTGTCGAGAAAGTAACCGAGGAGGTGCAGTTCGATGTTTTCGTGTTCGGCGGTGAACTCGCTGGCAGGAATGAACTCGATGCCCGCCGTGGCGCAGGCCACCGCCATGCGGGCGCAGCCTTCCATCGTGTCGTGATCGGTCAGGGCGAGCGCAGCGAAGCCGAGACGCCGGCCGTGGCCGGTCAGTTCCTCCGGCGTGTAGGTGCCGTCCGAGAAATTCGTGTGCAGATGGAGGTCGGCGAACATTATGAAAATGCGGGGTGCGGAACGTGGAGTGCGGAATGAGTGCGGGCCGTCTTCATTTCACGATCCTCGCCGGGCGCAGGAGATCGCCTTTAATCTTGTCGAGGATGCCGTTGACGAACTTGCCGCTGTCCTCGGTGGAGAATTTTTTCGCGATGTCCACCGCCTCGTTGATGCTGACGACGGGCGGAATGTCGTCGCGATGGAGCATTTCGTAGATGGCCAAGCGCATGATGTTCCGGTCCACGGCGGCGATGCGGTGGAGGTCCCAGTTCTTCGCGTGCTTCTTGATCAACTCGTCGGCCTCGTCCCGGTGCTCCAGCGTGCCGCGAATCAGCGGATCGGCGAAGAGGCGCGTGGCTGTTTCCTCGGCGGTCGCGGGCGGGAGTTCGACTTTTTCGCCCCACTGGGCGTCGCCCTTTTCCTCGGCGAGCGCGACGGCGCGCTGGGAATTCCAGAAGTGCGCGAGCGCCAGTTCGAGATTCTCCGGCGGATTCAGGTCGTGCTGAAATAAAAATTGGATGGCGCGTTCCCGCGCCTCACGTCGTTTGCCCATTCCAGCACCATGACGGAGAAAGGCGTGGCGGGAAATGTTAATTTTCGCGGACACGGCGGGACTGCGCACGGCCTGCCGATTTGGAAATCGGCGATGCAGCAGGTTGGGAAACCTGCGCCACGGGGGACGGTGCCGGACACGCCCAGGCTGTTCACCACGCCGCGGATAGCTTGCGCGGGCCCGATGGCAGCATCTAGCTGGTGATCGATCACGTCACGTTGAGCCGCGGGCGCGTGGCGGTGTTCAAGGACAGTGCCGCCGCAGACGTGCGCGAGCCTTTGAAACTCGACGACGGAGCTATCGTGTCGCCCGACGGCAAGATCACTCTGCCGGGCAGTTCACCGCGCCGGTTGCTGGATGGAGAATTGTTCCCCCTGGCCGGCGGCAAACAGCCGGCCCGCGACAGCGTCACCCTGCAAGGCGGCAACGTGATCGTGCAGAAAGACGGCGCGCGGCTGGAGGTCGAATCCCGCCCGCAGCATCACCATGAACGACGGTAGGAAGGTCTTGGGCGACGGCACCCTCATCAAGCCCAACGGCGACCGGATCAAGCTGGGCGAAGGTCAGGTGGTCATCCTCAAAGGCGTGGTGACGAAGCCGCGCTGATAGCCACTGCGGACCGCCGGATGCAACCGCAGATGAACCAGGATGAACGCAGATATTTTTCGCCTTTCGGCCTGCAAAAACTTTCGCCCTGCACTCTTGCCATCGCTCCCCTTTTTCTGCTTAATCCCGCGCCAATAACATGAGCGCAGCCAAACGAATAAAGCCGACCGACCAGCCTGACCTTCCCGCCGCCGACCCGGCCGCGCCCGCGGCCAACGGCAACGGCGCCCACGTCCTCGCCGAGGAGGTGCCGGCCATTCCGCAGCATCCTTTCTCGCCGGGTAAGATCGAACTGCCCCTGCATCGCCGAGTGGATCGCGGGTTTCTTGACTACGCCTCCTACGTCATCCGTGACCGCGCGATCCCCGCGCTGGCGGACGGCCTCAAGCCCGTGCAACGCCGCATCCTCTGGGCCTTGCACGAAAAGGACGACGGCCGCTTCATCAAGGTCGCCAACGTCGTCGGTCACGCCATGCAATATCATCCGCACGGCGACGCCTCGATCGGCGATGCGCTCGTGGTGCTGACCAACAAGCGTTACCTCATCGAGGGCCAGGGGAATTTCGGAAACGTCTTCACCGGCGATGTCGCCGCCGCGCCCCGCTACATCGAGTGCCGGCTCACCGAACTCGCGCGCACGGAACTCTTCAACGACCAGATCACCGAGTTCGTGCCGAGCTACGACGGCCGCAACCAGGAGCCAGTCACCCTGCCCTGCAAACTGCCCCTGCTCCTCATGCTCGGCACCGAGGGCATCGCCGTCGGCATGTCCTCGCGCATCCTGCCGCATAATTTTCCCGAGCTGCTCGAAGCGCAGGTCGCCATCCTCAAGAAGCAGTCGTTCAAATGCCTGCCCGACTTCTTCACCGGTGGCCTGATGGACGCGCGCGATTATCAGGACGGCAAGGGCAGCATCAAGGTCCGCGCCAAGATCAAGATCAAGGACGACGCCTCCGTCGTCATCAAGGAGCTGCCGCCGACCACCACCACCGATTCGCTCATCGGCTCCATCGAGGATGCCGCGCGCAAGGGCAAGATCAAGATCAAGTCGATCAACGATTTCACCTCCGAGTCCGTCGAGATCGAGATTCGCGCACCACAGGGCGTGAGCGCCGAACAGCTCGTCGATGCTCTCTTCGCCTTCACCGACTGCGAAGTCACCATCGCCAGCCGCATCATCCTCATCAAAGAAAACCGCCCGGTGGAAATGACCGTGAGCGACATTCTGCGCGAAAACGCCGCGCAGCTCGTCGCCCTGCTCAAGCGCGAACTCGAACTCCGCCAGAAGCAGCTCGAGGACGAACTCCACTTCCGCACCCTCGAACGCATCTTCATCGAGGAACGCATTTACAAAAAGATCGAGCAGTGCAAGACGAATGACGCCGTCCTCGCCGCCGTCCATGAAGGCTTCAAGCCGTTCCGCAAGGAACTGCTCCGGGAGCTCGCCGCCGAAGACGTGGACCGTCTGCTCCAGGTTCGTATCCGCCGTATTTCACTCTTCGACATCAACCAGCACCGGGCGGAGATGGAGAAGACCAGGGCCGAACTGGAGGAGACCCGCAAGCACCTCAAGAACGTCACCAAGTTTGCCATCGCGCACCTCGAAGCCTTGCTGGAAAAATACGGCCCGCTCTATCCGCGCCTCACCACCAAGTCGAGCCGGCACGAGGAGATCGATGTGAAGGAGGCCGCGTTCAAGGCCTTCAAGATCGCCTACGACCGCGAGAGCGGATACGTGGGCTACAAGGTTGCCGGCGAGGAATTCCGCGTGGACTGCACCAAGTTCGACAAGCTCCTGCTCATCTTCAAAGACGGCCACTACAAGATGGTGGAGCTGCCGGAAAAACTTTTTGTCGGCCCCGACCTGTTCTATTGCGGGCTGCCGGATCGCGAGCGCATCTTCACCTGCGCCTACACCGACCGCGACGCCAGCTACCTGAAACGCTTCACCTTTGGCGGCACTATTCTGAACAAGGAATATTTCTGCATCCCGGATAAATCCCGCATCCTGTTCTTCGAGCCGGACACGCCCAAGGAACTGTTCATCCGCTACAAGCCCGCGCCTCATCAAAAGATTTCGCAGCAGACCTGCAACCCCGCCGAGGTGGACGTGAAAGGGCCGAAGACCCGGGGCCGTCAAATTTCCATCAAGGACGTTGGCTCGATCACGAGCAAACCGACCCGCGGCTGGGATGCCGAGGCGGCCACGACGAAACTGCAGTTTGGGTGAGCGGTGGCCGGGCGAGTTCTTGACGAACGGAACGCCGGGCCTCGCGCGCGAGGAACAAACAGTCGCAAGCCCGGACTCCAACGCGGCATCTGTTTCGCACCCGGCCCTTTTTCACTGTGCCGTCCGGCAAACGTCCCCCTCTATTTCTTCAGCCGGAAGAAGCGGCGCGGGTCGGCGGGGTCGAAAGCGACGGGGCTGGCGGCACCGCCGGGGGCCCACGACGCCGGGTTCGCCACCTCGGTGGTGTGTTCGAGGGTGAAGGTGGGGTCGGTCCAGTAGAGGAGGACGCTGGGGCCGAGGCGCGAGATGTTCACGCGGGTTTGCGACGAGGCCGGCAGACCGGTCAGTTCCATTTGCCAGCCGAGGTCGCTGGAATTGAAGGTGGATTGATGGACTTCGACGGCGAGGACGTTGGTGCCGGCGAGGAGGTTCGTCGCGGACATGGTGTTGGTGTAAAACGTCAGCGCCGCCGGGATCCCGCTGACGGTGGTGCTGGCGAAGTTGGTCGCGGTGACGCTGCCCGCCGGCATGTTGCTGCGGAACACTTCATTGCTGTTGAGATAAACGATGCAGCCGTCATCACGCTGGTAACGGAACTGAATGGTGGAGTAGGCGCCGGGATTCGTCACGTTGATGGAGCGGCGGAAATAGAAGTTCGTAATCTGCGGCCCGCTGCCGCCGGTGACGAAGCGGTTGATGGTGGTGCCGAGCGGCGACTGATCCGTCCCGAAGCCCAGCCGCGCCGGACCGCTGGCCCACGCCGCGTCGTTGAAGGCGGCAGCGCGCCACGCCGCGCCCTGCTCGGTGCCGTTGTCGAGATACTTCCAATTCGCGCCCAACGGCGAGAGCACCTGTGCGACGGCCGGGGTGATGTTCTGAAAAAAGAGCATGCGGGCGCCGGTCAAGTCCGCGTTCACCGGATTCAGCAGCGCGATCTGCAGCACCCCGCTGAAGCCGGACGGGACGGGGATGTAATTCTGAATCTGGCCGGGCACAAAATGAAGGACGCCCGCGAGGTGCGTCCCGTCGGTGCTGTCGATCGCGTAATCGACGGTCACTTCGTTCGTGCAAAACATGCTCAGGCCGACGGGCACGCCGTTAGGGAAGCTGCCGAGGGTGTTCTGTCCGGCGCGCACGGCGAGGGCGACGCCGACGCGGCCCTTCGCGCCGTAGGGCGCGAGGAGCGCGGCGTCGGTAGCGGGATTCCAGACGGAGTTGTTCGGAAAGTTCGTGTCGGCGCTGGTGAGCTTGTTGTTCGAGATGAACATCTGGCCGACGGCCTGGGTCCAGCCGTTGCCCGCGCCGGCGCGCCAGTTGTAGCCGAAGACGTCGTGATGATTCCAGAGGAGGAAACAGTTCGTGACGGTGAGCCGGCCGTCGTAGTTGCCGATGTTGTCGTAGTTGTCGCCGTGGCGCGTGCCGACCTGGTTCACGGCGAAGACGCAGCGTTCGACGCGGCCGGTCGGGCCATTGTAGCCGTCCTCAAGGCCCTGGCCGCAGTTGATGTAAACAGTGTCCCACGCGCGCGTGTCTTTGTAGCCGGAAAGGGAGTTGCCCTCATGGAAGGTGGCCTCGATCCAGCAGTTCTGGTAGCGCAACGGGCCGTAGCCGCTGCCGCCGCTGTCCACGCCGTCGTCCTTGGTCCAGCCGATAAGGGTGTTGGTGAAGTTGACGCCGCCGGCGGCCGGGGTGCTGACGAAATAAAGCGCGTCGTTGTCGCCATCGACGAAATTCACCGAGTCGTCCGGGAACTCGATGAAGGCGCTGTCGTTCACGCGCCAGGTGGCGCCAGTGTATTCGCCGCCGGTGGTGGCGCGTTGCAGGAGAAAGCGGGTGAGGGTGAAGGTGCCGCCGGCGTAGGCGTGGCCGAACTGGCCGGCGAGATAAATGGCCGCCGAGTCGGTGAGGGTCACGCTGGGAGAGTTGTCCACGAGGAAGAGGCATTGCTCGGAGCGATGGCCCGGGCCGCCAGTCTGGGCCGCGCCGCTTGCCACGAAAATGGCGCCGGAGGCGTTGATAGAACCACCGCTCGTCCGCATGAAAAATCCGCCCCACGGCTGACTGCGTGAGCTCGGCATGAAGACAACGGGCTGCGCAATGGTGCCGTTGACGGTGATCGCACCGTCGTTGGTGATGTTCATGCCGCCGTTGAGCAGGATGATGCTGCCCACGCCAATCGTCAGCGTGCTGCCTGCGGGCACAGCGAGATGGCCGGTGACGCGGATGCGCGAGTGGTCAGGCCAGACGGTGGCTCCGGCGAGGACGCCGGAAACGCTGGTCCAGGTGGTGGCTGCCTCGATCTGGATGGGTTGGTTGGTCGTCACGCCACCGATGATCGGCGTGTAGTTGAGCAGGCCGGGAGGCTGGTTCGAGGCGAGGAAACCGGACCCGACGCCGCGCTTGAGCGCGATGGAATTTTGGCCGGCGGCGGCCAGCGAACCGTTCGCGCGCACCGCGTGGTTGTCCGCGTCCACGACCCATGCCACGACGGGGATTTCGTAGCCGGCCGGGAAATTCGCCGGCGTGCTGATCCGCAGCCGCGCGCCCGCGAACTCCGCCGCCGCCGAAGGGATGACCGGCCACGGCACGTGCGCCGGGAGGCCCCACTCGGTGCCGGCGCGCGCGCTGGCGAGCACAATGAAGCGCAGGTACTGGCCGGTGACGGCACTGTTGGTCACGTTGGCGGCGGCCACGCGCAGTTCGTAGAAGTCCGGCTTGTTCACGATGACGGGCGCGCCAGTGGCGATGGGCTGCCCGTTCAAGGTGGCGCTGTAGGTGTAGCCGGCCTGCGTGCCGACGGTGAGAGTGGCGGTGTCGTTGTAAGTGCCCTTGTCGGCGACGCCGGTGATGTTGATCTGGGCGAGGGCGGCCAGCGGAGCCAGCCACGTGACGGCCAGGACACGGCAGAAGAATGATCTGGTCATAGATTTCTTAACAGATTGAACTGGTGTTGGCGAAGCGTAGTAGACTCCCGCGCGCGGGGCGAGAGAATCTCCTGGCCCGGAGCGCATCACAGTTTCTTGCACTTGGTTTGAGGTCGTGGCCGTTCACCCTCACCCCGGCCCTCTCCCGCTGTGAGAGGGGGCCGGACGGGCGACATCTCGACATGCAAAGGCATCCGGTGGCACAGGACGGCGGCGAAGGAACGTGCGCGGAACCGGAGCGATGGATTCCACCGAAACTCATCGGGCATTGGCCTTATCCAGATTGCTCTTGGCCTGGGAAAATCCGTGTCCATCCGTGGTTGCGCCGGCCTTGCGCCCGCTACGGCGCGAGCCGCTCGATTTTCCAGCCGCAGCCGGACTGGCGCGAGTAACGGAAGCGGTCATGGAGCCGGTCGGGGCGGCCCTGCCAGAATTGGATTTCATCCGGCGCGAGCATGTAGCCGCCCCAGTGCGGCGGCAGCGGGACTTCATCCGGATATTTTTTCTCGAGCATGGCCAGTTCTTTTTCCAGGACGTCGCGCCTGGCGATCACCTCGCCCTGGCGCGAGACCCACGCACCCAGCTGGCTGCCGCGCGGGCGGCTGTGAAAGTATTTCTCGGACTCGGCGCGGGAAAGTTTCGATACGTCGCCGGT
The DNA here is from genome assembly GCA_009695285.1 of Pedosphaera sp. Taxonomy (GTDB): domain Bacteria; phylum Verrucomicrobiota; class Verrucomicrobiia; order Limisphaerales; family SIBH01; genus SIBH01. The sequence continues at coordinate 25,635 of SIBH01000009.1, forward strand.
GATGCACACCTGGCGCTCCGGTTCGCGCCAGTGCAGGGCCAGCGCGGCGCGGGGATTTTCGGCCAACTCGCGGCCCTTGCGGCTTTCGTAGTTGGTGAAAAAGGCGAAGCCGCGTTCGTCCACGTTTTTCAGCAGGACGGTGCGCGCGGAGGGGCGGCCGGACTTGTCCGCCGTGGCGAGGGTCATGCAGCTCGGCTCGAGCACGCCCGACTCCTCCGCCTGCCGGAACCATTTTTGGAACTGCGTGAGCGGATCGGGATCGAGCTCGGCGCGTCGCAGGCCAGCCTGCGTGTACTCCTTGCGAATGTCGGCGAGGTTCATCGGCCCTCGTTCACGCCGCCGCGATCATTCCCTGGGCGCGGGCGTAATTGAACAAGCCGCCGGCATCGACCACGGGGCGCACATCACCGAGCGGCTTGAAAGAATAGGTCTGGCCGGTGGCGTGGCTTTTCACGGTCGCCGCGTCGAGATCGACGGTGACGACGTCGCCGGTTTTCAGAACGTCGCAGAGACGGTCCACGCTTTCGCAGGGATAAAGTTCGCCAGTAGCGACACAGTTGCGGAAGAAGATGCGGGCGAAACTTTCCGCCAGCACGATCCGGCATTTCGCCGAACCCATCGCGATGGGCGCGTGCTCGCGGGAGCTGCCACAGCCGAAATTTTTGCCGCCGACGACAATCGGAAACTCCGAATCAAGCTGGCCTTCCTTGACGAAGCGGGCCGGGTAGAGCGATTCGGGCAGGCCCCAGAGCGCGTAGGCGCCGAGCTTCTCATACTCCTCGGGGATGGTCGGGACGAGGTTCAAAAATTGCGCAGGGATGATCTGGTCGGTGTCGATGTTGTCGCGCACCACGAAGACAGGTCCCGTAAAAACAGATTGCATGGCGGCAATTTGCGGGCGGCGGCGGGAGTTTTCAACCGGAATTTGTCGCAACGACCAATTCCAGGCGCATCTGGAAACAGTTCCGATAAACCTCCCGCAGATTTGGGACGGACGGGGCTTCCAAAATTCCGCACTACGCACTTTATTTCTCCCCTTCGCCTCACTCCGGCTTTTTCTCCCAGGAAAAATCATCGAACAATGTCACGCTGTCGGCCTTGGTCCAGAGGCCGACCGCGCCGCCGCTGGTGATCTTATCATTGTCCGCCTCGAGCACGACGCGGCCGTTGAGCGTGACCACGAAATGCGGGCCGTCGAAATCGACGCGCAAGGTGTGCCAGAGGTCCGGGGCCACTTTCGCGTGGACGCTCTTGAACGACGACCGCCGGCCCTTGATCATGTGGTAAATCGTCACGTTGTTTTCGAGCGCGTTGGCGCGGGCCACGTAGTAATTGTCGCCGTCCTGCCAGCGCCAGATGAGTCCGGCCGCCTGGTCTTCCTTGCCGGCGAGCGCCTTGAACTTCACCTGCACGAAACCGTTGGTCAACCGCGTCACGTTCGTGTTCACGCACCATGGATAATCACCTCGGCCGGACTGCTTGAGAACCTTGGGCTTGCTGGGGGAGGCGGCATATTTCTCCACGCCCCACTTCGGCTTGCCGGTGCCGGTCACGCCTTCGATCCAGCCCTCGGGCAGTTCTCCGGGCGACGTGCCATCGAAATTGGTCACGTCAGGCGCGGCCACGGCGGCGAGCGGCAGAACGCAGACGAGAACCAGGGAAAGCGCTTTCATGCGGCAGGCTACCGCCCGCCCAGCACGGCGGCAAGGGCTGATGAACCCGTTCCACGATGGCACCGGCACGGACAGACCGGTGGCGCGGATCAGCAAGGTTGCAACTGGACACTGTTCTTGTGCGAAGCCCTGGGAGCGCCGGCATCTTTGCCGGCGCAATCCGCCAGGCCGGGCCTGAACTCGCCGGCAAAGATGCCGGCGCTCCCAGGTCCAGCCTCCCTCCCAAACCACACTCACCTCGGAATCTAAGGACAGTGTCCAACTGCGCCCGATCAGCAGTCGTCACAGAAAAATTCATGTTCAGCCGCGCGCACCTCCGGCAGGCTCCCGGTGCGTGTCCGAGCATCCTGCCAAACATCCGACCTTCGCCGAGGCGTTTCGCTTCTGGCTCAAGCTCGGCTTCATCAGCTTCGGCGGGCCGGGCGGCCAGATCGCTATCATGCACGAGGAGTTGGTCGAAAAGAAAAAGTGGATCAGCGAGGACCGGTTCCTGCACGCGCTCAATTACTGCATGTTGCTGCCCGGCCCGGAGGCGCAGCAGCTCGCGACCTACCTCGGCTGGCTGCTGCACAAAACCTGGGGCGGCATCGTGGCCGGCGCGCTCTTCGTGCTGCCGTCCGCGGTCATCCTCTGGGCGTTGAGCTGGGTCTATGTGACCTTTGGCGAGGTGCGCTGGGTGGCGGCGGTTTTTTACGGACTCAAGCCGGCGGTGCTCGCCATCGTCGGCGCGGCGGTGCTCCGCATCGGCGGCAAAGCGTTGAAGAACGAGGTGATGTGGACGCTCGCCGGACTGGCTTTCGTGGCAATTTATTTTTTCAAACTGCCCTTCCCGCTCATCATTCTTTCAGCGGCGCTCATCGGATTGGTCGGAGGCAGGTTTTGGCGGAAAAAGTTTCTCGTCATCGGCGGACACGCATCGACCAGCGTGCTCGACGATCACGGCGGGGCGCACACCCGCCCGTCGCTGGCGCGAGCGGTCAAGGTCTGCGTCGTCTGCCTGCTGCTCTGGTGGACGCCGGTGCTGCTCATCGGCGGCTGGCTCGGCACGCGGCACGCGCTGTTCCAGGAAGGAATTTTTTTCAGCAAGGCGGCGATGGTGACGTTCGGGGGCGCGTATGCGGTGCTGCCTTATGTTTCGCAGCAGGCGGTGGAGACGCACGCCTGGCTGGACGCGGGCCAGATGCTCGACGGCCTCGGCCTCGCGGAGACGACGCCCGGCCCGCTCATCATGGTGCTGCAATTCGTCGGCTTCCTCGGCGGCTGGAATCATCCCGGTGATTTACCGCCGCTGCTCGCCGCCACGCTCGGCGCGGGCCTCACGACGTGGACGACCTTCCTGCCGTGCTTCCTTTGGATCTTTCTCGGCGCGCCGCACATCGAGCAGTTGCGCGGCAACGTGAAGCTCACCACCGCGCTCTCGGCGGTCACGGCGGCGGTGGTCGGCGTGATCTTGAACCTGGCGGTCTGGTTTGGGCGGCAGGTGTTGTTTCCCGACGCGGGTGCGGACTGGTTCGCGGTCGTGCTGGCGGCGGTTGCGTTTCTCGGACTGTGGAAATGGAAGTGGAACGTGGTCTGGGTGGTTTTGGGCGGCGGCCTGCTCGGCGTGCTGTGGAAGTGGGCCGGCGGTTAGCGTGATAAACCGAAAACCGATTTTGAACCGCTAATCTTCCCTAATAAACGCTAATCCGACGGACTTGGAATATAGATGAAGCTTTTTCCCGAACCCGGGCTGCAACAAGTTTTGCCATCAGCGCAGATTAGCGAAGATCAGCGGTTTCCGTTTCGGAATTTGAGTTCACCCCTCCACCACGCTTCGCACCTCGCCGAATTTCAGCCGCGTCTTCAATTTCTGCCCCGCGCCCACCTCCTGCGCCGCGCGAATCACCCGGCCCGTCGCCGCATCCGTCGTGATCGAGAAGCCTCGCGCCAGAACATTTTCCGGCGAGAGCAGCCGCAGCCGCGCCTCCGCGCCGGTCAGCCGGAGCTTCTCGTTCTGCAAACCGTGCCGCGCCGCCTCGCGCAACCGCCGGCCAAGATCGCGCCCGCGCACCGCCTCGGCGCGCAACCCCTGCCGGGCGCAGCGGGCCAGCGCGGTTTGCAGATCATCCAGCCGTTGCAACTGCTCATTCAGCCGGCGGCGCGGATGGGCGCGCACCAGCCGTTGCGTGAGGCTCTGCCAGCCGGCCCGCGCGGCGGAGAGCCGTTGCTCCACCATCGTGCGCAGATATTTTTCCGTCTCGGCCACCAGTTGGCGGCTGGCAAACGCAGCCTCCGTGATGATCTCCGCCGCCGCGCTCGGCGTGGCCGCGCGCACGTCGGCGACAAAATCCGCGATAGTGAAATCAATCTCGTGCCCGACCGCCGAGACGACCGGAAGCTGTGATTCAAAAATTGCGCGGGCCACCACCTCCTCGTTGAACGCCCACAAATCCTCCAGGCTCCCGCCGCCGCGCGTCACCAGGATCAGATCAATCTTCCGCCCGTCGTGTTCCGCCGCCGCGCCGTTGAACTCATTCAGCAGCCGGATGGCCGCCGCGATTTCCTCCGCCGCCCCCTGCCCCTGCACGCGGCACGGCGCGAGGATCAGTTCGAGCAGCGGATGACGCCGCTGGACGACGTGCAGCACATCCTGCAACGCCGCGCCCGTCGGCGAGGTGACGACGCCGATGCGCTGCGGGAAGCGACGCAGGCGGCGCTTGCGTTCAACGGCGAACAGCCCCTCGGCCTTGAGCTTCTGCTTGAGCTTTTCTAACGCGACCTGCAACGCGCCGACGCCCTGCAACTCCACTTCCTGCACGATCAACTGGTACTGGCCGCGTGCCTCATAGACCGTCACGTCGCCGTGCAGCACCACCTTCTGCCCGTCCTGCAACAGCTCGCGTGTGCCGCGCGCCGCGTCACGAAAACAGACGCACTGCAACTGCGCGGCGCTGTCCTTGAGTGAAAAATAAATGTGGCCGGAACTCTGCGCGCGGAGGTTGGTGATCTCGCCCGTGACCCAGACCGCGCCGACCTCTTTTTCCAGCAGGCGGCGGACGTTGCCGGTCAACTCCGCAACGGTGAGCACGCGGCGCGTTTCCCCCGGTGAAAACAATTCACCGAAATCCCATTGTGATTTCGCCGGTCTGGCCACGCGCCTAGTTAGCCACGGATGCCGCGTGGCGCAAACAGGAAGTTTGGATTCACCATCTGCGACGTTGACATTCCCCGCCGCCGGGCAGAGAAGGATGACCATGCACCGCAGGTCTTTTCTCAAGATGACCGCCGGCACCGCCGCGCTCGCAGGAGCGGGCGACCTCGGCTTCCTCGCACAACTCCGCCCCGTCTCCGCCGCCGAGGCGAAGCTGGAACCGAAAATGGTCCAGTTCCATCCCGGCATCGAACCGCTCGTGCGCCTGCTGGAAGACACGCCGCGCGACCGCGTGCTGGAAGAGGTCGGCGCACGGCTGCATCGCGGGCTGGCGTACCGCGAACTGCTCGCGGCACTGCTGCTGGCGGGCGTGCGGAACATCCAACCGCGACCGGTCGGCTTCAAATTTCACGCGGTGCTGGTCGTGAACTCCGCGCATCTCGCCAGCCAGTCCTCGCCGGATTCCGACCGCTGGCTGCCGATCTTCTGGGCCATCGACCAGTTCAAGAATTCCCAGGCCGCCGACGTGCGCGAGGGCAATTGGACGATGGGGCCGGTCGAGGAATCCGCTATTCCGCCGGGCCAGCGCGCGAAGCAGGCGCTGATCGAGGCGATGGACAACTGGGACGAACCGGCGGCGGACGCGGCCATCGTCGGACTCGCACGCACGGCGGGGGCGCATGAGATTTTTGAAATTCTCTGCCGCTACGGCGTGCGCGACTTTCGCGAGCTGGGGCACAAGGAAATTTATCTCACGAACAGTTTTCGCACACTCGAAGCCATCGGCTGGCAGCACGCGGAACCGATTTTACGCTCGCTGGTCTTCGCGCAGCTTGACCGCGTGGGCGCCAGGGAAAATCCAGCCAAGGCCGATCTGCCCGCCGACCGTCCGTTCCGCCGCAATCTGGAGGCGGCGAAAAAAATCCGCGCGGGCTGGCTCGACGGCAAGCCCAGCGCCGACGCCACCGTCGAGATGTTGCGAGCCATCCGCGACGGTTCCGCCGTGGACATGAGCGAGAAGGTCGTGGAACTGCTGAACCGTGGCGTGGCTCCGCAATCGCTTTTCGACGCGTTCTTCGACGGCGCGGGCGAACTGCTGATGCGTCAGCCGGGGATTTTTGCGCTGCACGCCACGACGTTCACCAACTCGGTGCATTACGCCTGGCAGCACACGCGCGACGAGGAGACGCGCAAGCTGCTCCTGCTCCAGAACGCCGCCTTCCTCCCGCTCTATCGCGGCGGCAGCAAGGACAAGGGCCTCCATGTGGACACGCTGGAGCCGCTGCCGACCAAGGCTTCCGGCGCGGCGGCCATCGAGGAGATTTTCGCCGACGTGAGCAGCGACAAGCTCACGGCCGCGCGCAAAATGTTGTCCTGGCTCAAGGAGAATCCCGACCCAAAGCCGCTGGCCGACGCGGCGCGGCGGCTGATTTTCCTGAAAGGCCGCGACTCGCACGACTACAAGTTCAGCGCGGCGGTGCTGGAGGATTACAGCGCAATGTCCGCCCCGTGGCGCGACCGCTATCTCGCCGCGAGCGTCTTCAATCTGAAAGGCTCCGGCGATTCCGACAATGACCTGGTCCGGCGCACGCGCGCGGCATTGCAGGGATGAAGTTTCCCAAGACCTGGCCGGGTTAATTTTCTCTCCTTGAACCTCCGCTTCGGAACGCCGACTTCCGCCGGAGGTTGTCCCTCTCACAAACCCAAAGGTGGGGCGAGACTCCGTCGAGCCGATTCTATCGCCGCAGGCGGTGCGAGCAGAGCGAGCATCTTCCCGATTCCGTCCGGGAAGAACGCTCGCTCCGCTCGAAAGCAGGCTTGACGGTGTCTCGCCCCACCAGAAGTTCATGGCCCCGATTCGTGTCCAGTTGTGGTTTCAACAAAAGCGTTCCAACCACGCGCCAGTTCACGGCCACTCACCCCTTCTTCCGCCACTCCGTCTTCGGCGGCTCGGGCAGACCCTGCGCGCGGAGGGCAGTGCGGAAATGCATCTTGGAAACTTTCGCCAGACCGTCCACGCCAAACTTCCCGATAAAGTCCTTCGCGGCCTGGTCCACGGCGGCGGACGCGCCTTTCGGCAGCTTCATCCCAAATTGTATTTCCAGCGCGGCGAGGCGCGTGACGAATTCGTGCCGCGCCAGGATGGACGCGGCGGCCACGGCCAGATCGGCCTCAGCCTTGTGGCGCTGCACCAGTTCGATTTCACGGCCCAGGCTCATCAACGCCTTGGCCACGGTGTTTTTGTCCGAGGCAAACTGGTCGCTGATCGCGCGCACCGGCGGCGGGTTCATGCGGTGCTTTTGCAGCATGAGATTTTCGATGACGCGCGCGTGGCCCCAGGCGAGCAGCGGATTGACGCTCCGCATTTTCGCGTAGAGCCGGTTGTAAGATTCGTTGCCGATGGGCACCACGCTCGTGACACAGCCGGGCGTCTCGCGGATCAGTTCCGCCAGCGCGGCAATCTTCCGGTCGCTGGAAATGTTCTTGGAATCGCGCACGCCCGCCTCCTTCCACGCCTCGACCACGGCGGCGTTCACATACACGCCCGCGACGCACAGCGGCCCGAAGAAATCGCCCTTGCCCGATTCGTCCACGCCGAGGCGCGGGAGCAGCAGGTCGGGATTCAAGACCGCCTCGTAGCCGATCCGCGCCTCCTGCAAAATCTCCGGCTCCAGGACAAACTCGACGAACTCCTGCGTCCCCTTTCCCTGCACCACCAGCTTGCCGCTGTTGTAAAACACGACGTTGAGCTTGTCCTTCGCGCCGGCAAAACGCGCGTACGGCACTTCACGAAATTCGTAATGACTTTCCTTCAGCCACGCGTGCAGCGCAGCGGCCTGCTCGTCGTTGAGCTTGCAAGTGTGGCTGGTCAATGGTGGCACACGGGGAGTTTCGAGATTCACGTTTGAAGTTTCGAGTTCAAAGTTTGAGTCGCCGGTCGCGCCCGCCTATGCTCGGCAGCCGATGCCGGAAAAGTTCAAATTCCGAAGTTCAAGGTTCAAGGTTCGTCCTTCGCCTTCCGCCGTGGACGCGAAGCGCCTCACGAGCGCGCTGCTGAAATGGTTCGCGGCGAACGCGCGCGACCTGCCGTGGCGGCGAACGCGCGATCCCTACGCGATCTGGGTTTCGGAAATCATGCTCCAGCAGACGCAGGTGAAGACGGTGATTCCGTATTGGGAACGCTGGCTGCGCGAACTGCCGGACCTCGCCGCGCTCGCGACCGCCGCGCCGGACAAAATCCACAAGCTCTGGGAAGGACTCGGCTATTACACCCGCGTGCGGAACATGCAGTTGGCCGCGCAGGTGATCTTGGAAAATCACGGCAGCCGTTTCCCGGAGCAGTTCGACGACCTCCTCGCGCTGCCCGGCATCGGGCGGTACACGGCGGGCGCGATTGCCAGCATCGCCTTCGACCAGCCCGCGCCGATTCTCGACGGCAACGTGATTCGCGTCCTCACGCGCCTGCATGGCATCGCCGCGAATCCGCGGGAGAAGAAAACCAACGCGCGCCTGTGGACGCTCGCCGGGGAACTCGTCCACACCACCACGGCCTGCTCGCACTTGAACCAGTCGCTCATGGAACTCGGCGCGCTGATCTGCACGCCGCGCCAACCGCGCTGTCTGGTCTGCCCCGTGCGCGCCGCCTGCGTCGCGCACCGCGAAGGCACTACCGGGACGCTGCCGAATCTCGGCCCGCGCGCGACGTCCACCGCGCGGCGTTTCATGGCGTTTGTCGTCACGCGACGCGGGCGTTTTCTCGTGCGCCAGCGGCCGGCCGGCGCGGTCAACGCGCACCTGTGGGAATTTCCAAACGTCGAGACCGGCTCCGTCGAGCAGCGGCACGCACGGAGTGACGCGCCCTACCAGGCCGGCGACTTCACCTCCACCGAACCGCTCTGTTCCATCAAACATTCCATCACCCGCTACCGCATCCAACTCGACGCCTTTCGCGCGAAACTAAAAAAAGTCCCGCCCGACAAATCCGCGCGCTGGTGTTCGCTGGCGGAACTGGAACAGCTCGCCTTCACCAGCGCGCACCGGAAAATTCTCAAACACCTCGGCCGGCTCGGTCCGAATCTCCCCCGCCCATGACCAGGCCACCAGTCACCGGACCGGCGGGGCGCTCCACTAGGCGTTGAAAAACGCGGGCAGCGTCGATCTGCCGCCGGGGACAGCCTGAGCGGAACAGCGCGGCGCATCTGGACCCGGTTCTTGGGCGGAGCCCTGAGAGTGCCGGCATCTCGCCGGCGCGATCCGCCGAGCCGTGCCTGAACTCGCCGGCAGAGATGCCGGGGTTCCCAGGTCGGCCTTCCTCCCAGAACCACACTCACGTCGTAATTTAAGAACAGTGTCCAGATGCGCCCGGAACCGCGCGGCCCAGTAATTTTGATTCGCCTCGCCGCGCGTTCCGGGCTATTTCCACCGGGCATGGAATTGAAACAGGACTCACGAATTTACGTGGCCGGCCATCGCGGACTCGTCGGCAGCGCCATCTGGCGAGAACTCCAGCGACAGGGCTTCACTCAATTGCTTGGGCGGACCCGCGCTGAACTGGAACTGCTCGATGCCGGCGCGGTCCAAAAGTTTTACGCCGAGGA
>SIBH01000010.1 GCA_009695285.1 Pedosphaera sp.
CAAGGGCACGGGTAGTAAATTCTCGTTCGTTTACCCATCAATGGGAATAATCCTCAAAGCCCTTGGTCGGCGCGTCACATCTATCAACTGCAGCCTGCTATGTTAGGGACTCTTCAAGGGGACGGGCTTGCAAGCGATAACCTGCATGTTCGAGCTTCTGCCAAAAAAGACCACCTGCATGGCATCCACCAGAGTTGCGGGGGCCAGCCAGAATGGATTCTTGATGTTGAAGGTGCGGTAGAACAGCGGGGGTACGCCCTTCTCCATCAGCCAGTGATGGGCCGTCCATACCCAATGGACTGGTTGCAGCTTAACCTTGGAGGAAACGGCCTCCAGCCCGGCATTGCGCAAAAGTCTTTCCAAGTGCTGGCGAACGAAAAGGTTGAAGTGACGCTGGAAATGAAATCCACCCAAGTAACGGCGATGGAACCATCTGAAATCCCAGCAATCTGTGGAAGGCGTCTCAATGACGACGCGACCACCAGGACGAAGCATGAATGCGATTTTTTTTATGGCGGCGGGCGGATCCGCCAAGTGCTCCATCACCTGCACCAGAAAGATGAGATCGAAGGATTCGGCTGCGAAATCCAGGGATTCAAAACTTCCGACCGCAACCTCGTAACCTTTGCGCCGGGCGTTCTCTGCGGCGAAGCTGGAAATCTCACAGCCAGCCAGACGACTCGCGCCGGGACAGACCGCCTTGATGCCGTCCAGCAAACGCCCGTCGCCACAGCCCACATCAAACACGGCGGGCCGGGCCGAGCTCCCCGCCGCCAGTTTGCGCAGCGTGCCGGCCTCCATCCTGGCCTTGATGCGGAACGCGAGCGTGGGCCGCGCGCTGTTGCTGTAGTTTCCATAGTTTGGGGGATACACGGAGGTCAGCGCCGACGAGGACGGACGCTCGCGCAAATAGTGATGCCCGCAGCCCGCACAACGCACGTAGGCCCATTCGTTCGCGCAGGAATCGTATTCGAAGTCGCGGCCCCGGGCGATCACGACGTGTTCCTGGCTGCCGCAAACGCAGCACGGCACGATTTCGGTTTCGACTCGCGGTGACGGGTTCAAGCGGGGTGAGCCGGCCGGGTGACACTCTGCACCAGGGAACCGCTCAACAACCGGCCCCAAAAGCGGAGATAACCACCGCTCAGGTAGTCCTCCTCCGCCGGCAGTTCCTGGAAAAAGTGTTTCGCCACCAGCGCCGCATGGAGCCGGGCCAGTTGCGGATGTGGAATGGTGGGCAGCAGGTGGTGCTCGAAGTGATACTCCATGTCGCAGCCGAACAGATAAATCTCCAACGGGTGAGTGCAGGTGGTGCGGCTGATGAATGGCCGGCCATCCGGATAAAAAAGTTCCGGCGAGAAATGCTCCGTGACAATCCGCAGGCGGATGATGGCCGGGAAAACGGAAAACAACGGCACCAGCCAGATTCCTGCTCCCGCCGTCGCTCCCGACATTAAGATACGAAATAATCCGGTGAATCGCCGTAATCCAGAACACATCCTGGAGAATCAACTTCGCGATTTGAAACCGGCCCGCTGTGGCGGAGAGTTCGTAAAGATCGCGATCAGGATCGCTGTCGAGATGGAGGTCTGTGTGATGGACCAAATGGACCCGCCGGTAGGACTCCACGTCGTTCAAGACCCAGTAGGCGCCGAACAGATTGCAAAAAGTGTCATTGAACTGGCGGCTTTCAAAGAGCAGGTTGTGCGCGGCCTCATGCACCTGTACCGCGAAGGCGTTCAGGCGGGTGCCAATGTAGAACATCAGCAGCGGGATGATGGCCTTGGGCCACCAAGCGTCGGTGCGCCACGCCCAGAACCCGAGCGCCAACGCGATGGCCAACCCCAGCCAGATATGCGTGAAAGTCCAGATGACGCGCCCGGGCCGAAGTTCGTAAAATGACTTGAGTGCCGGTCTGTCGAACAAGGCAATGAGCTGCTGGCGGACGACTTTTTCCTGCTCCTTTATCATGAGGTTACAGTTTCATTCTATAGCAGCTCGTCACGTGACGTTAAGCCCCCCCTCAAAATCCGCAATCTTATTTATCTGCACCAGAATCGAAGTAATTTGAGAATTCATGGTTAAGGGTTGAGAGTCCGTCAGTTTTTGGCCGTGGCCAGTTCTTCCTCGAAATCCACGATCTCTTTAATCTGAACCAAGAACCAACGATCAATCTTGGTCAGGCCAAAGATTTCCTCAATCGTGAATCCGGCCCGCAGCGCATGGCGGATGAAAAAGATTCGTTCCGCGTTCGGCACGCTCAACTAGCGGCTGATGACGTCGCGCGGGAGAATGTCGCGGTCGCCATAGACTTCCGTGCCGATGCGCCAGGGTTTGCCGTCGCCGCCGAGTCCGCTTCTGCCGATTTCGAGGGAGCGGAGGCATTTTTGCAGGCTTTCCTTGAACGTGCGCCCGATGGCCATCGCTTCGCCGACGCTTTTCATCCGTAGCGGCGTCTCGGTAGAGCGCCGCCAACTTCCAGGCTCATCAAATGGCGGCTTTCTGCCGAAAGCCGCTACTCCTCTACCTCACAAAAAAGCGCCCCGTTTTCACGGGGCGCTCTCGAAGTTAATCGTGGCTTCTCGCCATCTATTTCAATCCCCTCACTGCGACTGCAAGCGGAAGAACGCGGCATTGTCCGCCGGGCTGAATTGGAACTCCAGCTTGCCCTGCGCGTTGATGGTCGTCTGCGGTGCGGTCATCGGGAAGGGCAGGAAGTCCACAAGGTTCGTGGATTTCTGCACGCCGATGGTGAGCGTGATCAGGCCGTTCGTCGGGTTCAGTTGGATCAACGGGGCATCCACGTTCAGCGCCTGGATCTGGGAGGTGGTGTAGAGGCCGTAGGCGTTCGGGTTATTGGTGACATCGCCAATACCGGCCTGACGGTTGCCGTCAAATTGTGCCTGGGTGTAATAGGCCGACCCGGTCACGGTGATGACAAATGGATTGTTGGTGCCAGTCACATTGCTGATGATATGGAGCACTGCGCTCCGGTTGACGACGGCGGTCGGCGTGAAGGTCACGGTGAACGTCGTATTGCTACCCGGATTCACCGTGGTGCTGCCCAAAGCACCGACGATGAAATCGCCGGGATTCGTCCCGGTGTTGGTGATGACCAGACTGGTCAAATTGGCGGTGCCGCTGTTCGTGATGGTGAAAGTCTTGACCAGACTGTTGCTGCCAACAATCACGGTGCCAAAATCAATGCTGCTCGACCCGCTTACGAGGTCTGTGCCGGCGGGTTGTTGCACGCCGATTTCCGGAGTGGCCAACAGAACAACGTCGTTGCCGGTGCCGCCGATGTAGGTGAGCTTTTTATCCACGCCGTTGATCGTGACTATGCTGCCTTCGGGCAGGCTGTTGAAGGTGCCGGTAATGGCGTCGGCGCTGTCGTTGTTGATGATGACAAAGCTGTCACCGACGGCGGGCACATAGTCGCCGCTGCCGGAGAGCGTCGCGTTGTTGAGCGCGACGGTGCCCGTGACATTGAGCTGGTCGTATTGGCTGCCCACCGTCGCGCCGGTGATCTCGACGCTGAAGGTTGAACCGCCGGCAAAGCTCACATTACCGGAGTTGAGAGTGCCGGGGCTAGTGCCGGGAGCCAGGGTCGCTCCGCTGTTGACGGCAATGGCACCGCTGATCGTGCCCGTGCCGCCGAGCGTGCCACCACTGTTGACGGTGACGCTGCCCGTGCCGGTGGCGCTGCCGCTGGTATTGTTGGCCAGAAGCGTGCCGTCGCTGACGATGGTGCCGCCGGTGTAACTGTTGCTGCCGGAAAGCACCAGCGTGCCGGCACCGATCTTGGTGAAGCCGCCGGTGATCAGGGCGTTGGCGCCGCCGCCGATGGTATCGGCGAGGGTCACGGTGTTGTTCGCGCTGACTTGGTAGGTCGCGCCGCCTGCGAGGAAAATAGCCTGGCCAATCGCACTGCCAGGGCCGCCGTCTGTGGCTCCTGTGCCACCGCCAAATCCTGAATTCTTGGCACCGCCAGCCCCCGCCGTAAGAGTGTTTCCCGAGATCCCGCCATCAGTAATTGTGAGCGTGGCGCCCTGGCAGACAAAGATTGCGCCGCCGCCAGCAAGCCCGCCACCGCCACCGCCCGCGCTACTGCCGCCGACCGGGGGAAAGTTGGTATTGGCGTAACCACCCGCGCCGGCTCCGAATCCGCCGGCTCCAGCTCCTGATGAAAAAGAGGTTCCGCCACCGCCGCCACCAAGCCCACCACCGCCGCCGGAGTTACCGCCTGCGCTCCCACCGCCCCCGTAGCCACCGGCCGAGCGGCCAACATTGCCGGTGTTTCCGTATGCCCCGGCGCCGCCGCCAAAACCGCCCGCACCGCCGGTGCCGTTGCCCGGGCCGACTTGACCGCCAACCCCACCGCCACCGCCGGAGTTATTGTTGCTGAAACTTGTGCCGCCCGCGCCGCCGCCACCGCCGTTCGCGCCGCCCGCGCCGCCACTATCCGTTCCGGCCCCACCACCAGTTGCACCGATGAAAATGCCACCTCCGCCGGATGCTCCAGACGTCCCGCCATTGGCCCCGATTCCCAAACCACCACCACCACCGCCGCTCCGCGTATTGTTATCGCTGCCGGCTCCACCCGCGCCTCCCATCCCACCACCACCACCCTTGCCGACAAAACTAGAACTCGCCGCGCCGCCAATGCCGCCGACGGCTCGATGGCCGCTCAAATTGACATTGGTGAGACTCAACGCGCCGGCGTTGACGAAGATTGCTCCGCCCAGTCCTGCCCCGGCACCACCACCAGCTCTACCCGTGCCGCCGGCCCCGCCGCGAGCATTGCCATTCTGCAAGGTGAGGTTGGCGATGCTAAAGCTGGTCGCGGCGGTGCTGGGCAGATTTCCCCCCGCGGCCGCCGGCGTGTTCGCCGGGACGCCAATGAAGAAGAGGCGGTCGCCGGTGTTGTCCGAGGTCGAACCACCGTCAATGGTGATCGCGCCCTGCCCGCCATTGGTGCCGTCGATACTGATGCCGTTGGGGTTGGTGAGGATGGGCAACATCTGGTCGCCGCCCGCGCTGGCCGCGAGGTTGATCGTCCCGCCGCCAGGGATGTTGAAGTCGATCGTGGCTGCGCCAGCGTCGGTATTGGCCAGGTTGATCGCCGCCCGCAAACTGCCGGCGACCGGGGTCGTGTAATTATCGGCCAAAGTGGTGACGGTGTAGTTGGCTGCGCGAGCCGATGGCGACCCGGCCAAGAGGGCTAGGCCGAACGTGAGCAAGAGCAGCAGTGACATAAGCCCACCAAGGGCGTTGTTTTTTTTGATTATTTTTTTCATAGGAGTTGGTTTCTGGTGATTAATCAGCGGAGGTTTTTGGAAAAGCGGAAAGCGGGAGTTCGGAATCAAACCGGCGATGGCCGGGCTGGCTGAACGAAGGCGTGCGCGGAAAGACGCACCCCCCACCTTGGGATTGATCGGCTGGAAAAGCCGCCACCGACACAGGAATTGATTGGTTCAATTAGGTTATTTCTGGCTGTGAGAACACCGTGTTAAACCGGTGTCGCAAAGGTTGAAGGTTCACAGCCAGCGAACCAGAAAAGATGGCGACTCAGCTAATGTGACAGATTAGCTGGGGTGGGGTAGATAAATCGCAACTTATTTTTCGGTGCGGCTGCAGAACTGGTTTGGATGCGCGCGTGCTGAGTAAAAACGCGGAAGACTCGCAGTATTCGCGCAGTCACTAATTCTTCGCCCCCGCCAACTCCTCCTCAAAGTCCACAATCTCTTTGATCTGCACCAGAAACCAGCGGTCGATTTTCGTGAGGTTGAAAATCTCCTCGATGGTGAAACCGGCGCGCAGGGCGTGGCGGATGAAGAAGATGCGTTCGGCGTTGGGCACGCTCAGCTTGCGGCTGATGACGTCGCGCGGGAGGATGTCGCGGTCGCCATAGATTTCCGTGCCGATGCGCCAGGGCTTGCCGTCACCGCCGAGTCCGCTTCTGCCGATTTCGAGGGATCGGAGACATTTCTGGAGGGATTCTTTGAAGGTTCGCCCGATGGCCATTGCCTCACCGACGGATTTCATCTGGGTCGTCAGGGTCGGATCGGCTTGCGGGAATTTCTCGAAGGCGAAGCGCGGTATCTTGGTGACGACGTAATCAATACTCGGCTCGAAGCTCGCGGGGGTTTCGCGCGTGATGTCGTTCTTGAGTTCGTCGAGCAGGTAGCCGACGGCAAGCTTGGCGGCGATCTTCGCGATGGGGAAGCCGGTGGCCTTGGACGCGAGCGCGGAGCTGCGGCTGACGCGCGGGTTCATCTCGATGATGACCATGCGGCCATTCTCCGGGCTGACGCCGAACTGGATGTTCGAGCCGCCGGTCTCGACGCCGACGGCGCGGATGACGGCGAAGCTCTGGTCGCGCATGATCTGAAATTCCTTGTCGGTCAGCGTCTGGATGGGCGCGACGGTGATGCTGTCGCCGGTGTGGACGCCCATGGGATCGAAGTTTTCGATGGAGCAGATGATGACGCAGTTGTCGGCCTTGTCGCGCATGACTTCCATCTCGTATTCCTTCCAGCCGAGCAGGGATTCTTCGATGAGGATTTCGTTCACGGGCGAAAGTTCGATGCCGCGCTTGGCGATCTCCTCGAATTCTTCGCGGTTGTAACCGATGCCGCCGCCTGTGCCGCCGAGCGTGAACGCGGGGCGGATGATGAGCGGGAGGCGCCCGATCTTGTCGGCCACGGCGCGGGCTTCGTCCAGGTTGTGGGCCGTGCCGGAGATGGGGACGTCGAGGCCGATGCTCAACATGAGGTCTTTGAAAATTTGGCGGTCTTCGCCTTTCTGGATTGCCTCGGCTTTCGCGCCGATCATTTCGACGCCGTACTTTTCCAGCACGCCGGAGCGGTGCAAGGACATGGCGGTGTTCAACGCGGTCTGGCCGCCGAGGGTGGGGAGCAGCACCAACTTGTGGGGAGTTGAGAGTTGAGAGTTGAGAGTTGAGGGGCCGACGGGGACGCCCATCTTTTTCATCTCCTCCAACTCGCGCACGATGATCTTCTCCACGCACTCGGGCGTGATCGGCTCGATGTAGGTGCGGTCGGCGAACTCCGGATCGGTCATGATGGTGGCCGGGTTGGAGTTCACGAGCACGACGCGGTAGCCTTCTTCCTTGAGGGCTTTGCAGGCTTGGGTGCCGGAGTAATCGAACTCACACGCCTGGCCGATGATGATCGGGCCGGCGCCGATGATGAGGACGCTGTGAATGTCGGTTCTTTTTGGCATCGTAAAACTTCTTTGGTCCGGAGCTTCAACCGCGAATCACGTGCTGCGGCCCGGGACGTGCCGCGCTCCGCAAACGGCGCAGATGAAACACGGTAGCGAACCGGATGGCGAGCGGGAATTTGGCGCGCGAAGAGCGGAAGAGTCGCGCAGCGCGTCCGCTATTCCTCGCCGTTGCCGAACTCCGTCTTCCGCGCCCAGCGCTGTTGCTTCTCCGGCAGGCTCGTGTCCACCTTCACGTAGTAAGTCTCTTCGCCGAACTGGTTGTCCGCGGCTTCCTGCAACTGGCGCGAGGGCGTGACGAAGAAGCGGTCGTGCGGCTCGATGAAAATCACCTCACCGGTCGGGCGCATGAAGCAGAGAAACAACGGACACTTGCCCGGATGCGCGGTGACGAGGTCGCGGACGGAATCCAGATTCGCCGGTTGCAAATGCGCGGTGTGCAGGCGCAGGTGGACCTGCTTGGTGAATTTCTTCGGTGCGTCCTCCAGCGGCATGATTTCCTGCGGGATAATTTTCAACTCGCCACCCTGTTTGTCTTTGTCGTCACCTTTGTCCACCTCACCGATGACCATGACAGCCTTGTTAGGTTCGAGCAATTCGCGGAATTTGTCGTAATTCTCGTTCCAACACATTACCAACGCAGACCCTTCCAAATCTTCTAGGGTAAATTTTGCGTATGGCTTTCCGCTCTTTTTGGCAATCATGTGTTGAACCGTCCCGATCATGCCGCCGATGCGCGTCAGGCTGCGATTCGGCAACTCCGCGAGCTTGGCGGTGTTGGCGAGACAATATTTTTCGAGGATCGGCGCGAATGGGGTGAGCGGATGGCCGGTGACGTAGAAGCCGAGCAGTTCCTTTTCGTGCGCGAGCAGTTCGTGCTGCGGCCATTCGGGGAGATTGCTGATCGCCTCGGGCATCGGCGGCGCTTTTTCCTCGAGCGCGCCGAAGAGCGAACTCTGGCCCTTCTGTTTGTCGGAAAGAATGCTCGCCGCGCGGGCCAGCGTGCGCTCGATCTGCGCGAACAACGTCGCGCGCGTCTGTCCGAAGCCATCGCACGCGCCGGTTTTGATGAGCGCTTCAAGAGTCTTGCGACTCACCGTGCGGCCGTCCACGCGTTCGCACAGATCCGAGAGTGAAGTGAACCGTCCGCCCTCGCTGCGGGCTTTCAGCATTGCTTCCACCGCGACTTCACCCACGCCCTTGATCGCCGCGAGGCCGAAGCGGATGACTTGCTCCGGCGCGCGGGCGTCCCCGCCCGCGGCATTTCCGGCAGCAGAACTAGCGTTGGAACTTTCCTCGGTCGCCTTTGCATTCGCACCCGCTGCGACCGGGACGGTCACGCGCCGTTCCGCGGGCGCAAACGTGACCTGGCTCTCGTTCACATCCGGCGCGAGGACCTCGATGCCCATCACGCGCGACTCGGCGATGTATTGCGAAAGTTTCGCGGTGTCGCCCATGTCGTTCGTCATCATCGCGCAGAGGAACTCGACGGGATAATTCGCCTTCAAATACGCGGTCTGATACGCGACGATCGCGTAGGCGGCGGCGTGGGATTTGTTGAAGCCGTAGCCCGCGAACTTTTCCAGCAAATCGAAAATCTGGTTCGCCTTCGCTTTGGGGATGTTGTTCTTCTCGTGGCAGCCCTTCACGAAAATGTCACGATGCCGCTGCATGTCCTCGACCTTTTTCTTCCCCATCGCGCGCCGCAACAAATCCGCGCTGCCGAGCGTGTAGCCGCCGAGGACTTGCGCGGCCTGCATCACCTGCTCCTGATAAATCAAGATGCCGTAGGTTTCCTTCGCGATGGGTTCGAGCAACGGGTGTTCATACTCGACCTTTACCTCGCCGTGGCGGCGCTTGATGAATTCCGGGATGAGATCCATCGGGCCGGGCCGATACAACGCCACGAGCGCGGTGATGTGTTCGACGCTGGCGATCTGAAACTTGCGGCACAAGTCGCGCATCCCGCCGGATTCCAATTGGAAAATGCCGAGCGTGTTCGCCTTGTTGAGCAGGTCGTAAGTCTTCGCGTCGTCGAGCGGCAACTGATCCACGTCCACCGTGATGCCCTTCGTGCGCTTGACCATTTCGCAAGTGTTGCGGATGACCGTGAGCGTCTTCAGCCCGAGGAAATCCATCTTGAGCAAGCCGAGGTCGCCAACGGGATTCATCGCATACTGCGTGACGATCGCGCCGTCGTCGTCCTTCTTGAGCGGGAGGAGATTCACGAGCGGTTGATCCCCGATGACCACGCCCGCCGCGTGAACACTGGCGTTGCGCGTGAGGTCTTCGAGGATGAGCGCGGTGTCAATCAGCTCGCGCGTCGTCTCCTCGCTCTCATAGGCCTGCTTGAGATCCGACGATTTGAGCGCTTTCTCCAGCGTCATCTTGAGATCGAACGGAATCATCTTCGCCAGCCGGTCGCACTCGTTGTAGCTCAAACCCATCACCCGCCCCACGTCGCGCACGACCGACTTCGCGCCCATCGTGCCGAAGGTGATGATCTGCGCGACGGAATCGGTGCCGTATTTCTGGCGCACGTATTCGATGACGTCGGCTCGGCGGTCGTCGGCGAAATCAATGTCAATGTCGGGCGGGTTCACGCGCTCAGGATTCAGGAAGCGCTCGAAGAGCAACCCGTAGCGGATCGGGTCCACGTTCGCGATCTCGAGCAGATACGTGACCAGCGACCCGGCGGCGCTGCCGCGCGCGACGCACGCGATGCCTTTGCTGCGACCGTAGCGAATAAAATCCCCGACGATGAGGAAGTAGGAAATGAAACCGGTTTTCTCGATGACGCCGAGTTCGAGTTTGAGGCGGTCGAGGACGACTTTGATGGCGGCGGCGACGGCGGGGCTGTCCAAAGAAGTATTCAGTATTCGGTGTTCAGTATTCAGTGTCGCCGCGGTTCCCAAACCGTCCGCACCACTAGACTGAACACCGGACACTGAAGACTGAATAGTTCGGTATGTCGGCAACCGCCTTGGATCCTCAATACCCTCGACGATAAACTCCTTCCCCTCCGCCTTCGCGCGGATCGTGTAGCGCGCGAACAATCCCTCCGCCAGCCACTGGCGCAAATAACCTTCGCGCGTGAAATGCTCCGGCGGATGAAACACCGGATAGTGCAGCGTCTTGAAATCAAATTCCACGTTGCACTTCTCCGCGACTTCGAGCGTGTTCGTCACGGCCTCGGGAATTTCCGTGAAACACGCCTTCATCTCCTCCGCCGAGCGCAGGTAAAACTGTTCCGGCACGTAGCCCGCGCTCATACGCTTGGGATCACTCAACAACGACTGCGTGCCGATGCAAACGAGGCAATCGTGCGCGTGCGAGTGGCTTTTCTCGACGTAATGCACGTCGTTCGTCGCCACGCATTTCAACCCGAACTCATTCGCCCACGCGATGAGATGCTTGTTCACCTTCACCTGCTCGGGGATGCCGTGGTTCTGGAGTTCGAGATAAAAATTCTCCGCGCCGAGCGTCTGCTTGAACCAATCCACTGCGTCACGCGCCTTCGGCAACTGGTCCTTCATGATCGCCTCGGGAATCTCGCTCGCCAGACAACCCGACAGCGCGATCAACCCCTCCTTGTGCGCCGCGAGAATTTCCTTATCAATGCGCGGCTTGTAGTAATAGCCCTCGAGATGCGCCGCCGTGGTGAGCTTGACGAGATTTTTGTAGCCGGTTTCGTCCTTTGCGAGCAGGACGAGGTGATTGTAAACATCGCGCCCGCCGCTGTTGCCGGTTTTCTTTTCCAACCGCGAACCCGGCGCGACGTAAACCTCGCAGCCGATGATGGGCTTCACCCCTTTCTCCCGAGCCTCCTTGTAAAAATCCACGACGCCGTGCATCGCGCCGTGGTCGGTGATGGCGAGCGAAGAAAACTTCAGGTCGTGCGCCTTCTCCACCAACCGATCCAGACGGCACGCGCCATCGAGCAACGAATACTCGGTGTGCAGGTGTAGATGAACAAAGTCCGCGTGCGACATCGCGACAACTTACCCCGCAGCGCGAACGCCGCGCAAGGAAGGGATGTTCACTTCCGCAAACTCGCGAGCCGGCGGCGAATGAAGGCGGGGTCCTGCCGGCAGTCGAGGACGGCCCAGACGCGGCTGGTCTGACCCTCAAGGTCGTAATACGCGGCGTAAGGGAACCGTTTTGAAAGCAGCCGATAATAGCCGAACACCTTGAGGTGAATTCCAGCGTAGAGCTGGAGCGAGTCAAGGTCCGAGAACAAAGATTCTTGGAAATAATTTCCCAACCCCTCGCGTTGCCGCTCGTAAAAATCAAATCCATCAGCGAGGTCGTCCCGGGCGGACGGCAGGATGGCGATTTTCATTGCGACTCTTCGCGCAACTGCTTCTTGGCCTCGTCCCAATCCATGAAGGTTTCCTTGCCTGATTTCACGGCCTCCGCCCGCTCGTGCAGCACGTCACCATGCCACCCGGGCGACTCGACCTGCGATTCCTCGCGGCTGAGGTCGGCCCAGAGTTCTTCCATGGCCCGGAGTTTTTCCTCCCGGGTCATCCGGTTCAGCGGCAAGCTGGCTTGCATGGTGCGGCTCAATTAACGCCGGTTGTCGGAAACTTGCAAGCGCAACTTCCCGTGGTGAAGGCTCGTTGTGCCAGGCCGGGCGCAACTATTTCGCTGCGGCCGATGAAGCGCTTTGTTTCGCCCGTGCGGCGAAAAGTTTCGGCAACAGTCCGCCCGCCAGCGCGAGCAGCAACAGCGCGCCGGTCAACATGCCGGAGAGTTCGCTCGCCGTGTTCATGATCGCCGGGACGCGGGACAGGCCGTTGCTCAACACCGCGATGGCCGCCACCCCGAGCAACGTTCCATGCACCGAACCGACTCCGCCAAAAATGCTCGTGCCGCCGAGTACCACCGCCGTGATGGCGAACAGTTCGTAGCCGAAACCCGCGTCGGCCTTCGCGGTGCCGAAGCGCGCGGTGTAGGTGAGCGCCGCCGCCGCTGCGATCACGCCCGCAAGCACGTAGGCGAACGCAATCCGCCGCTCGACCGGAATTCCGGCGTAGCGCGCTCCCTCCGGCGCGAAGCCGATGGCGCGGAACGACCGGCCGAATGTCGTCCGATGCACCAGCAACCACACCGCGACGATGACGAACAAAAGAATCCACGCCTGCGTCGGCAAACCCGCGACCCGGCCCGTGCCGAGAAAAAGGAATGACGGCGGGAAATTCGTGAACGCGTCCGTGCCCTGTGTGATGGCTTCGGCCAGTCCGCGAAAGAGCGACATCGTTCCGAGCGTGACGATGAGCGGCGGCAGTCGCAACCGCGTGATGAGCGCGGCGTTGACTCCGCCGCAAGCCGCGCCGATAACGAGCGTGCAAATGCCCGCGAGCCACGGCGGCAGTCCGGCATCCCGCCAGAGTTTGCCGAACAGCACCGCGCACAGTCCGAGCATCGAGCCGACCGACAAATCAATTCCGCCGGTCAAAATGATCGGCGTCATCACCAGCGCGAGCAATCCGATCTCGACCGAGTGCCGCACGATGTTGAAGCCGTTGTCCAGCGTGCCGAAACGTCGCCCCGCCGCGTTGAAGTAGAGCACCTCCGCGATCAGCAGCAGCACGAGAATCGTTTCGTGCCGGAGCAGAATGCTTTTGAATCCGCGTTTATCGGTGTTCATCCGTGGTTAATTCCGCTTCTTTCGATTGCGCACACCATCCGCCACGACTGCGAGCAGGATGATCGCGCCTTGAATCGCTTTTTCCCAATACGGTTTCACGCCGGCATACGTCAGCGCCGGACTGATGCACGCGAGCAACAACAACCCGGCGAGTACGCCCCAGAGATTGCCGCGCCCGCCGCTCACCGCCACGCCACCGACGACGGCGGCGGCGATGGCTTCCAGTTCGAGTCCGCGTCCACCGTTCGGATCGGCCTGCGGCGATTGCACCATGTTCATCACGGCGGCGAGACCGCACAACGCGCCCATGAAAACAAAAACCCAGAACGTCGTGAGTTGCGGGCGAATGCCCGCCAGCCGCGCGGCCTCAGAGTCCGAGCCAACGGCGTAAATGAATCGCCCGGCGGCGAGGTGTTTCGTGCCGAACGCGAGCAGCACGAGCAACGCAAGCGCTATGCCGCAGACCGTGAATTGCCCCGCGGTCATCGGCAGCCCGAACCATTGCGCGCCGGGTGGCAGATTGATCAACACGCCTTGCTGGCTCAACAGCAGCGCGTAACGCATCGTCACCATCGTCGCCAGCGTGACGACGATGCTCTGGAGTTTCAGGCCGGCGACGAGCAATCCGTTGAGCGCGCCGCCCAACGCGCCAACGCCGAGTGAGGCGAGAATCGCGACAGGCAAAGGCAATTTCGCCGCCGCGACCAATCCGGCGCAAGTGGTGCAAACCGCGAACAGCGAGCCGATGGAAATGTCAATCTGCCGCGAGATGATGACCAGCGCGACGCCGCACGCGAGCACGAGCTTCGGCGCGGCGGCGGTCAGGCGCGAGAGCAACGGCTGCGCGTCGAAAAAATTCGGCGCGAACAGCGCGAGCAACAGCAACAGCACGCCGAGCGCGCAAGCGACGGAAAGTTCGCGGAAATGGCGTTTCATTCTTGAAAGCTCCAAATTCCAAGCTCCAACATCCAGAGAAGCACCAGGTTCCAAATTCCAAACAGAACTTCGTTGCGCACCGGCTTTGCGAGCTTGGTGATTGAAGTTTCTCTGGAGCTTGGATGTTGGTGCTTGGAGCTTTTCATTTTGTCTGTCCCAACGCCGCCGCCATCACATCGTGCGCGTCACTCTTGCCTGACAACATGGCGGTGATCGTGCCGCCGCGCATAACGGCGATGCGGTCGCTCATGCCGAGAATTTCCGGCAGGTCGCTTGAAATCATCAGCACCCCGAGGCCGGCCTTCGCAAGCTGGCGGATGATTTTGTGGATTTCGCTTTTCGCGCCGACGTCCACGCCTTGCGTCGGCTCGTCGAGAATGAGGAGCTTCGGTTTCGTCGCGAGCCAACGGGCGAGGGAAACTTTTTGTTGATTGCCGCCGCTGAGTGAATTGCCCGGCGCTTCCGGGCCGTAAGCCTTCACGCCGAGGTCGCGGATGAAATCCAACGCGAGCTGTTGCTCCGCGCCGAAGCGCAACCACGCGCCGGGAAAAATCCGCGGATGGATCGCCATCGTCATGTTCGCGGCGATGGGCATTTCGAGAATGACGCCGTGGCGACGGCGATCCTCCGGCACGTAAGCGATACCGTGCGCAACCGCTTCCTGCGGAGAAGAAATCGTGACCGGCTCGCCATTCAAAAAGATTTCCCCGGCGTCGGCGGGCGTGATGCCGAAAAGAATCCGCGCCAATTCTGTCCGACCCGCGCCGACAAGACCGGAGAGGCCGACGACTTCACCGGCGCGAACTTCGAGGTTCACCTCGCGCACACCGCCCGCGACGCAGCCGAGATTCTTCAATGCGAGCACCCGACTGCCCGGTTCACTCTCGGCGGGCGGATAAATCTGAGAGACCTCACGGCCGACCATGAGCTTGATGAGGGAAGCTTCGTTCATTTCGCTCACGGCACTTGTTCCAACGCTTTCGCCATCGCGCAACACGGTCACACGGTCGGCGAGCTGGGAAATTTCTTCAAGGCGGTGCGTGATGTAAATCACGCCCACGCCGCTCGCGCGCAAATCCTTTACCACGGCGAACAGAAGATGCTGCTCCTTCTGCGTGAGCGACGCGGTCGGCTCGTCCATGATGACGATGCGCGCGCCCGCGCCGAGCGCGCAAGCGATTTCGACTAGTTGCTGCTCGGGCATCGAGAGCGCGCGCACTTCGGCGTCCGGCGAGATGTCCGCGCCGATCTGGTGAAGAAGTTTCGCCGCGCGCTCGCGACGCGTCGGCCAGTCCACGCGGCGGGTCGGCGACGCGGGTTCGAGCCGCAACGCGATGTTCTCGGCCACGGTGAGATCGGGGAACAACGCGGGCTGCTGGTAAATGCACGCGACGCCGAGCTTGTGCGCGGCGGCGGGTGTGAGGTGGCGCACGGGTTGCCCGCCGATCTCTATCGTCCCGCCATCCGGCTGGTGCGCGCCGGTGATGACCTTGATGAGCGTGGACTTGCCGGCGCCGTTTTCGCCGAGCAGCGCGTGGACTTCACCGCCGTGCAGATCGAACGACACGCCCTTGAGCGCGCGCACCGCGCCGAAGGATTTGGTGACCGCTGAAAGTTGGAGCAAAGTTTTCAAACCGCTAATCCGCGCTGATCTTCGCTAATTGTTCTGAGGCCTCAGCGCCGATTAGCGAAGATTAGCGGTTCAAGTTCCAGGAATTCGGAAATGGGGTGGCCGACGGGATTCGAACCCGCAACAACAAGCTCCACAAGCTTGGACTCTACCATTGAGCTACGACCACCAACCCGGCTGAAAGATTAGGTTTTCGCGCGCGGCGAGTCAAGTTCGCGGCTTGACGGTCGCGAACGGCGGAGACGAAGCTAAACCTTCTTCTCCAACACGAAATCCCCCAGCGCCAGCACATCGAGGCCGTTGTCGTGGAAGCAGCGGATGGCTTCGCGCGGATGGTTCACAATCGGCTCGCCCATGATGTTGAACGAAGTGTTCAGCAGCAGACCTTCGCCAGTGAGTTTCTCGAAGGCGCTGAGCAACTGCCAGAAGCGCGGCGCGAATTCGCGCTTCACCGTCTGCGGGCGCAACGTGGCGTCGGCGTGGACGACGGCGGGCACGCGGCTGCGCTTCGCCGGCTGGCAGGTGAACGACGTGATCATGAAGAACTCGTCGCGCGCGTTCTCAAGGTATTCCTCCCTGCGCTCCCACATCAGCGACGGGCAGAACGGACGGAAGCCTTCGCGGAACTTCACGCGGGCATTGATGATGTCCTTGTTCTCCGGCTTGGCGGTGCTCATCAAAATTGAGCGCGCACCGAGCGCGCGCGGGCCGCTTTCCATCCGGCCCTGAAACCACGCGCAGATTTTTCCCTCGGCCAGTTTGCCAGCGACAAGTTCCGCCACGTTGTCCACGCGGCGATATTCCAACCGGCGCATCTTCAGAGCGTCCTCGATCTCCTGATTGGAATATTCCGGCCCCCAATACAAATCCTCGATGGGCTGGATCGGCGCGCTGGGATTCGCGGAGAAATAAACGTGCAACGCCGCGCCGGCGGCGAGGCCGGAGTCGCCGGGATTCGGATACGTGTGATGGCGCGCGATGCGGCCGGATTCCCAAAGGCGCTGGTTGAGCTTCACGTTCAACATCACGCCGCCGGCGGCGGAGAGGTTGCGCGTGCCTTCGCGTTCCAGCCACGGAAAGATGATTTGCTTCGCCTGTTCTTCGAGCACGCGCTGGCCTTCGGCGGCGATGTTTTCGCGCCCGTGCTTCGCGATCAGATCGCGGATCGCGTAGGACTCGTCGAAGTGCCACTGGATCGCGCCGGCTTCGTTCCAGTAACATTGGCGGCCAAAATCATGCGGCGCGACGAGGTCGCCCTGCGCGTACTTCGGCGTGAATTTGTCCAGCACGCCCTGACATTTCGCGGGATCGCCGTACGGCGCGAGGCCCATCGTCTTGCCCTCACCATCGCCGTGCCACCAGCCGAGTCCCTCGGTGACGTTGCTGTAAAACCAGCCGAGCGAACCGGCGCCGGAAAACGATTGCAGCTTCGTGATCTTTCCGTTCTCGCCCCGCCAGATCCCGACGGACACGCCGTCGCCGATGCCGTCAATCGTGACGATGAGTTGTTTCTCGCGCGCGGCGCTCGCGGGACTCGTGTAGTAGGCGGACGCCGCGTGGGCGAGGTGATGCTCGACGTGGACGATTTCCGTGCGCGGCGCGAGGGGAAAGTTTTTGACGTAAAGCGGCGGCTTGACCTCGGGGCGGTTCAGGAATTCGCGCAGCAACTCGACGGCTTGTTTCTGTTTGCCGGGCCGTTCGCGCTTTGCGCCCTGGAGATCGAACAGAAAATTCAGATCGGGCATCGCGCCGGCGGCGGGGATCGCCACGGCGTCAATGTCCGCCATCGTAAGGTTCTGCGACTGGAGGCAGTACTCGACGGCGCGGAGCGGCAGGCCGGAGTAATGTTTGATGCGCGTGAAGCGTTCCTCCGCGACGTCGGCGACGATGCGCCCATCCACGACGAGCGCGGCGCTGCTGTCGTGGCCGATGTGAATCCCAAGAACTTTCATGCGCTCGGAAGCCCGTTCGCCGGCAACGGGCCGCGGCGGGTTTCAGAAATGTGCGCGGATGTTAGGCGCGGGTTGGAGCGAGGGCAAGATTGTGTTCCGCACAACGGGTCCGCGATCAGTGTTCCCGGTAAGTTGGCCGTGCTCCGCCGTGAACGTCGGCTGTCTCCCGGCTGTTCCTAACGAGGCGCGGCCAACTTCAGGATTGACCACGCCATCGCACCGCAGCAAAATTTCTTAAAATGCTGAAGAATGAACACGGCCAGGTCCAACTCGGCCTGAAACGCCAGGCTTGTGAAAGGCCGGGAAATCCGCGAGCGAAGCGAACTCCGGCGCGCGATCCGGCATCCGGCAAGGATCACGGTTGGGAGAGTGGCTCGTGAAAAATGCGAGCGAAGAACGGCTGTCGGCGCCGGAGGCCACTGAATTCGTTGCCGAAGTTTTTCGGGCCCCGAACGGCATGGATATTTTCCACCACGCGTTCGCGGAGACCAAATACGTTTACCAGGAGATTTTTGAAGATCGCGTTTACCTTCGACACGGGATCAGCCTGACCGGCGGCGAAGTGGTGTTCGATATTGGCGCGAACATCGGCCTGTTCACGCTGTTCGTGAAGGAGAATTTCGCGGGAGTAAAAGTTCATGCCTTTGAGCCGAGTCCGGCGATCTTCCGCGTCCTGAAAGCGAACGTGGCCCGGTACGATGACGGCGTCTCGATCTACGCTTGTGGCCTGGCGGACAAGCGTGGCGAGGCGACGTTCACATTTTACCCGCACTATTCCATCATGAGCGGCTTTCACGCTGGAGGTGACCAGGACAAGGAAACCTTGCGCGCCGGGATCCGAAGCCGCTTGTTGGAGCAGGACACGGATCCGGCGGACATCCAGGATCGTTCCCTAGACCGGATGGTGAATGTCGCGCTGGGAGAGCAGCAGCAACATGTGTGTCAATTGCGAACGATCTCGGAGATCATTGATGAAGCGGGAATCCAAACGCTTGGCCTGCTTAAAATTGATGCCGAGGGGAGCGAACTGGATATCCTCGCCGGGATCCGGGACGAGCATTGGGGACGGGTCCGGCAGATCGTCATGGAGATTCACGATCCGACCGGAACGGCCTGTCCCCGGGCCCGGAGCCTGCTCGAAGGCCGGGGTTACACCTGCGTCTTTGAACAGGAGAACCGCCTGGCGGGTTCGGGGATCGTCAACTGCTACGCACGGCAGGCTTAGCCTGCCGGGGCGGATGAATCACAAGCCGCGCGCCGAAAATTTTTTAGCCGAAGCATCGCCGATGAAAAGAACACCCGTTCACCCGATCAATCCGTACATCCGGAATGGATTTGTCACCGATTTTTATTTGAATCTTGTGCGCACGGGTCGCTTCCGCCGGCTTTGCAGAATTCTGGAACACGCTTTGCACACCCAGATCAGAGGCAGCCTGCCCGA
The DNA here is from genome assembly GCA_009695285.1 of Pedosphaera sp. GTDB lineage: Bacteria > Verrucomicrobiota > Verrucomicrobiia > Limisphaerales > SIBH01 > SIBH01. The sequence goes on from SIBH01000010.1 coordinate 18,858, forward strand.
GCGACTGCACATTCCCCATCCGTTTGGGATCCTGACGGGAATCAGCACCAAGATCGGGGAAGACGTCACGCTGATGCACTTTTGCAGTCTCGGCCCTAAGGACCCCTGGTATCAGGGAGAAATGAAGGAGCAAATGCACCCCATCCTGGAGGAAGGGGTTTATGTCTCCATGGGGGCGATGGTGCTGGGGCCGGTGACGATCGGGGCGTGGAGTGTGATCGGCGCGAACGCCGTGGTCACCGAAGACATCCCTCCCTTCTCGACGGTGTTTGGACATAATCGGATTCTGCGCTCGACCGAGGGCGGGCCTCCCCCTGTGAAAAAGTATTTGGATTCGCGAGCCAAAGGAATTTCAACATGAGCTCACCCGTGCCGGGCGGCCACGTCGGTTTTATCAACTGCTAGATCAAGATTCACATGGGAGCCGAGTTGACCATCCAGTTTGTCCGCAACTACACCGCCGAACCCCTCGGCGACGCGGTGCAGGAAGCCGCGCAACCAATCGGGTTGGCGGTCAAAACCCAATTCGGCGCCTTCGACAACCTGGGCGCGGAGATTGCCGCGCTCTCGTCCGCCCCGGAGCCGCCGGCCATCGTTGTGGTTACGATTGACCTGGATTATTTTTCGGGCGGCCTTTTTTCTCCCAAGTGGCAGCTTGCTCAAGTCATGGATGACTTCAACTCGCTGCTGGCCGCGATCGAAGCAATCCCGCCGAAGTCATTTGTCCTCATCTCGACTTTCATTCCGGCTTTCCGAACGTCCATGCCGCTGGCGCCGGGCCACCCGGTGCTCGGCCGGGATTCCGCCGCTTTCGAATTGAACCGCACTTTGCGCGACTTCATCGCCCGGCGACCGAATCGGTGCGGACTGCTCGATTTTGAACGGATCGCCGCCCGGTTGGGGGAAGCCGCCACGCTGGACCGACGATTTGGTTTGATGATGAAGGCGCCCTTCCGACCGGAGTTCATCGCCGCGGCAGCTGGGGAAATCATTCGCCATCTACGGTGCCGGTATTTGCCGCCCAAAAAAGTTTTGGTCCTGGATTGCGACAACACGCTTTGGGGCGGCATTGTCGGCGAAGTCGGCCCGGAGGGAATTCAATTGGACCCGTACGAATATCCCGGCATCGCCTACTATCGCTTTCAATCGGAAGTCCTCGCCATTGCCGAGCGCGGCGTGCTGATTTGTCTTTGCAGCAAAAATGACGAGCCAGCCGTCTGGCAGGTCCTCGACCAACATCCCCATTGCCTGCTCCGCCGCGACCGGATCGCCGGTCATCGCATCAACTGGGTGGACAAGGCGACCAATCTCAAAGAACTCGCCCTGGAACTGAATCTCTCGCTCGACTCGATGGTGTTTGTGGACGACAGCCCGGCGGAGTGCGAGTTGATCCGCTCGCAATTTCCCGAAGTCACCGTGCTGCAAGTGCCGGCGAAGATTTACGAATTTCCCGGCCTGCTCGGCGCCAGCAACTTGTTCGACCGGTTGTCGGTCAGCCAGGAAGACAAGGACCGGGTCCAATATTATCAAGCCGAGACCGACCGCCGCGAACTCCAGACCCGACATGTGGACGCGGAAGGTTTTCTCCGGGACCTGAAAATGAAAGCCGTGGTCCATCCGGTGCAGAGCGCCGATGTCCCCCGCGCCTCCCAACTCTGCCAGCGAACGAATCAGTTCAATCTCACAACGAAACGCTACACGGAATCGGACCTCACCGTGTTCCTAAGCGATCCCGACGTGCGAATGTTTCTGCTTCAAGCGGAAGACCGGTTCGGTTCCATCGGCCATTCCGGGTTGATCATCTTCCGGCGGCTCGGCGGCGTGGTGGAAGTGGACACCTTCCTGATGAGTTGTCGCCTCATCGGCCGGCAATTGGACCGGGCGCTCTTTTGCCAGAGCCTCCGGTTGGTCGCGCAGGCGTGGACGACCGGGGAAATCCGCGCCCATTACCTCCCGACCCGGAAAAACGGAATTGTCGCGGGGTTGTGGAAAGAATATGGTTTCGCCCCAATTACGTCGGTCGAGGGCGAAAGTTATGCCTGCCCGGTTGGCGGGTTGAAGGTATCGTTCCCCGAAATCATTCAGTTGGAACCGCAGCTATGACCAGAGAGGAAATCAAAACTCGGGCGCGCGCCGCGCTCGCGCGCGGGCTGAAAGTAGATCCGCAGTCCATCACCGACAACGCCTCGCAACTGGACCTCGGTGAATGGGACTCCGTCCGGCACATGAACGTGGTGCTCGCGTTGGAAAATGATTTTGGCATCGAATTCGCGGATGCCGAACTGCCGACCCTGACCTCACTCCCTCTCCTCGTGGCCGCGATTGAAAGGCATACGACGGCGTAGCGGTTGCGGCTCGCGACTGGGCTGAGGTAATGGAGGAAACGGCTGGATTTTCGGCGCACGACGAAACTATGCTGCCGGCGTGACGCGCCGCCAGCCCAAGAATTTTCGGATTCAAAATTTGTTGCCCGCGCGTTGCCCGGTCACTCCGCGCGCGAACCCGTGGCGATGAGAGTTCTCTTCAACAACCACACCCCGTTCAGTCTGGCGCACGGCGGCGCGCAGATTCAAACCGAGTGCACCATGCAAGCCCTGTCGCAAATCGGTGTGCCGACCGATCATTTCCGATGGTGGGACGACCGGCAAAGCGGGGAGATTCTGCATCAAGTCGGCGTGATGCCGCTGCCGGTGATGCGCCGGGCCCGGGAGCGAGGCTGGCGCGTGGTTCAGACTCCGCTGCTCACGGAAACCTGCAACCGGTCGGACCGGGAATTGTTCGTCCGCCGGTTGGGTGTGAGCGCGCTGCTCGCCGTGCCCGGGTTGCGCCAACTTCACGACCGGCTCCCGTGGCAGGCGTATCGGGAGTGCGATTTGACCATCGTCGGCCTGGAAGCCGAGCGGATGGTTCTCGAACGGGTGTACGGTGTCCCGCCCGAAAGGGTGGCAGTCGTGCCGCTGGGGTTGAGCGAAACTTTTCTGAACCCGGGGCCGCCCGTGCGCACCGAGCCGCACTTGATTTGCACCGGCACCATCGGGCCGCTGAAGAATTCCCTCGAACTGGCCCGGCTGGCGGTCGCGGCGCAGACCCCGATGCTTTTTGTCGGCAAACCTTTCGATTATGCCAGCGCCTATTGGAAGGAATTTCACGCGTTGGTGGACGACCGTTTTGTGAAACATCAACCGCATGTCGGCAACGACGGCCTAGTGGACTGGCTGCGCCGGGCGCGCGGTTACGTGTTGATGAGCCGGAACGAAAACTGGAGCCTCGCGGCGCACGAGGCGGCGGCGTGCGGTCTGCCGATGTTGCTGCCGGACCAGCGCTGGTCGCGCGAACGATTTGGCGATCAAGCGGCTTATTTCTCCAAGAAATTGGGCGACGCCTCCGTGACGGCGCTGCGGAAATTCTACGATCAATGCCCCAGCCTCGGCGCGCCGAAAGTCCGGCTGTTGAGCTGGCGGGAAGTGGCGGAACAACTGCGCGGACATTACGAACGGCTGCTGGCGGGCCGCGCCCGATCATGAAAGTGCTCCTGCATCAATTCGAACCGATGACGACCGGCGCAACGGAGCCGCAACGCCGCATCATTCAGTTGCGCGAGGCGCTGGTGGCCGCCGGCGTGGACGCCGAGTTTTTCCGCTGGTACGACGGCGCTCAAACGGGCGACGTACTGCATTTTTTCGGGCGCGTCCAGACCAGCCTCGTGCGCCTAGCGCACCAGAAAGGTATGCGGTTGGTTTTCACGGATTCACTGGAGCGGCTGCGCCCATGTTCCTCGATCCAGCGGCGGCTCCGGCGCGCGGCGGTGCAAGTCGCGCAAAAAATCCTTCCCTACCAGATCGTCTCCTATCTCGATTGGCAAAGCTATCAACTCGCCGACGCCTGCGTGGTGGGCGCGCAGTGGGAGGCGGAATTCGTCCGGGATGTGTTTGCGGCTCCGTCCGAAAAAATCCACGTCGTGGCACCGGCAGGCGCGGCGGACGTCGCCGCAAAACTCAAAGCCCTCTACGATTCTTTGCCCAGGACCTCGCGGTAAATCTCGAGGTGTCGCGCGGCGATGACGCGGGGATGGAAGCGCGCCTGCGCCTGCTTTTTGGCTTCGGCTGCCATCTGCCACGCGGCGGCGGGATTCGTCAGCACGCGTTCGATGGCCGCGCTCATGCTGGCCGCGTCCAACGGATCGCAGAACCCGCCGGTCTGGCTGGCTTCAATCAAATCCGGCACGCCGCCGACGTTGGCGCCGACGACCGGCAGGCCCGTGGCCATCGCTTCGAGGATCACCATCGGGCAGTTGTCTTCGAGCGAAGGCAGCGCCAGCAAACTTGCGCCGCTGAAATGTTGTTTGAGTTTCTCGCGGTCGGTGAAGCCGGCGTGCCGGCACCACGGGCGCTCGGCGACGAGGCCCAGGAATTCGTCTTCATACGCTCGACCAGGCGTGGCCTTGCCGAGAAACACGAGTTCAAATTTGTGTCTTTGCGCGAGCGGATCGAGCGCGCGGATGAAGGCGTTCTGGTTCTTGCGCACGCAGATGAGACCGACGCACAGGATGCGCGGCGGTTGACCGGCGGGCGGGCAGATTTTGACCTCGAAGAAATTTTTATCCACGGCGTTGGGCACGACCCACGTGCGGGCGTTCAACGGCTTGATGAATTCCTCGGTGTAACGCGTGATGCAGACGACGCCTTGCGAACGCGGGACGGCATAACTCTCCAGCCAGGCCGAGAGTCGGGGAAAGGAAAACAGCGGCGCTTTCGTCACCTTCGCGATGAGCCGCATGTTCCCGTGGATGGTGAGGACATTCGGAAACCCGGAGCGGATCGCGCTGATGGCGCAGTCGCGCTCCGTTCCCTGACCGTGGACGATGGCGGGGCGGATTTCCCGGAGTTTCTTGCGGACCGCGCGCGCGCAACCCAGGAACGCCGTGCGCGTCCAGCCGTTTCTCGGCACGAGCAGTTCGTGAAACCAGACGTTGTCCGCCAGTTTTTCCGGCGTCTGCATCGGCTGCCTTGCACAAGAGACGACATGCACCTCCGCTTCCGGGAGCATGGCAAAACCCTGCACCAGCGCCTCCGGCGCGGTGCCGAAATACGGCGCCGCCGCCGCGTAGTCTTTCAACTGTTCACGGTTGTCCGTCGTCAGGATGGCGATTTTCACGGCGGAAAGGTCTAGCGGGCCATCGCGGCGGATGAAAGCAGAATCGAGTCGGCGGCGGAGCGCGGACTTCAGTCCGCTTCATCGTGCCAGGCCGTGAGGCGCAGAAGAAACCATTGCGGGCGGGCCATCGGAAGGTGAAGCGGGCTGAAGCCCGCGCTCCACCAATTTAACTTTACGCTCGAAAACGCCGCTACCATCTTGACCGCCTTGAAACAACCGCTGACTGTCGCCTGGATTTCCGATTTCCCGGTCGAATGGCTGTCCGCCGCGCCGGAAGCGTTGCGCCACCTGCCGCGACGGCACCCCGCCACGTGGCAGATCGTCCTGCTCGCGGAGTTTGAAAAAAATCCGGCGCTGCGGTTGCACGTGATCTTGTTGCGCCAGCGAATTGCCAAAAGTTTTTCCTTCGCGCGCAACGGCGTCACGTTTCACGTCTTGAAAGTGGCGACGTGGCGGCGGCTGGCCACGGTGTTCTGGGCGGACACGATTGCGATCCGGCGCGTCTGCCGCGAGATCAAACCCGATCTCGTTCACGCGTGGGGCATCGAAAAGGGCGCGGGCTTGATCGCGGGCCGCCTCGGTCATCGCCACGTGACGACGGTGCAGGGATTGCTGGCGTGGTACAAGGAGCAGGTGCCGATGCATCCGTATCTGCGCTTCACCGAATGGCTGGAAAGTTACAGCCTGCCGCGCGCGCCGGTGGTGACGACGGAATCCAACTTCGCGGTAAAATTTTTGCGCGCGAAATATCCGCGGCTACACGTTCATCAGGCCGAGCACGCGCCGAATCATGCCTTTCATCAGTTGCGCCGCCGGCCGCAAACGAACCCGATCCGTTTCATCACCGTCGGCGCGATGGATTTTCGGAAGGGAACGGATTTGTTGTTCAAGGCGCTGGACGAATTGGCGCCAGAACTGGATTTCACGCTCACGATCGTCAGCAACCCGAACCCGAAGTACGTCGAGTCATTGCGCACGAGCGTTTCCGCCGAAACGTGGCGGCGCGTCGAATTCAAATACGACCTGCCGCCGGAAGCCGTGGCGCGGGAATTGGAAACGGCGACGATGCTGCTCCTGCCCACGCGCGCGGACACAAGCCCGAACGCGGTGAAGGAAGCCGTGGTGGCCGGCGTGCCGGTGGTGGCGTCGAACGTCGGCGGCATCCCCGATTACGTGCTGCCGGAAAAAAACGGCTGGCTGTTCCCGCCCGGCGACCTGGCGGCGTTCGTGTCGGCGATCCGGTCGGCGTGCGCGCATCCGTTGTTCAGCCGGGGCGAGGTGGACGCGGAAACCCATCGCCGGATGCGGGAATATTTGTCACCGGAAAGAATGGCGAGGAATTTTCTGGCCGCGTACGCAGCGGCGATGGAGCCATCCGGGAAAGCCGTTTGAATTTATGCCACCGCCGCCCGCTCATCATCCAAAAATTCTTTTCGTGAACGAGTTCGCGCCGGACTCGCTGCTCGTCGCGGATTTGTCGCGGCAACTTTTGCTCGGCTACCCGGCGGACCGGCTCGCGTGGTGGCACTGGCGGCCAGGCGCGCAGCGCGAGGTGCGCGATCTGCAAGTCGGCAGCCGGCATTTCTGGCCGCTGCCGGAGAAGTGGGTGCCCAACCGAAAATTCGCCGCGCTGAAATCGGCGGTGATGGAACGCGTCTTCGTGCCGTTGGCCGCGCGGCATCTGCGCCGGACGATTGCCGAAGTGAAACCGGACGTGGTCTGGGTGCTGGCGTTCAGTTGGCCGATCCTCATCGCGCGCAACGCCATTCGGAAAAGCGGCCCGCGCCTGCACGTTTCACTGTGGGACATGCCGGACACCCGGCCGCAACGAAAAACTTTAGGCGATGCGCGCACGTGCCGGATGCTCGACGGGATTTATCAATTGATCCGGCAGGCCGATTCGTGCGACGGCATTTCGCCGGCGGTGATGGAGGAAATCGCCGCGAAGACGGAACGACGAGATGTCATTCCCGTTCACTCCGGCTTCGAGCCGCATCATCTCCGGGCACTGGAAGCGATGTCGCCCGGCGGCGGCGAGGACGTGATCCGGCTGGCGTACGTCGGGACGATCATCTCGGAGAAAACTTTTCTCGCACTGCTGGCGGCGTTGAACAAAGTCCGCGCGACGTCGCCTCGGCCCGTGGTGCTGGAATTTTTTGGCGCGCGGAATTACCGGAGCCGGCCGTGGTTTGATCCGCAGTGGATGGTGGAGCACGGAATTTTTTCCGATCAAGGTCTGGTGGAATCGTTGCAGCGCTGCGAGTGGGGCATCGTGGTGATGGACCTCGAAGGCGAAGACCTGCGTTACAGCCGGTTCAGTTTTCCGAACAAGATCGGGACGTATCTTTCCGCCGGCGTGCCGGTGCTGGGCGTCGGTCATCCGCAAAGTTGTCTCACGGAAATAATGCAACGCCACCGGATGGGCCGGTGCTTGAGCGAAGGCGGGGAAGCGGCGCTTGAAAAGTTTTTGAGCGACATCTTGAAGACTCCGCAGCCGCGCTCGTTTTTCCGCGACGACATTCTCCAGTGCGCCCGCGCGGAGTTCAACGCCACGGAAATCCGGCAGCGATTGTGGACGGCGTGGGGCGCCCGGTTGCTCGAAGCCGGCAAGACTTGAACCCGAAAACCGGAGTGGATTTTACAGGAGGTAACGGAGACAACCGAGCAGGAGCGGCTGGGGGCGGCCGCAGGACCGGGAACAATTGTCCAGCCACAATTTTCCCATTGTCTTGAATCTCTGTTGCCTCCGTTTCCTCCTGTTCTTCAGTTTCGGAGTTCGGGTTGAACCCGGTCACTTCGCGGGCCGGAGCGAAGTCAGTTGCGAAAGTTTGCCGGCCAATTCTCCGCGCGATGCCAGCACCACGCAGCCGCGACGCGCGCCCGTTTCGTCGCGCGCGGCGGCAGCGGGGAAGAATGCCGCGAGTTGGTGCGCGGCGATGGCTTCATTGATCAACGGGAGCGCCAGCGTCTTGCCGTTGCCGTAATCGTCGAACTCGTAACCCGGATCATCCGACACTTTGAAATCGTCAATCATCACGATGAACCGTTTCCAGTGCGCGGCGATGAGATCCACTTCCTTCGCGAGCGGGAGGTCATCATACCAGTGCGCGTCGAGATAAAAGAAAACGCACTTTTCCACCAAGCCGCCGGTCGTGAGTTTTTGGAGAAAGCTGCGCGAGTCGTTGAGTTCCAATTGCACGCGCTCTATCCCGGCCAGCCGCAACTTGGCGATGGCGTGAAAGCGCGCGTTCAGTTCGCAGGAGCAAACCGGTTTCTCGGATGTCTGCGCCATGTAGGCCGTCGTGTTCCCGATCCAGGTGCCGGTCTCGACGATGGCTTCCACCGGCAAGTTGGCGATGATGTCGCCAAAAATCTTTTTGCGATGGCGCTGGCCGTTGAAACCGATGTCGTCGCCGGGGACGTATTTTGGGTTGACGAGCATCGCATCGAGCGCGGTCTCGAGTCCGCGCACGGTCAACTCCAGCCGGTCCAGGCGTTTCTTGATGTCGAGGTACCGTTGCTTGACCGGGCCGGGGATCAGATGTCTGGCGATGTTCATCAATTGCGGTGTCCAAGCCGAGGGCCACCGGGCGGGCAGCTTAACGATGCGCCCGCGCCGGGCGAGTAAAAACTAAAAAATGCCGCGGTCACTTTGCGCTAACTTTGGGCGGCTGGCCCGGCCGCTTTCTTCCTGGCGATGGCTTCGCCGTAAATCTGGAGCAGCCGGCCGGTGTAATCGTCCCAGGAATTTTTTTGCGCGCCGCGAACATGCGCGGCCCGGCCCATCCGTTCGTTCAACGCGCGATCCGTCGCGAGCTTGATCATGGCGGCGGCAAGTTGATCCACGCCGCGGGCCTTGACGATCAATCCCTCCACGCCATCGTTCACCAGCGTGGTGGCGCCGCTCTCGTGCGTGGCGATGATCGGCAGGCCGGAAGCCATGGCCTCGACGACCGCGCGCGCGAAGCCTTCTTCGTTCGACGGAAAGACGAACGCCGTGGAAGTCCGCAGCAGCTTCGACAATTCGGTGTGCGGCAGGTTTTGGCAGTGCGTGAACGTCCCCTGCCAGCGCGGTCGTTCGAGCCGGAAGTCGTTGAAATAATTTCCCGCGCAGACCAGTTCCGCCTCGGGCAGCACGCGGCGCACTTTTTCAAAGGCGCGGAACAAATATTGATAGCCCTTGCGCAGGCCGATCGCGCCGACGCAAATGAAGCGCGGCTTCGTTGGCACCGTTTCCCGCGGCGTGAAGGTGGACGTGTCCACGCCGTACGGGTTCACCACGCACTTGGATTCGGCGATGCCGTTGTAAAGCATCGAATCGCGGACGAAATTGGACGGGCACAGGATCACATCGGCGCGTTCCACATCCCGATTGGCACGCGCGAAAATCCAGCGCGGGACGCCGGGCTCCGCGCCGGGACACCAGAGGTCGCACTCGCGCTGCCAGAAACCGTACGAACTTGTCGGGTGGCTGCTCGAAGCATCAATCACCTTGAGCGCGCCGGTTTTGTCCGCGAAGTCAAACGGCTCGGTGCCGTAGCCGAGCAACGCGTGGACGGCATCGAACGGCGGCGGTTGCTGGCGGTGAAGCCAAAACCGCCAGAGCGGAAAAAAAAAGTGATGCGCCTTCTCGCGGTTGGCGGGCGAGGTAAGATGATAAAACGGTTTCACCGCGAGGTGAAAAATCCACGCGCGCCGGAATTTTTCCGGCGCGATGCCCACGCGGTTCTTGTAGCTGATCCACAAGCCCGCCAGGGTGTCGCGTTTTTGCAGCGCGCGCGCAATCTGCGGCAGGTGCGCCGCGCCGCAGGTGACAACAAGAACTTGCATGAGCCCGCAGGGTGGAATACGAAGAAACGGTGTTGCAAGACGATTCGACGCCCGCGCCCCAACCGCATCGCGTTGCGTTGGTGACGGGCGGGCTGCTCATGGGTGGCTCCAGTACTTTTGTGCTCAATCTCGCCGGCGAACTGGCGCGACGGAACGTTCCCGCCGGGGTATTTTGCTTCGAGCGGGAAAATGATCTCGCTGCCGATTTTCGCGCCGTGAACGTGCCGGTGTTCAGCTTCGACGGACGCGCGCTGATTTTCGAGGACAAGCTGGCGCGCGTGCTCGGCGCGGTGCGGGAATTTCGCCCGACGGTTGTCCTCGCCAACATCGGCACGCCATCGTTTGAAGTGCTGCGTTATCTGCCGCGCGGCGTGTTCCGCTGCGGCATCGTCCACGCGGATTTGCCGTCGGTCTATGATTCGTTGCGCCGGTACGCGCCGGTGCTGGACGCGATGGCGGTGGTGTCGCAGCTCATCCGCGAGAAAGTCCACGCCCTGCCGGAGTTCGCACGCGTGGCCGTGCCCTACCTGCCGTTGGGGGTGCCGATGCCGGCGCAACTCCCGCCGCGCGTTTTTACCGGGCCGCTGCGGGTGCTCTACCTCGGTCGGCTCGCGCGCGAACAGAAGCGCGTGCATTTGTTTCCGCAAATCCTCGCCGACCTGCGGCGGTCGGGAGTTCCGTTTCATTGGACCATCGCCGGTGAAGGACCGGAGGGCGGCTGGCTGAGGGGAAATCTCGGCTCCGGCGGGCCAGGGCAAACGGTGACATTCCGCGGGCCGGTCGCTTTTGCGGACGTGCCGGAGTTGATGAGCGAACACGACGTGTTCCTGCTCGCGTCGGATTACGAAGGTCTGCCGTTGACGATGCTCGAGGCGATGGGGAGCGGCGTGGTGCCGGTGGTGAGCGATCTGCCCAGCGGCGTGCGCGACGTGGTGGACGAAAACAATGGGTGGCGGGTGGCGCCGGAAAATGTGGCTGGTTACAGTGAGGCGATCATCGCGCTGCACGGTGATCGCAAAGGCATGGCCGCGCTGTCCGCGGCGGCGCGACAAAAAGTTTATCCGCATTTCGCGCTGGCAGGCATGGGCGACCGGTGGCTGGGCAGTTTCCCGGCGGGGGCCGGTGCCTGGGAGCCATGGCCGGAGCGTTTTCAAATCCGCGCGCCCCTGTGGGTGGCCAATGGTTCCCGCTATCAGCCGGCGGGGCGAATGTTTCGGCGGTGGATGAAGCGGCTCCGGCCGGACCGGGATTATTACGCGAACATTTCTTCCTGACAAACTCAGACCCGTTTCGCCCGGGCGATGACAACCATCTGCCGCGCGAACGTGGCGGGAAACCAGGCGGAGGAAACATCGCGCCCGAACACCTGATAGAACTTGTGACAGCGGACTTCCTGAAAATGTCGCCGGATCAACGGCAGCACTTCCGTCGTGGAGAAATCAAAAGCCGGCCCGTCCTCTTCACTGACGATCAAGCGCCGTTCCGTGCGCGGCGGCCGCCGAAAAATCAGCCGGTACACCGGGTCGAAGATGCCGAGCCGGCGCAGGATGGCTTTGACGCCGCCGTGCAGCCGGTTGCCCTCGTCCGACACGATGATGGCGTGGCGCGTCACGCGGATCATCTCGGCAATGATGGCTTCCGGCAGGACCTAATGATGCAGTGCGCCAAGCACGCAGGAGAAATCGAAGGCGTTGTCCGGGTACGGCAGTTTCGTGGCATCACCGCACCGCAATCGTTCCGGCGGAATCTTCAATTCCTTTTCGGCGATGGCGAGCATCTCGGCGGAGATGTCCACGCCGTGCGCGTCATGACCCGCGTCGAGCGCGGCCCGGATGCAGCGACCCGAACCGCAACAGATGTCGAGCAGGGAAGCGCCGGGGTTGGCCGCCAGCAGGCCGAGGGCGGCGCGAGTGGCGCAATTGTGATTGGAATTGTCGGTGAGACCGAGATGCCAGGCGTTGTACTGCTTCGCGGTGCGCGCGTAGTAGTTCACCATGTCCTTGACGTGCGTTTGATGCAACGCCGAGACTTCCGTCGGGGAACGCTCGGTGGGCTTCGGGTTCATGATTTTTTTTCTCCGCGGGTGGCGGGTTTGGACGCGATCACCGTCCAGCCGAGCGTGATCGTGTCCTGTTTGAGCCGGCGGTCGCACCAGAGAAAGAAGCGATTGATCAGCCAGCTGACAAACCGCGCGCGAAACGGATTCGTGTGCTGCAACACCTGGCCCACCATCGAATAGGAGCGGCCGCGATTGAAAATGCGAACCAGTTCCAGCCCGCTCGTGTTCACCAGATGAATCAAGCCATCGTAAGGATAACGGAAAAAATCGTACGGCACTTCGTGCCGCGGCCAATACATCGGCGTGCTGAGGATCAGGTGGCCCCCGGGTTTGAGGACGCGGTGCATTTCATTGATCGCCCGCTGCGGCTCGGGGACGTGTTCGAGCACTTCCGTGCTCACGACCGTATCGAATGAATTGTCGGGGAAGGTGAGTTCTGTGGCCGAACAAACCACGTCCGGCCGGGAACGGTCCGACAAATAATCACAGCCGATGTATTCCGTCGCGCCGGCAAAAAACGTTTTCTCATAGGGCCTCTGACCGCAGCCGACGTCCAACAGCCGGCCCTTCACGTAGGGCATGGATTGACGCAATGAGTTTTCCAACATCACGGCCGTGAGATAGGTCCGGTTGGACAGCGGCAGGGAACATTCCGGTTTGCCCGGCAAACGATCGAGCGGGTGTTCGGCCAGCGGATGAGTGGGAATGCGTGGCATGTGTTCAGGGGGTTGCGGTGACGAAGATGAAACGGAGGAGTGGATTGATGCGCTTGGGCGCGCGTTGGAGCAACTCCATCTGGAACGTGGTCGAGATGCCGAAGCGGAGAAACAGATACAATCCCGGCGGCGCGCACAGCGCAACGAAAACGGCCAGACAAATCTCCGGCGCGAACCCGCGCATCGCCCAGCCCGCAGCCAGCGCCACCGGCAGGAAACAGGCGAGCACTTTCAACATCGGTGTCATCCAGACGAGCGCCACTTCGCGCACGGGCAATTTGAAATGTTTACTGACGCGCCCGACGCCGTACGCGCCGCTGAACAGCGCGCTGCAAACGACGGAACACGCAATCACCGCCGGCAACCCGCCGCGCGGCGCCGCCAGCAACGCGGTGGTTACGAACACGACGCCCTCGATAAAATAAACGTAGCGCATGAAAGCTACGCGTTTTGTGATGAGCACGAAGCAATTATGGCAGTGCAGCACCGCCATGACCATCATCCACACACCGAGGAGCAGGTCGTTGTGCGTGGGCCAGTCAATCTTGCCGTGCGTCCAGACGGTCACGAAGGAGCGATTGCACAGCGCATACAGCACTGCCACAAACGCGCTGAAGGACGCGCTCAGGGTCACAATCGTCTTATATCGCGTCCGCAGCAGCGCGTCTTCTCTACGCACGAACATTTCCGACAGCGCCGGGCTGGACACGTCGAAAATCCGGTAGATGAGCTGGGAAAGCAGGGTGAACGTTCTCGTGCCGATGGACCACGCCGCCGCCGCCTGCAAGCCGAGCGTGCGCGTGATGATCATGGTCTGGCTGGCGATGATGAGTTGCGTGCCCACCGCGACGAGGAACAGGTCTTTGCCATAACCGAACAATTCCTGGAAATATTGCCAGCGCGCGCGACCCCAAGCGCCGGCGGCGGGAAACAATTTAAGTTTTCCACAAGCGACCACCAGCCACGTCACGCTCAGGATGCCACCGATGGCGTTGGCCCAGATCCAACTGAAAACCCCGTGCCCATTGCGGAAAAAATACCAGAGCAAAAAATAACTGGTCGCGAGCAAAGTGATCTGGCTGTAGTTCACCATGTCTATGCGCTGGTGCGCGGTCAGCAAGTGGCTGAACAGGCGCGTCGCAAAACTGAAGGCGAGCAGGGCGCTTTGCCAGCGCAGCAGGGAAACGAATTCCGCCGTGAGGTTTCCGGGGATGTCCAACATCGCCGCCAGCAACGGCGCGAGCACGAAGCCCGCCGCCAGGATGATCGCGCCTTGCACGAACAACACCAGCCAGCCGGTTTTGAGGAGGCTGCCATAGACTCCGCCCGCGCGATCGTCCTTGTGATCAATCAGCAACCGCGCGACCGAGCCGGACATGCCGAGATCAATCAGGCTCAAGTAACCAGAGATCGTCGCCATCAATGCCCACAACGCGAATTTTTCCTGGCTGAGGTAATGCAGCGCGAGCGGCACGGACGCCAGCGAGAACACCGCTGTCGCCGCGAGGACGACGTAGCCGGAGGCCACCCCATGGGCTGCTCTACGAAAGCGCGACATTCTTCAAGCTTTGCGAACGCGGTGCCACCGGCCCGTTCGAATCAGAAGTTGCTTTTGCCATTTACTCACTCCGGCTATTCCGGCACATCATGCGCGCGATGAAAAGGCTTTTTATCCGGACTTTGCGGCGGTTTAGGACGCATTTTTTCATTTGGGTAAGCGCCAGGCAGTTGGGGACTTGGCGAACACCAGTGCCTGGAGGCGTGCGGGGCCGCCGTCGCGATGGGCGAAGCGTTGCTGATAGCGCCGCACGGTCCAGCGTGTCTTTTGGGTTTGCACCTG
>SIBH01000011.1 GCA_009695285.1 Pedosphaera sp.
TATGTTGGCTGCGGTTGACACGAAAAACATTCAGGCGGTCGAGCGGGAAGTGCAGGCCATTTTCCAGGCGTTGTTCCCCAAGGCCGACGCCTTCTTCGTCAGCCGCGCGTTCGGCTGGGTTCAGGAGTGGTTCTCTGGAAAATATCCCGGCTACCTGCCCATCGACGCCCGTTATCACGATCTGGAGCACACCATGCAGGGGACGCTCTGTCTGGCGCGCATCTTCCACGGCCACGAGCGGGCAAAAGTGCGCCCCGGCGTGAGCGAAAAAATGTTTGAGCAGGGGCTGCTCGCCATCCTGCTGCACGACACCGGCTACTTGAAAAAAACCGGCGACACCGAGGGGACCGGCGCCAAGTACACGCTGGTTCATGTCGGGCGCAGCGGGGAGTTCGCGGAAAAATTCCTCTCGGAAAAGGGCTATCACTCCCCGGAAATCAGCGCCGTCCACAACATGATCCGTTGCACCGGCGTGAACGTCGATCTCGCCTCCATCCCTTTTGGCAGCGAGTCGGAGCGGATCGTCGGCTACGCCTTGGGCACGGCGGATTTACTAGGGCAGATGGCGGCGGCGGATTATGTCGAGAAGCTGCCGGTGCTTTTTTTGGAGTTTGAGGAGTCCGCGCGGTTCAACGGAAACAAGCCGTGCCGCGCCACCTCGTTTGCCAGCGCCGAGGACTTGATGAGCAACACCGCGCAATTCTGGGACCGCTACGTGCTGCCAAAAATCAACGAGGACTTCGAGGCGCTCTACCGCTATCTCAACGAGCCGTGGCCCGACGGCCCGAATTTCTACCTCCAGCGCGTCGAGGCCAACATCGCGCGCCTGCGGCAGATGTTCCCGGCAGCGGCTTGAGCGAAGCCGGCGCGCCGGTCTCCGACCGGGCACGGACCAAGATCCACCACCCGGCGGGCCGGAGATCGGTGCTTCTATTTTGCGTTATCAATTTTCCTTCGCCGCCTTTCCTGTTTAACTCTCCGGCATGTCGCGTGAGTATGTGCTCCAATCGTTCCGTCCGCCGGTCAATCTGCAGATTGACTACGCGAACGAATTGAACGCGCAGCAGCACGCCGCCGTCACTGCGCCGCCGGGGGCCGCGCTGGTCATTGCCGGCGCGGGTTCGGGCAAGACCCGCACGCTCATCTACCGCGTCGCCTACCTGCTGGAACAGGGGATTCCGCCCGACCGTATTTTGCTGCTCACCTTCACGAACAAGGCGGCCAAGGAAATGATGCGGCGCGTCGCGGACCTCCTCGGCAGCGAACTCTCCGCGCTCTGGGGCGGCACGTTTCACGCCGTCGCCGCGCGGATTCTGCGACGCCACGCCGAGACGCTCGGCTACCGCCCGGACTTTACGATCATCGACCGCGACGACGCGAACGAACTGCTCAAGACCTGCATCAGCGAGGCGCAGATCGACGTGAAGGCCACGCGCTTTCCCAAAACCGACGTGCTGGCGAATGTCTTCTCGATGGCGGTGAACAAATTGCAGTCCGTCTCGGAAATTCTTGCCGGGGAATACGAATTCTTCTCCACGCTCGCGCCGCAGATCGAGGACATCGCGCGCCGTTACACCGCGCGCAAAAAAGCCGCGAACGTGATGGACTTCGACGATCTGTTGGTGAACTGGCTGCGCCTGCTGCGCGAGCATGACGCGGTGCGCGAGCAATACCAGGGGCAGTTTCAGTTTATTCTTGTGGACGAATACCAGGACACGAACAAGCTCCAGGGCGATCTCATTGACCTGCTCGGTGCGCGCCACAAAAATGTGATGGTGGTGGGCGACGATTCGCAGAGCATCTACGCGTGGCGCGGTGCGGACTTTCGGAACATTCTGGAATTCCCCAAACGCTACGCCGGCGCGCAGACCTACAAGATCGAGGTCAACTACCGCAGCACGCCGGAAATTCTCGAAGTGGCCAACGCCGCTATTGCGCCGAACGTGAACCAGTTCGCCAAGCAGCTTGCGCCGGCGCGCAAGTCCGGCTCCAAGCCGGTGCTCGTGACCTGCGGTGATGGCAATGAGCAGGCGGCGTTCGTCGCGCAGCGCGTGCTGGAACTGCGCGAGGAGGGCGCGCCCATGGACAAGATGGCAGTGCTCTATCGCTCGCATTTCCATGCGCTGGAATTGCAGTTGGAACTCACGCGGCGCAACATTCCGTTCAGCATCACCAGCGGCATCCGCTTCTTCGAGCAGGCGCACATCAAGGACGTGGCGGCGTATCTGAAGCTCGTGAGCAATCCCACGGACGAACTCGCCTTCAAGCGGCTCGTGCAGATGCTGCCGGGGGTTGGCGGGAAGGGGGCGGAGAAGCTTTGGAGCAACTGGAACGCGGAACACGGAACGCGAAGTGCGGAACAGGGAACACTCGCGGCGGCGTTGCAAAAATGTTCCGCCGCCGTGCCCAAGAAGGCCGCGACGGCGTGGGCGGAATTTGTCATCACCATTTCACAGCTCGAAGCACCGGCGATCCGTGCCCAGCCCGCGAAGATGATCCGGCAGGTGATCGAGGCCGGCTACGAGGATTATTTGCAGGAGACGTTTCCGAACCACCGCAGCCGTCTCGATGATCTGGAGCAACTCGCCAGCTTCGCGCTGCAGTTCACCAGCACGGAGGACTTCCTCACGCAACTGTCGCTGCTCACGAACCTCGAAGCCGAGGCCGAACAAGCCGCGAGCAAGGACACCGAACAGCTCCGCCTCTCGACCATCCACCAGGCCAAGGGGCTGGAGTTTGATGTGGTCTTCATCATCATGCTCTGCGATGGCATGTTTCCCTCGGCGCGCTCCATGGAATCAACGGACGGTGAAGAGGAGGAACGGCGGCTCTTTTACGTGGCCATCACGCGGGCGCGGAACGAACTTTATCTGAGCTGGCCGCTGATCCGCGCGACCGCCGGCTACGGTGGCGATCTCATGCAGCAACGCTCGCGGTTCCTCACCGAAATCCCGGCGGAACTGATCGAGGAATGGAATCTCAGGCCGTTCAATCCTTACGGATGAAGCCGAATCCAAAAGGGATTCCATCTTCCAGCCCGGGGTTGCGTGGCTGCGAGCTACCCTGGGAAATTGTTCCGCAAAATATATCCGCCCTCCTCCTCGAACGAAGAGCGGGCCGGGGTGAGGAGTCGAAAAATTCTCGTGCTTGTCGCAAAGCAGCACTCCGCATAATCTTGTCGGCATTCACATGGGCTACCTAGGAACGATTCGAGCGATGGAGGCTGCGCAACTGCGACAGCAGCGCGATTCGCAACGTCGGATGCGTGAATTGGAGCGCTAGGCGAAAGAAGAAGCAAAGCTCTCAGTGATTGAGCAGGCGCGGTTGCAAGTTGAGACTTTTCTGGGACAGCTTGAAATGCTTGTGTCTGTTCACAAGGAGCAAGGTGAAGTGTGGGCTTGGAAAGCGCTTGCGGCTGCATTGCCTCCGCCGAGTCCGCACAGAAATTCTCGTCACGAACAGAAGATGAAGCAGTGCGCGACGGTTTCCCCGTGCAGCAGAGAGAAGATTTACAGTCTCTACTTGAGCAAGCACGCCGGCAGGATGAGCAGGAGTTTCAGCAGACGACGCAGGCTTATTCTGAACAGATGATGGAATGGGAAAAACTTAAAGGTTTGGCCCGACGAATTCTTGCCGGAGAGCACAAGGCATACACTGAAGCTTTGGTTGAGCTAAATCCGTTTGCTGAAATGTCTGACCTTGGTTCTCCTCATTCGAGGAGGAGAGGGAGAATTATTTTGTGAGAAGTTTTCCCAGGGTAACTCGTTCCTCGCAACCGTTGGGCTGGAGGCTGCAATCCCGTTGGGATTGCCGGGAAGCTTCGGCGTCGCTCTTGCGATGATGGCGCATGGCCGTCGCGGGTGTCGCCGTTAAATCGGTCCGCCTTCAGAGAATCTCAAGCTTGTGAAAATCGCCGGGGCGGCTTGCGGTCACGGCGTTTTGAATCAAGACGGCGGCGGCCAGGATGCGGCGCAGGTCGTTGGTCGAAAGTTCCAGAATCGCAATTTGGCGGCCCGCCAGATTTTGTTGGTAGCGGATGTTTTAATCCGCAGTGATGAAAAGCGCGAATTCGCTCTCAGCCAGTCGCAGCCAGTCGCCGTTTTTGAAACTGCCCCAGCCTCGACGTTGCGCCGTGGCACATTCGTGACCGACGAGGAGTTTGTGCATGGGCCAGGGAACACATTCATCAAGCAGGATGTTCATGCAGCCGGGGCGAGCAGCGCGGATTCAGACCGCTCCAGGAGGCGGTGAGCCATCGCCCGCGTCACCGACGGGAAACATTCGAGGAATTCTTCCAGCGTGTAGTCGCGTTCGAGGTAGTCGAAGAGCGTCTTGACCGGGACGCGCGTGCCTTTGAAGACGGGCGTGCCGCCGAGGATGTCCGGGTCAACGGTGATGAGGTCGCTGGCGTTGATGGCGGAAAGATAGGCTGATTCGGGCGGTAAAGTAAATCTCGCATTGAGCAGGAACGGCACGCCCTGATTTTTCACCACCATCCTGCGTTTGCAGAAGACGCTGGGCTGCTCCGGGGATTCGCTGATGGGCGTGTAGCAACCGAGGTAACGAGGCTCATTTTTTCAAGAGCCAACCGGAATTCAGAGCCTCCTCACGTCGGCTGCTACTTCTCTACGTTTTTTGAGGCGGTTCTTCGCGCAGGGCGTAGGAGGTTTCCTTCTCACGGGGAGCAGGCGAGACGACCTGCCAGCCTTGGGCTTTCAATTGTTCGGTTTGCGCCCGCATCCGCCGGAAAATTTCTTTCACGTCGTAACCACATTCGCGGGCGATTTCTTCGCCGACGCGGTGGATCTCAGAGAGAATTTCGTTTTCTTTCATGGGTCAAGTATCCACCAGATCGTTCGGCGTGCAAATAATGGGACAGGTGTAACCTTGTCGTTCGCAGAGCCACTCAATCTGCCGGATGATGGCGACGTTGTGGATGTGTTTGCAATTCCAAGTCAGCAGATAATCCATCCCGTGAACGGTGGCCATCGCGATATGCGCGGCGTCCAACGGGGCCTGGGGCGGAATCAGCCCGGTCGCAAGAATTTGCTCGGCGAGTTCGGTCGCGGTCTGAGGTTCGGGCAGAAGGGGAATACCATCCAGATATACGAGACGCGCTGCCGCTGCTTGCAGATTACCTCGTTGCACCTCCTCGCGCACGAACTCGGAAATGAAGAGTTCATAATTTTGACGCTGATCTGCCCACCATTCCTGCGTGGTCTCTTGGTCTGCCGCCAGCCCCAGTTCTCGGCTCCGTCGCGCCACGAGGTAGCTGGGAATGGTGGTTTCGAGATAGAGCCGGGGGGTTCATCCGCGAGCCTGATTATTTCGCCCCGCCGGCCCGCGCCTTTTCCTTCTTCTCCTCCAGCTCGGCCTGAAATGTTTTGCGGTCACTGATAAGCTGCTTTTCGATTTGCACGTAGGTTTCGGCGTCGCCTTTCTCCGCGGCCTTGGCAAGTTCGCCTTTCACGAGAATTTCACGGTCGGCGATCTTCGCCTTGTACTCTGCCTCCAGTTCGGCGATCTGCTTTTTCTGGGCATTGGTGAGTTTGATGGCGGGACTGGCCTTGGCCAGCCGTTCCATGGCGATTTCGTAGGAGGATTTCATATTGGTAAAACAGGGCTAGGCGCTTGGTTTCACTTGGCTCATTGGACACGCTAAAGCGTGTACTCCAACGCTGGGCCGTTTCCGTTGGAGTTCAACCTTTAGGTTGTCACGGTCTGCAGGAAGGTGAATCAAGTCCATACTTAGTTGTAAATTTCAATGTCCCGGCGCGCTGCCGCCGCCGACGGGCGGTTTCTTTTTCCAGGGCATGTCGGGAAATTTTTCGGGCACCTTCATGGCGGGCGATTTCGGCTGGGCCATCTGCAATTCGGGATCACCATCGCCCGGCGCGTTCGCGTCGGGTTTAGTCATGTTCCCTTTCCACGAGGCGATGCGCGCCTGGAGGCCGTGATGTTCGGCGGTCTTTTTGTCGCCGGCCTTTTGGTAGAAGAGCGAGAGGTTGGTGTGGACGAGTTGCTCGTTCGGTTTCATTTTCTCGGCCTTGTGCCCTTCGGCAATGGCCGTCGGATAATCGCCCTTGCGGTAATGGCACATGGCCAGCGCGAGTTGCGCGTCGAACTGCTGCGTGTCTTCGGCGAGCAGGGCGGCGAACTTCGCGGTGGCCGCGTCGTAATCGCCCATGCTGTAGTCGAACATCGCGTCGTCGTATTGTTCCTGAGGGGTCATAAAGATTTTGACAACGGACGTTAGCCCACGATTCTAGCCGTGCGCAACACGCAACCAAAAATGCTCAAACTCATTTCCACCGATTTCGACGGCACGCTCCACGCCGATCATGAAGATCCGCCGGTGCCGCTGGATTTGCAGGCGCTCATTGGACGTCTCCAGGGCGAGGGCGCGAAATGGGTCATCAACACCGGCCGCGACTTGTCGAGCCTGATGGAGGGCATCGCTCGTGCGCGGTTGACGATCCGGCCGGATTACGTGGTGGTGGTGGAGCGGGAGATTTACGTGCATGAAGGCGCGCAGTTTATTGAGTTGAAGGAGTGGAACCATCATTGCGCGCGGCAACATGCCGAGCTGTTCGTGCGCGTCCGTCCGGATCTTCCCCGGCTGTTCCAGTGGATGAACGACCGCCAGCGCGCGATGATCTATGCGGACGCCTATTCGCCGCTCTGTTTCACCGCCGAGAGCAACGAGGAGGCGGACGTGCTGCAAAAATATCTCGACGAGTATTGCGCGGAAATCCCCGGACTGACGCTGGTGCGGAACGACATTTACGCGCGGTTCAGCCATGTCGATTTCAACAAGGGCACGGCGCTGGCGGAGATCGCGCGGCGGCTCGGGGTGACGCCGCCGGAAATTTTTGCGGCGGGCGACCACTTCAACGACCTCTCGATGCTCTCCGGCGAGCACGCGCACTGTGTCGTGGCGGTGGACAACGCGATGCCGGTGGTGAAGGAAACGGTGCGGCGCGCGAATGGTTACGTGAGCCATCAGCCGTGGGGCCACGGCGTGGCGCGCGGGCTGGAGTATTATTTGGAGCGGGGCGGGGAGTCATGACCGGGACAACCTAAAGGTTTAACTTCAACGAAAATGGCCTCGCGTTGCGCTGGAGTTCACGCTTTAACGTGTCAGATGGATCGGGCGGATTGTCCCCAAAGCACTTCCCGGCTGCACGGCAGCGCAGCGCTACCGGGAGATGTGTTCCGCAAATTTCGCGTTGGATTCGGCAAGCGGCGATTGGCCCGCTTGAAGCCGGCCGCATAGACTTTATCAATTGAGCATGCAAACGGATCGTTTCACCACCAAGGCGCAGGGGGCATTGCAGGATGCACAGCGCCTCGGCGACGAACATTCCCACCAGGCCATCGACGGCGAACATTTGCTGCTCGCGCTCCTCGGCCAAAGCGAGGGGCTGATCCAGCCGCTGCTGCAAAAGCTCGGCGTGCCGCTGCCGCCGCTGGCCGCCGCCGTGGAGGGCGAACTGTCGCGCCGAGCTAGGAATTCACCAAGACCCTGCGCGCCGCTGAAACCGAGGCCGGCAAGCTCAATGACGATTACATCAGCACCGAGCATTTGCTGCTGGGCCTGCTGGAGGCCGGCGGTGCGGCGTTGAAGAAAATTTTCCAGGCGCACGGACTCCGGCGCGATGAAGTCCTGAAGGCACGCGCGGAATTGCGCGGCAATCAACGCGTCACCGACCCGGAGCCGGAGGGGAAGTTTTAGGCGCTCGGCAAATACGGCCGCAATCTCACGGCGCGGGCGCGGCAGGGAAAGATTGATCCCGTCATCGGCCGCGACGACGAAATCCGCCGGGTCATGCAGGTGCTCACGCGGCGCACGAAGAACAACCCCGTCCTCATCGGCGAGTCGGGCGTGGGCAAGACGGCCATCGCCGAAGGGCTGGCGCGGCGCATTGTCAGCGGCGACGTGCCGGAGAGTTTGAAGAACAAAAAGCTCGTGGCCATGGACCTGAGCGCGATGATTGCCGGTGCGAAATATCGCGGCGAATTCGAGGACCGGCTCAAGGCGTTCCTCAAGGAGATCACCGCGAGCGAGGGGTAGATTATTTTGTTCATCGACGAGTAGCACACCATTGTCGGCGCGGGGGCGGCGGAGGGCGCGACTGACCCGGCGATCTGCGCTATGTCGGCGCGACGACGCACGACGAGTATCGCAAGCACATCGAAAAACACCCCGCGCTGGAGCGTCGTTTCCAGCCGGTGCAGGTGGCCGAGCCGACGGTCCAGGCAACCATCGCGATTTTGCGCGGGCTGAAGGAGCGTTACGAGGTTCATCACGGCGTGCGCATCCAAGATTCGGCGCTGGTGGCGGCGACGCTTTCGCACTGCTACATCACGGATCGTTTTCTGCCGGACAAGGCGATTGATCTCGTGGATGAGGCGGCGTCGCGCATTAAGATGGAGCTGGATTCCAAGCCGACGGAACTAGACCAGCTTGACCGGCAGATTTTGCAGTTGGAGATTGAACGCATGTCGCTCGCGAAGGAGAGGAACGCCGCGAGCAAGGAACGGCTGAAACGGATCGATGGCGAGCTGGCCAATCTGAAGAACAAATCCAAGGCGCTGACCGCGCAATGTCAGAATGAAAAGGCGGCGGTCAATGCCGTGAGCGTGGTGCAATCACAGCTTGAGCAGGCCAAAACCGAACTGGAGCAGGCGAGGCGCAAGGGAGACCTGAACCTGTCGGCGGAAATTCAATACGGGAAAATCCCGGACCTCGAAAAGAAGCTGGCTGGCATCGAAAAGCAGTCCGCGCAATCGGCCACGCGCCACACGTTTCTCCGCCAAGAAGTCACCGACGAAGACATCGCGCAGGTCGTCGCGGCGTGGACGCACATTCCCGTCTCGCGGATGCTCGATGGCGAGCGTGAAAAGGTGCTCAAGATGGAGGAACGTTTGCAACAGTGCATCGTCGGGCAGAAAGAGGCGCTGGTGGCGGTGGCGAACGCGGTGCGCCGTTCCCGCAGCCGCCTGCAGGACCCGAACCGGCCCATCGGACCGTTCATTTTTCTCGGCCCGACCGGCGTCGGCAAGACGGAGGCGGTCCGCGCGCTGGCGGAATTTCTCTTCGATGACGAGCAGGCGATGGTGCGGATCGACATGAGCGAATACATGGAGAAGCACACCGTGGCGCGGCTCATCGGCGCGCCGTCGGGCGTCTTGGGCGATCCGGATATCCCACCCCGCTCGCGGCGGGCAGAGGACTGCACCGGCGGAGCGCGACCGGTCCCCGGTCGCAGGGGGATGAGGGTGGAGAGCCGCAGAATACGATGAGGTGTTTCTGCTTATGACACGCTGCGGGCGAGAGACCACCCGCGCTCCAGGGGCCGGTTTTTTTTACAGCCGCCGCCACCCGGACGTGATACGTTGCCGCAATGTTCCGGGCCTACTTCCCATGAAGAATCGCGCGCTGAAAAATTTCGGTTGCTGGCTGGCCGCGTGGCTGGTGCCGGTCGCCAGTTTCGCCGCGCCGCTCTTTATCAATGAGGTTCTTTTCAACCCCCCTGGCGGCGACGATCTGTCCAATGAATACGTCGAGCTGCGCGGCACGCCCAACGATGTTCTGCCCGCCGGCCTTTATTTTGTCTCCGTGGAGGGGGACGCGAACGGGAATCCCGGCACGGTGCAGAATGTCTTCGACCTGTCGGGCCGCCGCATCGGCGGCAACGGCTTTCTGGTGCTGCTGCAGAAGACGAATACCTACGCCGCGAACATCAATGCCACCTTGCTGGTGAACACCGGCAGTGGCGACGGCTTCGGCAGCGGGTCGTCCAGTTCCATCGGGCACAAGGGCGAGGGCGGGCAGGTGGATTTTGAAAATGGTTCGGCCACGTTCCTCCTCATCCAGACGACGAACAAGCCCGTCATCGGCGTGGACATCGATGCGAACAATGACGGCGTGCCGGACGGGACGGATCACGAGAGCTGGACGGTGCTCGATTCGGTGGGCGTGCTGGACGGGGACGGGCTGGGTGACATCGCCTATGGAGCGATCAATTATCGCCGGAACGCCGCCGCGATGGCGCCCGGCATCATCGTGTCGGTGGGATTCACGCCGGGCTGGGTGGGGCGTTCGGGCAACACCACCGTCTCGTCGGCCTCGGCCTGGGTCGCGGGCGACAACCTGGCGGGCACCGCGCCGAACTGGTCGCTGGGCAGCGCCGCGAACACCGCGCCGGGGGGCAGCGCCGGGCTGGCGTTGAATCATGTTGGTGGCCCAAATTTCGGAGCGCCGGCGATTCCTGGCGTCATCATCTCGAAGGCCGCGCGCCTGCAAATCACCGAGGGCGGGGCGGGGGATGCCTACGCCATCGCCTTCAACGTCGCGCCCACGAACCTGGTGACGGTGGAACTCAGGGCCGGGCCGCAGGTGCAGTTCAGCACGGACGGCGGCGTGACGTTCACCAATGTCCGCGCGCTCGTCTTCAGCAACACCACGCCGCGCGCCATCCAGGTGCGGGCGCTCGATGACAACGTGGTCAATGCGTCGCCGCACCATTCGTTCATCAGCCACGCGATCACGAACACGGTGGACGCGACGCGTTACCCGCTGGCGACGGTGATCCCGAACCTCGTCGTCGCGATTATGGAAAATGATTCGCTGCTCCTGACGGAATTGAAGGTGAATCCGCCCGGCTCGGCTGATGCGCCGTGCGAGTTCATCGAAATCAAAGGCCCGCCCAATGCGCTGCTGACGAATGTTTATCTGCTGGTGATCGAGGGGAACACGGAGCTGGATCCCGGCCGCGCCAACGTGGTCGTAAACCTCACGGGTAAAAGTCTCGGCTCGAGCGGGCTGCTTGTCATCGCCGCCGCCGGCCATCCCTATGCCATTCCTGGCATGACGACGGTGGTGACGAACGCGCATTTCAACACGGCGGGCGGCGGACTGGGCAACGGGACGATCTCGTTTCTGCTCGTCGGCACCGAGTCGCCCCTCGTCGAGAGCGCGGACTTGGACGACGGCGACAACGGCGTGCTGGAGGAATTGCCGGAGGACATCGCGATCATGGACGCGGTGGGCTGGAGCGATGGCGGCGGCGGCGATTTTGTTTACGGCGGTGTGACGCTGACGCTCGCTTCCGCCACGCCCGATGCCGCCGCGCGTTTCCCCGGCAACGTCACGCCGCTCTCCGCCGCCGCGTGGTTCTGCGGCGATCTCGCCGGCACGAGCGCCAATTCGCTCGCCTACGACAGCGGCAAGGTCAGCACGAATTTTCCGGGCGGCTCGGCGCTGACGCCCGGCGTGCAGAACAACACCGCGCCGGCCTTCACCGCGATCGCGGCGTTCTCCAGCGTCATCGGCGATGCGACGAGTCCGGTGGTGAGCTTCACCGTCGCCGACGCCGAGACTGCGGCCAGCCTCATCACCGTCACCGCCGCGAGTTCCAATCCCCTGGTCGTGCCGGACGCGAACCTGACGGTCACGCCCGGCGCGGGCGGCGCGCGGACGCTGACGGTTAATCCCATCGGCGTCGGTTACGCGACGATCACGCTGACGGCCAGCGATGGTTCGATGAGTAATGAACTTTCCTTCCCGTATGCGGCGTCGGCCCAGGGCCGGCTCGCCGGAAAATTTCACACCGGCGTGAGCGACGCCTCCTCCGCGATCGCCATTGACGCGAACCTGATGCTGATCGGCGACGACGAGAACCAGACAATCCGCCTATTCAACCGCCACAATTCCGGCGCATCCGTGAGCGGGTTTGATTTCAACCTCTGGCTGGGCCTGACCGACCTGTATCCGAGCGGCCAGCCCAAGGAGGTGGACCTCGAAGGCTCGACGCGCGTGGGCAACCGCATTTACTGGCTCGGCTCCCATTCCCATTCTGTCTTCGCGGAGAACCGCACGAACCGCGCGCGAATTTTCGCGGCCGATCTCTCCGGCTCCGGCACGAACAGCGCGCTGGCGTTCGCGGGCCGCTACGATTTTCTGAAGGTGGATTTGATCGTCTGGGACAGCAGCAACGGCCACGGCCGAGGCTCGAACTATTACGGCCTCGCGGGCAGCGGCGCGGTGGGCATCGACGCGAAAGCGCCCGATGGTTCCGGCTTCAACCTCGAGGGCTTGACCATGGCACCGGGCAGCACGAGCACCGCCTATCTCGCCTTCCGCGCGCCGCTGATTCCGGCGACGAACCGCGCCAAGGCGCTGCTCGTTCCAGTGACGAATTTCAACGTCGTGGCCGTCAGCGCCGGCGGGCCTGGCACCGCGCGATTCGGGCCGCCCATCGAATTGAACCTCGGCGGTCGCGGCGTGCGGAGCATTGAGGGGAGCGGCACGAATTATCTCATCGTCGCCGGGCCGCCGGGCCTGGCGACCGGGGTGACGCCGCATGATTTCAAACTTTTCACCTGGAGCGGCCAACCGGGCGAGGCGGCGAAGGAGCGGGCCGCCGACCTGTCGGGGTTGAACCCGGAGGGAATTGTGGAACTGCCCGCCGGGCCGTGGAGCGCGACGAACCAGTTCCAACTGATCAGCGACAATGGCATCAAGGTTTATTACGGCGACGACGTGCAGGCCAAGTTTCTGTCCGAGCCGAAGTTCAAAAAGTTTCGCAGCGACTGGGTGCCGCTGGGCACGGGCGTGGTGTCGCGTCCGTTCTTCCGTTCGGTCAAAATTGCGGGCGGTACCTCGACCCTTTCGTGGCACTCCTACTCCGGGCTGACCTACCGCGTGCAGTTCGTCCAGAATTTAAGCATGACCAACTGGACGAACCTCGGGGCTGATCTGCTGGCGACCGACGCGGTGTCCGTGCGCCAGGATAATTTCAACCCGGCACAGCAGCGGTTTTACCGGGTGATCATTCCGTGAGGCGGGAAAAAATCAAAGCGGGTCCACGTGACCGTCGGCGAAGAGGACATATTTCCGGCCGTTGGTGCCGCCCGCGTGGAAGTTCTCGTAATCGTACATCAGCGTCGCCCGCTCGCTCGGAATGGTGAAGCCGCCGCCGCCGCCCCGGATGGCTTCAATGGGCATGCCGTTGCGGCTGTAGTTCCATTCGTAGCTGGACCCTTCCGTTTGGAAATATCGGATCCGATCCTGCGGACAGCGGAAGATCAGCGAGTTGCTGCCGCCGACCTGGGACGCGAGCACGTCGCAGATGCGGGGATAAATGTTGGTCGGGTCCACCGGCGTGGTCGGTTGGCGCTCGGCGAAGGGGAGCTTGCCCTCATTGTCGTCGGCGAAGAGCGTCAGGGCGATGCCGAGCTGTTTGAGGTTGCTCACGCAGTTGATGTCCTTGGCCTTGTTTTTGGAGCGGGCCAGCACGGGCAGGAGCAGGCCGGCGAGGATGGCAATGATGGCGATGACGACAAGCAACTCGATGAGCGTGAAGGCGCGGGTGAACTTTTTCATGGGCGGTTCGCCTGGCGTTGCTCGCGCTGCTTCTGGCGTTCGAGTCGGCGCTGGTCGCGCTCGACGCGCTGGTCGGGGGTGGTATTTTTGAGGGAGGAGAGCATGCGGTTTTGCATCTGCTGCTGCCGTTGCCCCTGCTGCGCCTGAAATTCGGGCGAGGTTCGCAGCTTGTCGAAAGCTTCGCGGCGCTGCTCGGACGGCAGGTCGCGGATGGCCTCCATCTGCTGGCGCATCGCTGCGGCCTTAGCGCGCTCCTCAGGCGTCATGGTGGCGAACTGGGCGTCAAACTGCCGCTCGGCGGCGGCCTTTTGCTCCTCCGTCATTTCTCCGCCCCGAAATCCACCGGGGCCGCCGCGACCAAAGCCGCCGCTGCCGCCGCCGTCCAAGGCCGGGGGGCCATTGGTGCCGGCGAGATCATTGGTGCCACGGTTCCGGCGATCGAAGCCGTCCTCGTCTTGCAGCACGTAAAACACGGTCCACTTGCGGTTGGCCTGTTTGGCGACGGCAGCCACGGCCTCCGGCATGGTGACCTGGGCGAGGGTCAGGTTGATCAGGCCCTTGGTGCCGTCCTCGGCGACGATCCGTGATTTGCCGAACCGGTCCAGCGCCAGCGAGGCGGTTTCCACGTCCTTCCGGTCGAGCTGGAGCGAGATCAGTTTGTTGTCCTCGCGCAGCGCGGCGCCGAACATGCCAAAGCCGCGCCCGAACGGGCGGGTTTGCCAGGCGCTCCAGCCGTTCTCTTTGGCCGGCAGTTCGCCGACGGCGACGGCCTTGATTTTTCCCAGTGCAGGCTTGGAGGTGTAGAGCGGATAGACGGCGAGCCAGCGCGCGGAGGCTTGTTCGGCGAGGATGTTGAGCACGGCGTCGAGCGGGGCGCGGGTGACCTTGAGGGTTATTTTGCCGGCAAGCTCCTTCTGCACGGCGATGTCCTCCCAGGTCTGGCGCTCGATTTTCCGGATCACGTCGCGCAGGTCGGCGTCGCGCACGTCGAGCGTGACGAGGTTGAGATGCGCCAACCACGCGGCGTAGCCGAACCAAAGGGCGGCGGCGGCGAACCCGAACGCCGAGATTTTTTTGATGTTCAGATTCATAAAATGGTGTTGCGGGTGGGTCACCAGCCACCGTCACCGTTCAGACTCGTCCGTGGCCCGCGCGGTTACAGGGAATCAGGCTCCCCGCTGGTTTCAGCCCGAACTCCGAAGCAGGAATGGGTGGCACGGGCGACCCGCCTGTGCCGTCCAGCCACTGGCCGGACGGAACGGGCAGGAGCTTCGTCCTGCCACGGACGTT
This sequence comes from Pedosphaera sp., assembly GCA_009695285.1. GTDB lineage: Bacteria > Verrucomicrobiota > Verrucomicrobiia > Limisphaerales > SIBH01 > SIBH01. The sequence goes on from SIBH01000011.1 coordinate 14,681, forward strand.
TGGAAAAGTTCGCGCACCCTCCCCATTCCGAGCGGCGAGTCGCCGCTCGGCACAGGCCAGTGGCCTGTGCTACCCACCGCGACTGCCGCCGCTGCTTGGGATTCTGTTTTCAATGGAATGACCGGGGCGGTGGGACGCCCGCTCTCCGGGCAGGCGTGATGCCGGACCCGGCGCGGCCGGTGCGAAGGCAGGCCAGCGGCTCCGCTGACCACCACGTCTATTTGGCGAAGACGGGATGATCTTTCCGCCCGGCGGCTTCGAGGAAGGCGACCAGATCGAGAATGTCTTCCTGGCTGAGGCCGCTCACTAGGCCTTCCGGCATGGGGGAGAGCTTGGAGAAGGTGCGGGATTTCACGTCGGTCTTTTTGACTTCCACCTTGGTGTTTGGTTTGAGCGGATCCGGGACGAGGACAAGTTTGTCGGCGGTTTCTTCCACGAGCCGGCCGGTCACATCGTCGCCGTCCTTTTTTGTCACGGTGGTGTTCTGATATTGCTCGGAAAGAACTTTCGACGGCTCGGTGATGCTTTCCAAAATATCGCGACGGCCGAAACGCGAGGCCACGACGGTCAGATCAGGTCCGGTTCCGCTGCCCTCGACGCCGAAGCGATGACAGGCGAGGCACTGAGCATCGACAAAAGCCTGACGTCCGTTCTCGAGACTCCGGCCCTTGAGCGGTTGCTCGATCAAAGGTGCGATGTCGGCGGTCTTCCAGTCCTTGACGAAGGCGCGGGGTTTGGCGGTGGGGAAGCTGCTGGGTGGTTTGGGTCCGGTGGAGATGCTCGCGAGGACCGACTCCAGAGCGGCCTTTTCGTCCTCACTCATCAACCCCACATGTTCCTTGAGAAAATTCTTCCGGAAATTTCCGTAGCTCGCGCCGTCGCTGTAAGGCCGGCCCGCTTCCTGAAACCATCTCAGGAGCCGCGCTTCATGGGTGTAGGCGTTGCGATCCTTGGCCCAGTAGCCCAGGTATTCGCGGCGTTGTTCGAGGGTCCATTTTCGGGCGGTGCGGAGGTGGAAGAGGTAGTGCATCATCTCCTCCTGGTTTTTGGCGGCCGCCATCACCTGCAAGGTTTTGCTGACGACATCGGGAGCGCCGAGGGCGATAAGCACCTGCGAAAGTTCCCGGTTCACGAGATCACTTTTGCTTGGGTAGCTGGCATTGAGTTTTTTCATCGTGGCATTCGCCGCGGTACTCGGGGGCAGTCCGTGGCGGGCGATGCTGACTTGGAGGGCGCGCAGCTTGGTGAGTTGCTGGGTTTCAGTGAGAGTGTCGAGCGGCCATTTTCCAAGGGCGCGGAAGCATTCTTCCTGCGCCGCCTTGCCGCCGAGGCGGACGAGCGCGAGCAGCGCGGTGGGGCCGCCGTCGGCGCTCTTCTCGGCTAGGGCGCGTGCCTGCCATTCCGCGACCGGCTGCGCTTCTAGGGCGATGCGCGCCGCGTAGCGGATGGAACGATCCGGGCTGTTCAAGTGTGGCCAGAGAAAATCGCTCGCTTTCGGGTCGGCCTTGCCGTGAAACGCCTCGAGTTGGTGACGCAGCTTTCGGGCGTCGGCTCCGGCGGTGTTTGGTTTCCAGGCTGGAGCGGTGGATTCCTTGCCGGTGTAGGTCACGCGGTAAAGGCCCGAAGGGGTGCCGCGTCCGCCGATGACGAAATACATGGCACCGTCGTTGCCGATGGTGAGGTCGGTGAGGTTGAGTGGGGGCTTGGGCGCACCGGAGTTGACGAGGCCAGCCGGCGCGACAAAGTTTTCAAACATGCCTTTGTAGCTCGCGCCATCCGGCTCGAGGTGGACGGCGATGAGGCGTCCGTAGGTCCAGTCCATGATGTAAATGGCGTGCTGATATTTCGCCGGGAACTTTGCGCCCTTGCCGTTGCCCACGCCCGTCGGGCAGCCGATACCGATGTCCACGGCGGCCCCGAGACTGTCGGCGTGATAGTCCGGCCACTTGCCGGTGCCAAAGCGCCAGCCGAATTCCGCGCCCGAGACCGCATGGTTCACCCGCGTGGCCCGGTACCACGGCACACCCCAGTCGTATTCCATGTCCGCGTCGTAAACAAACAACTCGCCGTCCACATTGAAAGCGAAGTCGAACTGGTTGCGGAAGCCGGCGCAGAAGAAATCAAACTTGGTTGCGTCTTTGTTCACGCGCAGAACATAACCGCCCGGGGCCATGATGCCGGTGGCGTGTCCGTTGCCGTCCGGTTGGCGCGGCAGGACGTGGTCTTCCTGGTAATTCTTATGCGGCGAATCCGGCGAGAGTCCCTCGGGGGGCTTGGTGTGATTTCCAGCCATGACCCAGAGATGGCCATCGGGGCCAAGCTCGATCGCGTGCGGCCCGTGCTCGCCCCCGCCCGGCATTTTCTTAATGAGCTCGATTTTGCTCCAGGTGTCGCTGCCGTCGTCGGTGATGCGGTAGAGGCCGGATTCGAACTTGGTGGAGTATTTGTTGACCACGACCCAGAGGGATCCATAGGCGAAGACCATGCCTTGGGCGTCGTAGAGAGGCTTGGCGATGAATTCGCGCTTCGCAATTTTTCCGTCCGCGCTGAGCGTGACGCGGAGCAGGCCGGCGTCGGGATTGTTCTTGCCGTACTGGGGGCTGATGATGAGCCGGCCCTTGTCGTCCTTGCACATGTTTACCCAAGAGCCTTCTTCCGGCTCGCCGGAGGTCAGCAGTTCGACCTGAAAATCTTTCGCCACGAACAGCGATTCGGCGGGGGTGGCGGCGCGTTTTTTCGCGACGGGCTTCGGCGCGGCCGGACCCGCGATGCCGGCGGGGATGGCGGCTCCCAAAACATTTCCCCACGGCTCAATGCCGAGCTTGCCGAGGGATTTGACGGCCACCCATTTCGAATCATCGAAGCCGACCTTGTTCCAGTCCTTCAGACCCTTGTCCGCGCCCTTCCAGGACGAGTCGGTGACGATGGATTGGCTGCCCTTGGCGGTGGTGAAGTCGAGTTTCGCAATGGCGCCGGCGGGGCTGGCATCCGCATTTTGGGCGCGGATGGCGATGACGTTTTCGCCGACGACGAGCTTGGAGGTGACGTTGGCTTTGGAGCCGGTGTGCCAGTCGATGGCGGTGATGACGAGGGCGCCGTTCAGGAATACTTCGAGTTCGTCGTCGGCCGTGGCAATGATTTCGGCCTTGGTCACCTTGTCCGCAATGGTGAAGGCCTTGCGGAAGTGGCGGACCTCGGCGTCCTCGGTTTTGTTGGACCAGATCCATTCGGGGGTTTGCGCGGCGAGACGGCCCGCGCAGGCCAGCAGCAACGAGAGGGAGAGGAGGCGTGGTGTGATGATCATATTTATTCGGACACTGACGACGGCTGACTGGTGACAAGTTCTTATTCAGGAACCGTTTGTTTTGCGCGCGGGAGCTTCTGTTTATTCCAGAGCCGGCGTCAAGCAGGATAAGATTAAACATGGGATGAGGCGAAGCAGGCGGGGTCATCAGCGCGCGCCGGATTTTGTGACCACGGCGCGAATGTTCTTCCGGCATTTGTTTTTGGTCTTTAGGAACAGGCAAGGCGACAGGCCAGGGCTGTCGGCTGACTTGTCCACAACCCAATGGGTTTCGTAGAGCATCGTTGCCGGCCACAACTAATGGTGTTTTTGGTGGTTCACCGGAACAAATTAACTGTTGTGTTGATGGGGTGATTTTTCTATTCTTGACGGGTGCGTTTTCAGCGGGAAAACCCCCCGGTCTTTTAGAAATTTATGTCCAATGAAACTGTGGTGCCGGAAGAAAAAATAATGTCCACCCAGCCCGACGCTGGTGAGAAATATGACGCCTCCAAGATCGACAAGCTGGAGGGGTTGGAGGCGGTGCGGAAACGCCCCGGCATGTACATCGGCGACCCTGATGAACGCGGCCTGCATCACTGCGTCTTCGAGGTGCTGGACAATTCCATCGACGAGCATCTGGCCGGATTTTGCAATCGCATCGACGTGAACATCCACGTCGATGGCTCGTGTTCGATCCGCGACGACGGGCGCGGCATCCCGGTGGACATGCACCCGAAGTTCAAGATGCCCGCCGTGGAACTGGTGCTGACGAATCTGCACGCCGGTGGGAAATTTGGACAGGGCGCCTACAAATATTCCGGCGGCCTGCACGGCGTCGGCGCGAAATGCGTGAACGCGCTTTCCGACTGGTTCAAGGTCGAGGTCTCGCGCGATGGAAAGGTCTACCACATGGCCTTCGAGCGCGGGGTGACGATGCGGAAGCTGGAAGTCATCGGCAAATCGAACAGCACCGGCACGCTCATCACTTTCAAGCCGGACGCGACAATTTTCACGATCACCACGGAGTTCAAGTTTGACCTGCTGGCCAATCGCCTGCGTGAACTGGCCTTCCTGAACCCGGGCATTGAAATTCATCTCACCGACGAGCGGGTGGAAAATAAAAGCGAACGGTTCTTTTACAAGGACGGCATCGAGGAATTCGTCAAGCAACTTGGCAAGAACAAGCAGGTCATCCATCCCAAGGCCATCGTGCTGGCCCGGCAGAAGGACGAGGTGTTTGTCGATTGCGTGATGCAATACAATGACAGCTACAACGACCAGATTCTCTGCTTCGCCAACTCCATTCCGAATCCCGATGGCGGCACGCACCTGACGGGCTTTCGTTCTGCGCTGACCCGGGCAGTGAACCAGTACGCCAAGCTGAACAATCTCCTTAAAGAAAAAGACCCGACCATTTCCGGCGACGACGTGCGCGAAGGTCTTGTCTGCGTCCTGAGCGTGAAACTGCCGAATCCGCGCTTTGAATCGCAGACCAAGGTGAAGCTCGTGAACACGGAAATCGACGGCATTGTTTCGTCGATTGTTTACGAGGGTTTGATGAGTTTTTTCGATGCGACGCCGCCGACGGCCAAGAAGGTCGTGGAAAAAGGTTTGCTCGCGGCGCGCGCGCGCGAGGCCGCGCGCAAAGCCCGCGAAACCGTCCGCAAAAGCGCGCTGACCGGCGGCGGTCTGCCTGGGAAGTTGGCCGATTGCTCCGACCGCGACCCGGTCAACACGGAAGTTTATATCGTTGAGGGCGACTCCGCCGGTGGCTCAGCCAAGCAGGGGCGCGACCGGAAATTTCAGGCGATCCTTCCGATTCGCGGCAAACTCATCAACGTCGAGAAGGCGCGCCTCGACAAGGTTCTTCAGAACACCGAAATCCGCACGATGATCACCGCCATCGGCACCGGGATCGGTGACGGCGAAGGCGAAGGGGCGTTCAACATTGAGAAGCTCCGTTACCACAAGGTCATCATCATGACCGACGCCGACGTGGACGGCTCACACATCCGCACCTTATTGCTGACGTTTTTCTATCGGCAGATGCCGCAGCTCATCAAACAGGGTTTTGTCTATATCGCTCAGCCGCCGCTTTATCAGATCAGCCGCAAAAAGCGCGTCGAGTATGTGGATGACGACGCGCAGTTGAACCGGATATTGATCCAGATCGGCACCGAGGAAGTGCGGCTGCACAATCTTGCGGACGACAAAGAATTTTCTACCAAGCAGCTCGCGGAGATTTTGGAGTTGCTGGAATCGCTCGACAAATACGCCAACGCCCTGCGCCGCCACGGCGGCGATTTCGGCGAATACGTCGAGAAGCGCCACGGGGAAACGCACGAACTGCCGCGCCACCTGGTCAAGATTCGCGAAGGCAACGACGAGTCGGTGCAATACTTCCACACCGAGGAGGAGTTGGAGAAATTTGGCTCGACCAATCCTGACTTGAAATTGTTCGGCAAGGAGGAGACCGAGTCCGGGCTCATCGTGGAGAGGGAGAAGAAGACCGGCCCGTCGCGCCGCGCGCGGCACATCGAACTGCACGAGAGCAAGGCGATTCTCGAACTGCTCAACCAGCTCGATAAAAAGGGGCTGAAAGTGGACCACTACTCCGGGCAGGACAAGCCGCTCTTCGAGCTGATCGAGGGCGAAGGCGAGAAGGCCGAGGTCAAGCCGCTCTTCTCCATTCCCGAAATTCTGGCCGGCGTCAAAGAAGTTGGCCGGCGCGGATTGCAGATCAAACGCTTCAAAGGTCTGGGTGAAATGAACCCGTCCCAGTTGTTCGAGACCACGATGGACCCGGCCCGGCGCAAGCTGCTCCGCATCGAACTGACCGACGCGGTGGAGGCGGAGGACATGTTCAGCAAGCTGATGGGCGACGAAGTCGAGCCGCGCCGCCAGTTCATCGAAGACAACGCGCTCAACGTCCGCAATCTGGATATTTGAGCCATGAGCCTGCGCGCCCACCTGTCGGTGGGCGTGCGTTGAATTTCAAAACTCCCTCAGAGAAAATTTTATGCCCGATCCGAAAGATCCCAAAGCCCCGAACGAGTCCAAAGAAAGCCTGCCCGTCACCAATACGCCGTTCTTTGCCGCCAACGAGAAGGTCGCCAAGATCAACGTCGCCGAGGAGATCAAGAACTCCTTCCTCGACTACTCGATGTCGGTCATCATTTCGCGCGCCCTGCCCGACGTGCGCGACGGCCTCAAGCCCTCGCAGCGCCGCATCCTCTTCGCGATGCACGATCTCTCGCTCTTCCCGAACCGTCAGCATCGTAAGTGCGCCAAGATTTGCGGCGACACCAGCGGCAACTACCATCCGCACGGCGAAGCGGTGATCTATCCGACGTTGGTCCACATGGCGCAGCCGTGGGCGATGCGCGAGCGGTTGGTGGACGGGCAGGGGAACTTCGGCTCCGTCGAAGGCGATCCGCCCGCCGCCATGCGTTACACCGAGGCGCGCATGACGCATCTCGGCGCGGCGCTCATGGAGGACATGGACAAGGACACGGTCGATTTCGTCCCGAACTACGACGAGACCCGCACCGAGCCGAAGGTTTTTCCTGCGGCGTTTCCGAACCTGCTCATCAACGGCGGCACCGGCATCGCCGTCGGCATGGCCACGAACATGGCTCCGCATAATCTCGGCGAAGTCATCGACGGCATTTGCGCGCAGATCGACGACCCGGAAATCACCATCCCGCAGTTGATGAAGTTCATCAAAGGCCCGGACTTTCCCACCGGCTGCATGGTCTGTGGTGTCGATCCGATCAAACAATATTTCACCACCGGCCGCGGCAGCATCAAGGTGCGCGGCAAGGTCGGCCTAGAACAGATCAAAGGCGGGCGCGAGCAGATCGTCATCACCGAGATTCCCTACAACGTGAACCGCGCCACGCTGGTCGAGCGCATCGCCGAACTCGTCAACGAAAAGACCATCAGCGACATCACTGCCATCCGCGACGAGTCCGACGAGAACACGCGCGTCGTCATCGAACTCAAGCGCGACGCCATCCCCAAGGTGGTCATCAACAACCTCTACAAGTTCACGCAACTGGAGGCGAGTTTCAGCGTCAACGCCCTGGCCATCGACCACGGCCGCCCCAAGACGCTCAATCTCAAGGAACTCATCAACTGCTACATCGAGCATCGCCGCGAGGTGGTCATGCGCCGCACGCGCTTCGAACTGCGCAAGGCCGAGGAGCGCGCCGAGTTGCTCGAAGGCTACATCATCGCACTCTCGAACCTCGACGAGTTCATCCGCATCATCCGCAGTTCCTCCAACCGCGAGGAGGCGAAGATCAAGCTGCTTGCGTTCGATTTCACCCGGGCTCAGGTCGAGAAAATTGGCATCCTCATCCGCAGCGAATCGCGCCTGACCAGTGGCCGCTACTCGTTCAGCGAAGCCCAGGCCAACGCCATTCTCGACCTTCGCCTCTATCAGTTGACCGGTCTGGAGATCGACAAGGTGCGCGCCGAATACGGCCAGTTGATCGAGAAAATCAAGGACCTCCTCGACATTCTCGCGAAGGAATCGCGCGTCCTCACCATCATCAAGGCCGAGTTGACCGTCATCCGCGACAAGCACGCCACGCCGCGCCTGACCGAACTGGTGCCGGATGAGGGCGAAATTGCCATCGAAGACCTGATCGCCAATGAGGGCGTCATCATCACCATCACCCACAGCGGCCTCATCAAGCGCACCAACGTCAGCTCCTACCGCGCCCAGCGCCGTGGCGGCAAGGGCGTCATCGGCATGACCACCAAGGAGGCCGCCACCGAAGACGAGACCGACGACTTCATCGAGCACCTCTTCACCGCCAGCACGCACGACTACCTGATGTTCTTCACGAACACCGGGCGCGTCTATGTCGAGCGTGTGCATGAAATCCCCGACGCGGGCCGCGCCTCCAAGGGCCGTAGCATCGCGAACCTGCTCGAATTGAAAACCGGCGAGAAGATCGCCGCGCTCATCCGTGTCATCTCCAAGTCCAGCGCGAACAACGAGGACATTACCTGGCAGCAGCCGGACCAGATTTTCTTCGCCACCCGGCTCGGCACGGTCAAGAAGACCGCGCTCGATGAATTTTCCAACATGCGCAAGGGCGGCATCATCGCCATCGGCATCGAGCCGGGCGACACCCTCATCGACGTGAAACTCACCAGCGGCTACAACGAAGTCGTGCTCATCACCAAGGAAGGCCAGAGCATCCGCTTCTCGGAAGAGGACGTGCGTTCCATGGGCCGGCCGGCCGGCGGAGTCCGCGGCATCACCGTGGAAAAGACCGACGCCGTCGTCGCCCTAGCGGTCGTCGTTCCGGACGCGACGCTGCTCGTGGCCGGCTCCAACGGCATTGGCAAGCGCACCGACTTCGGCGAGTACCGCACCCAGTCGCGCGGCGGCAAAGGCATCATCACCATGAAGACCACCGACAAGACCGGCGAAGTTGTCGGCGCGCTCACGGTGAAGGATCAGGACGAGATCATGCTCATCACAGTCGGCGGACAGATGGTGCGCACCGCCGTCAAGGACATCCGCGAAGCGGGCCGCAACACACAAGGTGTGAAGCTCATCAATCTCGACGAGAAAGACCGTCTGCAAGCCATCGCACCCGTGATTAGCGAAGAAGCCGGCGAGGTGCCGGAGGCTCCGGAGACTCCGGTGAGTTAGGTGGCTTCCGGCTGCTGGCGGTGAACCGGTCATTGTGACCCTTGAACAACCATGTTCCGTCCCTGCATTGATCTTCATGAAGGCAAGGTGAAGCAGATCGTCGGCGGTTCGCTGCGCGATGATGGCGCGGGCCTGCGCACGAACTTTGTTTCCGAAAAGCCGGCGGAGTGGTTTGCGGAAATGTATCGCCGCGACGGACTGAAGGGCGGGCATGTCATCCAGCTCGGCTCCGGCAACGAGGCCGCCGCGCGCGCGGCGCTGGCCGCGTTTCCCGGCGGACTGCATTTGGGCGGCGGGGTGAACCTCGACAACGCCCGCGCCTGGCTCGACGCCGGGGCTTCGCACGTCATCGTCACCTCCTGGGTCTTCCGCGACGGGCAGCTTGATTTCGACCGCGTGCGCGCGCTCATCGCGGCCATCGGACGGGAGCGGTTGGTGCTGGACCTGAGCTGCCGCCGGCGCGGGGAGGATTACATCGTGGTCACGGACCGCTGGCAGAAGTTCACCGAGTTCACGATCAATCCGCAGGGGCTGCAACGGCTCGCGAAGCTGTGCGATGAATTTCTCATTCACGCCGCCGATGTCGAGGGGTTGTGCGGCGGCGTCGATCTCGAACTGGTGGACAAGCTCCGGCAATGGTCGCCCATCCCGACCACCTATGCGGGCGGCGCGCGGTCGATCATCGACCTAGAGGAAGTGACACGGGTGGGGCAGGGCAAGATCGACCTGACCATCGGCTCGGCGCTGGATATTTTTGGCGGCAGCGGCGTGAAATATGCGGACTTGGTGGCGTTCAACCGGAAGCAGGCGTTGAACCGCTGATTGACGCTGCTGGAAAAGAGTCATGAGTGAGCCGGGGAGAAACGATCGGACAAGCTAAAGTTTGAATTCCAACACCGCGCGCGGGCCGTCTCGTTTGAATTCAAACTTTAGCTTGTCCCTAGCTGTAAAAGGCAGGAGTCAATCGCACATCCCCATCCGCAAAATCAATATTATCGAAGATTAGCGGTTAAAAAATCGGCTGCGGATTATGGTAGCACCGACACGCGGTAGAAGTGCTGACCGTTGGTGGCGGTGGCGTCATGGTATTGTGCGAGCGCTTTGGTGGCGGTGACGGGCGCGCCGAGGTTTGCACACGCGGTGTTGGTGAACTGGAGTCGGCTGGAGACCTGATATTTTTTCCCGACACGCTTTGCCAGAAGATTGTCGTTCCACCCAGCAGATGGTTTTGCGTGCCCGCATCGTTTTGCTGGCGGCCCAACAATGGGAGAACCGGGATATGGCCACCAAACTGGAAACCACCGCTACACTGTGGGCGTTTGGCGGCGCCGGTTCATCCTGGAGCATCTGGCCGGGTGCAGCAACTCTGGCAGGCCAACGATTGGAAACCGGACCGGGTGCGCACCTTCAAGCTTTCCAAGCATCCGCAGTTTGAGGCGAAGTTCTCGGATGTCATCGGGCTGTATTTGCACCCGCCCCAGCGGGCGTTGGTGCTGTGCTGCGATGAGAAAAGCCAGTGTCAGGCCCTGGAGCGCACCCAACCCGGTCTGCCCTTGGGGTTGGGTCACACATCCGCACCCGCACCCATGACTATGTGCGGCACGGCACCACGACGCTGTTTGCCGCTTTGAACACTTTGGATGGCCGGGTCATTGCCCGCACCGAAACCCGTCACACCCATGTGGAATGGCTTCGATTTCTCCGGCAGATCGAAGCCGAAACGCCGCCGGAACTGGCCCTGCACCTGATCGCGGACAACTACGCCACGCACAAACATCCGGCGGTCAAAGCCTGACTGGCCCGCCAACCACGAATCCACCAGCACTTCACGACCACGAGCAGTTCATGGCTCAATTTAGTCGAACGTTTTTTTCGTAATCTTACCCAGGAGGTGATCCGCGAGGGCAGTTTCCAAAGTGTTCAGAAATTGGTGCGGACGATTAAAGCCTGGCTGGCCGAACGCAACCACCAACCGCCGCGCTGCGTCTGGCGAGCTGAAGGTGCCGCCATCCTGGTAAAAATCACCCGCGCACCCGCTAAACTCGAAGAAATAATGGCAGACCCTTCAAGGACAGCAGACTAGAACTGCGTGGCCGGGGCGGACAGCGCGAGCAGCAGGAGGATGAAGAAGATGGGAAACTTTTTGACGGTCATGGTTTGGATGGCTTCAAATTAACATCGACCGGACGAGGGGCAAGCTGAACCTGAGGAAGTGGCGGGTCGGGCTTAATCCAGCGCCGCCTGGCCGCCGGTGACGCGCGCGTAGTAGCCGGGCTGTTGCGCCAGTTCGGCGGGGCGGCCGCACCCGGTGAGCCGGCCGGCTTCGAGGACCAGAATTTTATCCACGCGCCGGATGGTCGTGAGCCGGTGCGCGACCATCAGCGTAGTGCGGCCTTTCATCAGGTCGAAGAGGCTGGCGACGACCTGAGCCTCGCTCTCGGCGTCGAGCGCGCTGGTCGGCTCGTCGAGGAGCAGGATCGGCGCGTCCTTGAGAAACGCACGCGCGATGTTGATGCGCTGCCGCTCGCCGACGCTCAACCGCGCCGCGCCTTCGCCGACCACGGTGCGGTATTTGTCCGGCAGTTTTTCGATGAAGCCGTGCGCGTTGGCGGCGCGGGCAGCGGCTTCAATTTCCGCCAGGCTCGCGCCGGGTTTTCCGTAGGCGATGTTTTCCGCGAGCGTCATGGGCAGGAGGATCGGTTCCTGCAGCACGACGGCGATCTGCGAACGTAAATCGTGCAGCTTCAAGCCGCGCAAGTCCGCGCCGTCCAGTTTCACAGCGCCGCGCACGGGATCATAGAAGCGCGGGAGCAGGTTCATTAACGTGCTTTTGCCGGCGCCGCTGGGGCCGATGATGGCGCAGGATTCGCCGGGGCGCAGCGTGAAGCTGAGCTCGTGGAGCACGGGTTGGTCGGGCTGGTAGCTGAAGGAGACGTTTTCAAAAGTGATTTCACCACGGGTGAGGAGGGGATCGTAGGGCGTGGGGCGTGGGGCGTGATCCGATTCCACGTTCCACGTTCCGCGCACCACGCTCCTCGCCTCCGGCGCATCCTTGACCTCCTCCTTCGTGTCGAGCAGTTCGAGGACGCGTCCGGTGCCGGCGCTGGCGCTAGCGACGGTCGCACCGACGTGGGAGAGTTGGTTCAGCGGTTCGTAAAGCTGCGCGAGGTAGCTGAGGAAAATCCAGAGGGTGCCGATGGTCAGTCGTCCGGCGAGGACTTCGCTCGCGCCCAGCCAGACGATGGCCGCTGTGCCGAGGCCGAAGACGCCGGTGATCGCCAGCCAGTAGAGCAGCTCCCAGCCGTGCTGCGTGAGGCGCTGGTCCTGGGCCACGGCGGTCTGCGTGTTGAATTGTTTTTCCTCGAGGCTTTCCCGCGTGTAGCTCTGCACGAGCGGCAGCGCGGCGATGTTCTGCTGGACGAGCGTGGTGACGGCGCTGTCCGCCTGCTGCGCCGCCGCGCCGCGCTCGGTCATTTTCCGGCCGAAGAAACGGATGACCGCCAGGAGCAGCGGGATCGTGGCGACGGCGACGAGAGTGAGCGGGACGTTCAACCGCAGCATCACGACGACCATCAGCACCAGCGAACACAGCGCGGTGACGAAGGTGACGAGGCCCTGCTGGAACAAGTTTTGAAACGAGTAGGTGTCCCAGGCCGCGCGATAGATCAGGTCGCCGCTTTTGCTGCCGTGATGAAAGCGCAGCGAGAGCCCTTGCAGGCAGGCGAAGACTTTATTCCGCACGCGCCGCAGCCCGCGCAGGCCGACGGAGATGGCGAGAAAATTTTGCGCGGCGGAGATCACGCCCTGTCCCGCGTGCAGCACGAAAATCGCGCCGGCCAGCAGCAGGATGAGCGCGGCCTGGTCCGTGCCTTCGCGAGCGAGGGAACCGAACCAGTCCGGGAGCGGCTTCGTGCCGAGCACGGAATCGACGATGAGCGCGAGCGGCCAGGGCTTGAGGAGGTTCAGTCCGACGGTCACAAGCGTGAGCGCGAATACGCCCGAGATGCGCGAGGCATCGGGGCGGAAGAAGGTCAGCGCGCGGAAAATATTTTTCATCGGCGGGGCCGACTGTAGGGGGCGGGGGATGATGAATCCAGTTTGAATGCACGCGAGCGTCCCGACGATAATTGTTCTTGCCCGCCGTCCCTGAAATTTCCAAGTTGCTCGCGTCAATCCACTCGTTATGAAACGCCATTCATCTTCCGCCCAAGCCGCCGGTTCCCGGCCTGAACATTGCAGCCTTTATTCGCGGCGCGACTTCTTGCATCGCGCCGGGGCGCTGGCCGGGGCCGCCGCCCTCGGACTGAAACCGGACTCTCATGCCCAGGAGAAAAAGCCCATCCCGGGATTGGAACCCGCCCCCAATGACCCGAACGCCGCCAAGGGTTGGCAGCCTGTTTCCGATCGCAAGATACGCGTCGGCATTGTCGGTTACGGTGTCTGCCAGTTTGGCGCGGCCTTCGGTTTTCAGAGCCACCCGAACGTGGAAGTCGTGGCCGTCAGCGATTTGGTGCCCGGGCGTTGCGCCGCGTTGGCCAAGGCCTGCCGTTGTGAAAAGACCTACTCGTCGCTCGAAGAGTTGGTCAAAGACGACAAGATCGAAGCCGTCTTTGTTGCCACGGATGCGCCGAGCCACGCGAAGCATTGCGTGGACGTCTTGAACCACGGCAAGCATGTGGCCTGCGCGGTGCCGGCGGTCTTCGGCTCGCTAGAGGACGCGGAGAAACTGTTGGAGGCCGTCAAGAAAAGTGGCCGAAAATACATGATGTTCGAGACGTCCTGCTTTCACGATGACCTGCACGCGATGCGGCAAATCTACCGGGCCGGCGGCCTGGGCCAGCTCGTCTATGCCGAGGGCGAGTATTATCACTACATGGACACGCCCATCGATTCCTACCAGGGCTGGCGGATCGGTTTGCCTCCGCAATGGTATCCGACCCATTCCAACGCCTATTACAACTGCGTCACCGGCGGCAGTTTCACCGAAGTGTCCTGCCTGGGCATGCCGAGCAAGATCGAGCACCTGCGGCCAGCCAATAATCGTTATCAAAATCCGTTCGGCACCGAGATCGCGCTCTTCCGCACCAGCGAAGGTGGGACGGCGCGCATGGCGGTGAGCTGGGACACGCCCGGCGCGGGCGGGGAAATGGGCCGCATCCGCGGGCAGCGCGGCTCGTTCTACACCAAATATGACGGCCTCGAAAAATCTCTGCCGAACCTCAAGCGCCCGGCGCTTCCTCCGGGCGTGTCGGGCGGCGGCCATGGCGGATCGCATGGTCATCTGATGAACGAGTTCGTCCACGCCGTGCTGCAAGACCGCCAACCGCTGGTGGACATCGTCATGGCCCTGAACCTGACGGTCGCGGGCATCGTGGCCCATCAATCGGCCTTGAAGAACGGGGAGCTGATGAAAATTCCGCAATACAAGGTTTAGACTGGAACCGTCGTTTCCTTCTGTTCCATCCGTGCCATCCCGTTTCGACCGCGAAAGGTCTGGCACATCAAACTGAAAGCTGATAAAACATTCCCGTCATTGCCTTAACCATTATGAAATCAAAAATCTTCCTCGACTTCGCCGTGCTCGCCTTCGTGGGTGGCCAGCTACTTTCCGCCGCCGAACCGCTCCGTGTCTTCGTCCGTGCCGGCGTCAAGACGCACGGGCCGAACCAGCACGATCACCCGCATTTTCTCGCCGATTACACCAAGCTGCTGACCGAGCGCGGCATGAAGGTCGATGGCGCGTTGAAATTCCCCACCGGCGAACAGCTCGACCAGACGGACGTCGTCGTCATCTACGCCGCCGACGGCATGAGGATCACCGGACCGGACCGCGCGAATTTCGAGAAATTTCTCCAGCGCGGCGGCGGCGTGGTCGTCATCCATGACGGCGTGGTGAGCGGCGACCAGAATGAATGGTGCAAGAGCATCATCGGTGGCGCGTGGATCTGGCCGAAGGACAATCCCGGCAAGACCGGCACGAAATTTCTGGAAGGGCAGGTGGGCGTGTTCTTTGTGGATGGAACGCATCCCATTTCGCGCGGCCTCTCGAACTTCGATTGGAAGGACGAGATTTATTACGATCTCGACATGGCCCCGGATGTGTTCGTGCTCGCGACCAGCTTTCACGACATCAACATCATCCTGCCGCAGCTCTGGACCTACGAGAAGACCCTTGCGGGCGGCAGTGCGCCCTACCGCGCGTTCGTCAGCATACCGGGCCATGAATTCACCTCGTTCGAGGCGCCGCAGTACCGCGCGGTTTTACTGCGCGGCATCGCCTGGGCCGGGAAGCACGCGAACCCGGACAAGTTCTGCTCGAAGGAGGAACTGGCCTCGTTGAAATATCCCCCGGGCGGTCCGGTGCCGGCGGCCAAGGCGGTGAAGGAATTCAAGCTGCATCCTGAATTTAACGTCACGCTCACGGCTGATGAAAACATCGCGGAGAAAATTATGTCGGTCGAGTGGGATACCAAGGGACGGATGTGGGTCGCCGAGACGCCGGAGTATCCGAACGGCCGGATGAACAACAAAAACGATCTGAACGCCGAGCCGAACAAGCGGCTTGATCCCAAAAAATATCCTATCGGCGCGAAGGAAGACCGGCCGGGGCGCGACCGCATTTCGATGCTGGAAGACACGGACGGTGATGGCGTGATGGACAAGAAGACGGTGTTTGCCGACGGCCTGGAGCTGGTCACCTCGCTCGTGTTTTACAAGGACGGCGTGATCGTGGCGCAGGCGCCGGACTTTCTTTGGATTCGCGACACGGATGGCGACGGCAAGGCGGACAAGGTGGAGAAGATTCTCACCGGTTGGGGCGTGGGCGACACGCACGCGGTGACGAGCAACCTGCGCTGGGGGCCGGACGGCTGGATCTACGGATCGGTCGGCTACAGCGCCGGCACCGTCTCTTCTGGTGACGGCTCCAAGAAATTTGGTCGCATTTCGGCGGGCATCTACCGTTTCCGTCCCGACGGCTCCGCGCTGGAACAGGTGGCCGCCGGCGGCTGCAACCAGTGGGGCTGCGAGGTCGCGCCGGACGGCGAAATCATCTTCACCACGGCGACCTGTGGCGCGCCGATCTGCCATGTGGTGATGCCGGAGAAATTTCTCGCGCGCGGCAACGTGGGCGGGCATCGCTCCTTCTCGAGCATCATGGAGGAAAATAAAATTTACCCGCCGTTCAAGGAAACGCGCAAACCCTACGTGCAAATTGACTGGGTCGGCGCCTGGACGGCGGCGACGGGTTCCGCCATCTACGACGGCGGTGCGTGGCCTGGAAAGTGGGCGCCGGATGATCGCTACTCCTTTTTCCTGAGCGAGGCGACGATGCACATTTTTCATCACGAGTTTCTCGACCCAAAAGGCTCCACTTACCAGGGCCGCAAGGAAGAGGACCGCAAGGAAACACATTTCATGACCAGCACGGATTATTGGTTCCGCCCGATTCACAGCCGCGTCGGTCCCGATGGCGCGATGTATGTCGTGGATTTTTACAATCAGATCGCCGGCCACAATGACACGCGCGGCCCCAAGGTCGGCCACGGCGCGCGCAACGCCGCCGTCCGCCCGGACCGCGACCACCATTTCACCCGCGTCTATCGCGTGCAGCACAACGAGGCCGTGAAGCTGCCGGCGTTCAAACTCGACGCGAAAGATGCCGCCAGCCTGGTGAGCATGCTCTCTCATCCGAACGGCTGGGTGCGCACCACCGCCAACCGCCTGCTCAACGAGGCGCAGCCCGCCGCCGCCGGGCCCGCCCTTGCCGCCGCGATGAAGACCAGCGCGAGCAAATACGGACGCATCCAGGCGCTCTACGCCCTGAACAATCTCGGCCAGCTGGATGACAAGCTGATGGTGGCCGCCTTGACCGACAAAGATCCTGCCGTCCGAAAAAACGCCGCGCGCCTTGCTTCTGAGCGCACCGCCGTCTCCCCCGAAGTTCAGCGCTCGATCGAAGCCATGCTGCATGAAACTGACGGCCGCGCCCGCATCAATGCCGTCATGGCGCTCGGCAGTTTCCCCGCGACCGCCGAATCTTCGGCCGCCCTCGTCGCGGTCTGGCCTTCCGCCGCCACGGACAAGTTCATGCAGTCGGCCATCATCGGCGCTGCCTCGCAAAATCCCGGTGAAAGCATCAATGCCGCGCTGGCCCACGGCACGGCGGGAACACACGACGGGTTCGTCAGTCATCTGGTGCGGGTGATTGCCACCAAAGGCGAACCGGAAAAGGCCGCCGCCTTCGTCATCGGCCTCAGCAAGGCTCCCGCCAGCGGGAATGCGCTCAAGGCCGTCGCGCTGGAAAGTCTGGCGGCGAACTTGAAGATCGTCCCGTCGTGGACTGCCGAGCTGCAGGCCGCGTTGAAAACCCTCATGGCCTCCCCGAATTCCGCCGTTGTCGCCGCGACCGTTCCGTTGATCGGCCGCTGGGACAAGGACGGCGCGCTGGCCGGCGAGATCAAGCCGCTCATCGGCTCGCTCACCGCCAAGCTTGCGGACAAATCTCTCTCCGATGATGCGCGCGCCCAGGCCGCCGCGAATTTGCTGGGCGTTCGTTCCCAGGACGCGGGGGCGATCGCCTCGGTGGCGAAGCTGCTCGGACCTGATCATTCGGCCGGTTTGCAACGGCTCATCGTCGAAGCGCTCGGCAACATTCCCGATGCGCCCGCCGGCCAGGCACTGGTCGCGGCCTACCC
>SIBH01000012.1 GCA_009695285.1 Pedosphaera sp.
GCAGGGGATCAAAAGCCGTGCGCCGCGCACGGCCCGCCAACTCTGCAAGGCCGCCGGGGCCGCCTTCGCCACGGTCACTCCCGAAGACTGCCACGGCTTCTTTTTACATGCCGGCTACGATATATGATTGATGTAAAAAATCTAAGCAGTACATCCGCGATCATCACACTGACGACCGCTCGCTCGGCCAGGTGGCGGCGGTGGTTCACACCAGCATCTTCTATTTCTGCAAGCTGTTCCGGAAGGTGATGGGCACGACCTTCACCGAGTTCGTCTCGCGCACCCGCTTCGAGAAGGCGAAGAACCTCCTGCTAAATCCCAACCTCCGCATCAGCGAGGTCGCCTACGAGGTCGGCTTCCAGTCCCTCACGCACTTCAACCGCGTGTTCAATAAAATCACCGGCGAATCACCCGCCGATTATCGCGGGCATCTGCCGAAGGCCACGTGAGGGTTCGATCAGGCTCGCTGTTCATGTAAAAAATGGCCGCCTCCATGTCACCAGTCCGCAGGCCGGTGGATGGCCGGTGTCGGGTCACGCGCCCCGCCGCCGGCATAAATTTGGACGTGTCGCAGTCCGCGCACTCTGTCATGCGCGCGGCGATGAAGAAGACCGCGCCGTTGACGAGTAATGCCCAGTTGCTCTCCGCGCTCCAGGAACTGAAGGAGCTGCGGGCCGCGCTCGATGAGCATTCGATCGTCGCCATTACCGACGCCGCCGGCAAGATCACCCACGTCAACGACAAGTTCTGTTTGATCTCCAAATATTCCCGCGCCGAGCTGCTCGGGCAGGACCATCGCATCATCAACTCCGGCCATCATCCCAAAGAATTCTTCCGCGAACTATGGACGACCATCTCCCAAGGGCACGTCTGGCATGGTGAAATCATGAACTGCGCGAAGGACGGCTCGCACTATTGGGTGGACACGACCATTTTCCCGTTTGTCAACGAATCGGGAACGCCTGTCCAATACATCGCCATCCGCACCGACATCACCTTGCGCAAAAGACGTGAGCAGCAACTTCTCGACGTCAGTGAACGCGAGCAGCGCAAGTTCGGTCAGGATTTGCATGATGGTTTGGGCCAGCGGCTCACCGGCCTCGAGATGCTGAGCCACGGGTTGGCCGAGGACTTGAAGGAACACGCCGCCGATCTGGCCAGACAGGGCCGGCGTTTGAACCACGAGCTGCGCGCGACCGTGACAGAGGCGCGCCACATTTCCCACGGACTCGCGCCCGTGGCGCTGGACGGAGAAGGGTTGATGCGCGTTCTGGCTGAACTCGCGGCGGGCACCAGGCGTCTTCCCGGAGTGAAATGCCGGTTTACCTGCGATCCGCCGGTGCCGGTAAACGATGTCTCAGTGGCGACCCATCTCTATCGTATCGCGCAGGAGGCGGTGAACAAAGCCTTGAAACACCCGAAATCCAGACAGATTGACATTGCGCTGGCCGAGCGCGACGGAGCGCTGGAGTTAAGCGTGAAGAACACCGGCCGTCCCATGCCAGCCGTCCGACCGGATCACGGCGGCATGGGGCTGAACGTCATGCGCTATCGCGCCGAAAAAATCGGCGCGACCCTGGTCATCGAGCCCGGCAAGAGCCAGGGCACACGGGTGGTTTGCACCTTACGGAGGAAAGCATGAGCGCCAAGAAACGAAAACCCGCCGGCGCGCGGGCGGTCTCCGCCCGCAGCAGTTCCGGACAGACGAGCCCGTTGAAAAAATTCGAACGCCCCATCGCCACCGCCCGCTGCCGGGTGCTGTTGGTGGACGATCATCCGATGACGCGCGAAGGTCTGGCCGCCATCATCAACCGGCAGGCCGGCTTGCAAGTCTGCGCCGAGGCGAATTCTCCGGCTGAAGCGATGTCCATTCTGCACAAGAGCCGGCCGGATCTGATGGTCAGCGACATGACCATGCCGGGCCGCAGCGGCCTCGAGTTCATCAGGGACGTGCATGCCCAGTGGCCGGACCTGGCAATCCTGGCGCTCTCGATGCACGACGAGATGCTCTACGCGGAGCGGGTGTTGCGCGCCGGGGCGCGTGGCTACGTGATGAAAGACGCCGGTTCGGGCAGACTGCTGGAAGTCATCCAGCTCGTCTTGAGCGGACAGTCATACGTCAGTCCGCAGATGTCGGCCCGAATCCTCGATCCAATGACCGGACTTCGCCCGCGCGGCTCGACCTCGCCCATCGAGAAGCTTTCTGACCGGGAATTTGAAGTCTTCCAACTGTTCGGCAGCGGCAAGAGCACCAAGGAGGTGGCGAAAGCGCTAAACCTGAGCTCCAAGACGGTGGATGTCCATCGCGCCCGCATCAAGGACAAGCTCCAGATCGAATGGGTCAACGCCCTGATCCAATACGCCGTCCGCTGGGTGGAGACGCAGACGAAGGAGAACTAGGGCAGGGGCGGGGGAGAAAGTGGGAAAGGGGCAGAGGGGCGATGGTGCAGTTGATCGACTTGTGGATAACTTTAGCAGAGCTGCCGACGTGACAGGCGAATGCCCCCCGGCGGAGCGCGGCTGTCCCCAGCCGCAGCGAGTCGAAAGGCCAGCGGACGCGACAAACCAAACCCGAACTCCGAAGTCGAGCTGCGCGACCTGACAGGAACGCGGCCTTCAGCCGGAACGATGCAGACGGAAGGAAGCCCAACCAACACCGAGACGCAGAGAACGCAGGGCGGCGCGGAGAATTCTCGCGGCGTTTTTTATTACCAAATGGTGGGCGGTCAGAAACAACGTTTCTCTGCGAGCCTCTGCGTTCTCCGCGCCTCGGCGTTTCTCCCTCAGTTTTTCAACTGCAGGGATTCGGATAAACGCGCTCCGGCATCAGGCAGGCCGGGCGCGTCGCTCCGCGCGCGCCGTCAGGGAGCTAGGAAGGTTGGGGGCCCACACTTTCAACCCACACTTCGCTGTCTTCAAGCCAGCAATTCGTGAACGACTTCGCCATGCACATCCGTCAGGCGGCGGTCGCTGCCGTTGTGCCGGTAGGTGAGCTTCTCGTGGTTGATGCCGAGCAGATGGAGAATCGTCGCGTGCAGATCGTAGCTTTGGGTTTTGCCGTTGGCCGCTTTCCAGGCCCACGGATCGCTCTCGCCGTAGGCGGTGCCGCCCTTGATGCCCGCGCCGGCCAGCCAGGCCACGGAGGTGCCGCCGTTGTGATCGCGGCCGGTATTGCTCTGGGTGAAGGGCATCCGACCGAACTCCGTGCTCCAGACCACGAGCGTGTCTTCCAACATGCCGAGCGCCTTGAGGTCCTTGAGCAGGGCGGCGATAGGTTTGTCGGTGGCGTTCGCAATCGGGGGCAGTTCCTTCGGAATGTCCCCGTGATTGTCCCAGTTGTTCGTCGGCCCGCCCGCGCCGCTCCAGATTTGCACGAAACGCACGCCGCGTTCCAGCATCCGCCGCGCGATCAGGCAGCGCCGCCCAAAATCTTCCGTGGCCTTCTCCTCGATGCCGTAGAGCTTGCGCGTTGCGTCACTCTCGCCGGTCAGTGAAAAAACTTCCGGCGCGCTCAACTGCATTTTTGCCGCCAGCTCGTAGGAGGCGATGCGCCCGTCCAACCGCGAGTCGCCGGGATGTTGCGCGAGATGTTCGCGGTTCAGCTTGTTCAAGAGCGCCAGCCCTTCCTGCTCGCTTTCCTTGGTGATGAACTTGGCCGTGGCCGGCGGAAACAAATCCGCGATCGGCGTCGGCGCGGTGGCGTGGATGATCGTGCCCTGGTGCGCCACGGGCAGGAAGCCTGAGGTGAAATTCCCCTTTTGATTGTAGGGCAGCCCGCGCGGATCGGGCAGGACGACGAAGGTCGGCAGGTTGTCTCGCAGGCTGCCGAGCGCGTAGGAAATCCACCCGCCTAGGCACGGGAAGCCCGGCAGCAAAAAGCCGGTGTTCATCATGAAGCTGGCCGGGCCGTGGACGTTGGTCTTCGAGGCCACCGCCATCAGGAAGGCCATGTCATCCACGCAGGTGGCGAGATGCGGAAACACGCTGGTGACCCAGCGGCCGCACTGCCCGTGCTGCTTGAACTCGAACGGGCTTTTCATCACGTTGCCGGGCACGCTCGTCGCGGCTTCGACGTGGATGCCAGCGCCGGGATCAAACTTCTGGCCGTGGCGTTTGATCAGCTCGGGCTTGTAGTCAAACGTGTCCATCTGGCTCGCGCCGCCGTTCATGAAAAGCTGGATGACGCGTTTGGCCTTCGCCGGATGATGCAGCCCGCCGTTCAACTCCAGGTGGCCTTTGGCCAGCACGTCCGCGAGCAACTCCTGCCGTCCGAGCAGTTGCGCCATCGCGATGCCGCCCAGGCCGCCGCCGAAGCGCCAGAGGAATTCGCGGCGGGAAGATGGGAGGAAATTTTTCACGTCAGTTTACAAAGATGAATTCGTTGCTGTTGAAAATCAGCCGGCAGGTGTTGGCCAGCCCGTGTCGCTGCGCGTAATCCGCCAGCGCCTCCGTTTCGCCCTTCGTCGGCGGGCGGCCGAGCGCGAGCTGATAGGCCGCCGCGATCTGTTCGGGCGGAGTTTTTCCGAGCTGGCCGAGGCGTTCGGCGAAATGCTCGCTCTGCCGGACCATGAACCGGTTGTTCAACATCGCCAGCGCCTGCAGCGCGGTGACCGAAACATTGCGCGTCGCGGTCAGTTGCGAGGCGTCCGCGCAGTCCATCGCGTCCATGAACGGATCCGGCAGCGTGCGGAAAATCAAACGATACACGCTGCGCCGCCGCCCGCCCGCGCTGTCGAGGTCGAACTTCCCGTAATCAATCAGCGGCGTGACGTGAATGCCCGGACTCAGCGAGAACTGTCGCACGGACGGCCCGCCCATCGTGAGATCGAGCTGGCCGGTGATTTGCAGCACGGCGTCATGCACGGATTCCGCGTCGAGCCGGTTGCAGTTCATGCGCCAGAGCATGGCGTTGCTCGAATCGGTCTGGGCGAACTTCGCGTTGTGCCCGGAGGATTGCTGCCAGGTCGCGCTGTTCAGGATGAGCCGGTGCAACTGCTTGAGCGAGCCGCCGCCCTCGCGGAACGTCACCGCCAGCCAGTCGAGCAGCTCCGGATGGGTCGGCGCGCTGCCCATGCGGCCGAAGTCGTTGGGCGAGTCCACGATCCCGCGTCCGAAATGATAATGCCACACGCGGTTCACAATCGAGCGCCACACCAGCGTGTTGTCCGGGTGAGTCAGCCATTTCGCGAGGGCCGCACGGCGCTGGCCTTCCTTGTTCAGATCGGCGATCTCAAACTGCGCCGGGACTCCAGGCACGCAGGAGAGCGCGCCGGGCGTGGCGGGATCGCCGGGCTTGTGGATGTCGCCGCGCTTGAGGACGTGCACCGCCCGGGGCTTGCCCGCCGGCTTGTGCGTGCCGACGGGTGTGAACTCGCTCGTGCCCGCATAGACCAGCCCTTTTTTCGGCAGCGCCGCCAGTCGCTGGTCGATCTGCTTCCGGAGAAAATGCGCGGCGACTTCGCGCTTCTGTCCAGCGGTGCGCTGCGCCATCGGCACGGAAAAAATCTGGGCGATGGATTCAGGCACGGGATTCAGCCGGATCGGCAAGGGCGCGTCGGTCACGGACAAACGCACGCGCCCGATCAAATGGCCGCCCCCGTGGTTCTGTTCGAGCACGAAGGTCAGCGGCACGCCGTCCTTCGAGGCGATGGCCCGCTTCAATTCGAGCGACGCGTGGTGCGGCTTGCCGACCTGCGGATAAATTCCCCACGCGGTTTTGGCGTCCCGGTCCACCGCGTGTGAAATCGTCCAGCCCGGCTGGTCGTAATCCGCGCTCGGATTTTGCAGCGCCACTTCCGCGAGGGCAGGGGAGGCGGGATTGGTGGGGGTGAGGAGGCGAAATTCGGTGAGGTGCAGGTTGCCGTTGTCCTGCCGCCCCGGCCCCTTCAGCGGCAGACTGTCGTCGGTCAGCACCTCGACGCGGACGGCGGTGATGTTCGTCAGACCCGCGACGGCCGTGATGGTGGTGGTGTCCCGCTCCGGTCGCGTCCCGCCGGAGAGCACGGAGTGGTCGGGCTGCTTTGTCAGCGTCGCGCCGTTGGCCGAGGTGAAAGTGACCGGATCGAGCGCGGTCCACCGAATCGTTTTGCCGGCGAAACTTTTCTCCCACGCCATCAGTTCGGCCTCGATGGCGGGCGTGATGAGCGCGTCGATCGCGGTCCTGTCCTTTCCGTCCAGCAACGCTTTTTGCGCCACCAGCGTCTGCCGTAGGGTGGCGGCCTTTGGATCCGGATCGAAGGTGCGGTCGGCGCGATCCGTGCCCGCGAACACCGCCTGCAGGTTGTAGTACTCGACCTGCGTGATGGGATCGAACTTGTGATTGTGACAGCGCGCGCACTGCGCCGTGGTGCTCGCGAAAGTGGACATGGTGGTGGTCACCATGTCGTCACGGTCGATGTAGCGCCCCATCTGCCGGTCAATGGTGTCCTCGCGAATGTCCTTGAGGGTGCTTTCATCCCACGGGCCGGCGGCGATGAAACCGAGCGCGGCCACGGCCCCGGGCGATTCAGGAAACAGGATGTCGCCCGCGAGTTGTTCCTCCACGAAGCGGGCGTAGGGCTTGTCCGCGTTGAGCGACTGGATGAGGTAGTCACGATAGGGCCAGGCGTTTTCGCGGATCGCATCCTGATCGTGCCCGTGGGTGTCGGCGTAGTGGACCACATCCAGCCAGTGGCGGGCCCAGCGTTCGCCGTAGCGCGGGCTGGCCAGCAGTTCATCGATGACTTTCGCGAAGGCCTCGGGCGAGTGGTCCTTGAAAAATTCCTCTTGCTGCTGCGGCGTGGGCGGCAGGCCGGTCAGGTCAAAATAAGCGCGCCGTAACAACGTGGCCTTGTCGGCGGGCGCGCTGGGCGTCAGACCCTTCTCCTCGAGCTTCGCCAGAACGAACCGGTCCACCGGCGTGCGCGCCCATTTCGACTCCTTCACTTTCGGCGGCTCCGGCTTGACCAGTGGCCGCAGCGACCAATGAACTTTGTCCTTCTCCGTCAACAGCGGCTGCGCGTACGGAGCGCCGGCGGCAATCCATTTCCTCAGCAGTTCGATGTCGGCCCCGGAAAGTTTCGGACGCTTGTAGGGCATCGGTGGCTCGGCGGTGTGGCTGACCTTGCCGAAGAGCAGGCTCTCGGCGGGTTGGCCGGAAACGATGGGCGTCTGCGCGCTCTCGCCGCCGCGCAGGAGGGATTCGCGCGAGGAAAGATCAAAGCCCGAGCGGGTGAGTTTTCCACCGTGGCACTCGAGACAGTTTTTCTCCAGGACCGCGAGGGCGCGGCCTTCGAGCGAATCGCGCCCGGCCGGGGCCGCGCCGGCCAGCGTGATCATGCCACCGGCCATCGCCAGGCGAAGGGCGAAAACCGCCGTCCGCGGGAAACCGCGACGCGAGAGAATGGGCGATCGGATCATCAACATGGGCGATCGGATCATCAACATGGGCGATCGGATCATCAACATGGGCGATCGGATCATCAAGATCGATCGTTGACTCGCGATTTTCCTCGTTTATTCAATTGTCCGCCCGGTAATTGCCCGCGCGATGTCGGGAGCGCGACCCCGGCGTGGTGCAGTGCGTGCGGGAAAAGGAGGCTCGAACAATCTGGGTGCCCCTCCGATGCGGAGCGCCGGTCTCCGATCCGGCGGGTTCTGCCGCTCAAAGCCGCAGCTGTTTTACAGAAGGAAACAGAGAGAACGAAGAGGAAGGGGGCAGCCGTTGTCTACCGCGAAATTTTTTCCACCAAATTCGCTCCTGGCATGAGGCCTTGGCTCTTCGTTTTCTTTGTTCCCTTCTGTGAAATTATTTCAGTCCGCATTTGGCCACCCGCTCGCCGGATCGGAGACCGGCGCTCCGCCGGCCGAGCGGGTTCAGGGGGCACCGTGTGGATGCGCCGGGAAAGGAGCCCGCAAACTCATCGTGGACGGAGCGGAGTGAATCGTACATTCTCCGCGCGACAACCAACCATTATGAAAAACACTAATCTTCCGTTCCGCCCGCGTATTTTTGCCGCAACTTTCCTAGCCGCGCTGGCCCTGCTCGCCGCCTTTTCGGCTGAAGCGGTGGTGCGCCTGCCCCGGGTTCTCGCCAGCGACATGGTGCTGCAACGCGACCTGCCGATTCAAATCTGGGGTTGGGCCGATCCCGGCGAGAAAGTGACCTGCGAACTCGGGAAGGAGAAGGCCACGGCCACCGCCACCGCCGCCGGGCAATGGCTGGTCAAACTTCCCGCCCTGTCCGCCGGCGGGCCGCACGAGTTGACGGTCAGCGGCAACAACACGCTGAAGTTGACGGGCATTCTCGTCGGCGAAGTCTGGCTCTGCTCCGGGCAGTCGAACATGGAAATGGGTGTCGGCATGTGCAAGGACGCCAAGGTGGAAATCGCCGCGGCCACAAACCCGAACATCCGCCTTTTCCTCGTGCCAAAAAAAGCGTCGGGCGTGCCGCTCAACGATGTTGACGCCACCTGGCAGGTTTGTTCCCCCGCTTCCATTGCCCAAGGCGGCTGGGGCGGGTTCTCCGCCGCCGCGTATTATTTCGGCCGCGAACTGCAGCAGTCCCTCAACGTGCCGGTCGGACTGATCGCGTCGTCCTGGGGCGGGACGCGCATCGAGCCGTGGACGCCGCCCGTCGGCTTCGCCGCCGTGCCCGCCGTGAAATCCATCGGCGAAAAAATCCAGCAGGCCGATGCTGACTATCGCAAAGCGGCGGTCACGGGACTCGATCAAGTCGAGGCCGCGCTGGGCAAGGCCCGCAAGGCTCTGGAAGCGGGGCAGCCGCTGCCGCCCGTGCCGGCGCTGGCGTTGAAGCATCGGCTTGATTCCAGCGGCGAGCCGACCGGATTGTACAACGGCATGATTTATCCGCTCATCCCGTTCGGCATCCGGGGCGCGATCTGGTACCAGGGCGAATCCAACAACGGCGAAAACATGCTCTACTTCGAAAAGATGAAGGCGCTGATCGGCGGCTGGCGGGAGGTCTGGAAGCAGGGCGAGTTTCCGTTTCTCTTCGTGCAACTCGCGCCCTACCGGTACGGCGGCGCGCCCACCCAACTGCCCGGCATCTGGAACGCCCAACTCGCCTCGCTCTCCATCCCCAAGACCGGCATGGCCGTGACCACCGACATCACGACGCTCAACGACATCCATCCGCCCAACAAGCAGGACATCGGCAAGCGGCTCGCGTTCTGGGCGCTTGCCACCACTTATGGGAAAAAAGACCTCGTCTACTCCGGGCCGCTCTACAAATCGCTGAAAAACGACGGCGGCAAAATCGTCGTATCGTTCGATCACACCGGCAGCGGGCTCGTCACCCGCGATGGACTGGACGTGACAAATTTTGAAATCGCCGGAGCCGATGGAAAGTTCGTCAAGGCCCTGGCCAAGATCGATGGTGACAAGCTGATCGTCTCGGCGGAGGAAGTGACCGCGCCGACGCAGGTGCGCTTTGCCTGGCATCAACTGGCGCAGCCGAACCTGATGAACAAGGAGAAGCTCCCGGCCTCGCCGTTTTCATCGGCGGAACTGGCGCGGTGATCCGGCGAATCCGCTAACTCAGCTTCCAACCCTCGCGATATTCGCGGCGGATGAACTTGTCCGCCACGCGCGTGTTCGTCACCCGCATCGCGGCTGAGTCCCATTCCAGTTTCTGGCCGGCGCGAAAGGCGACGTTGCCGAGATGATTCGCCTCGGTCAGCCAACCGGCGTAGTCGAAGTTGCAGGTCGTCGGCGCGCCCGTCTTGCAGGCGCGAATCCACTCGGCGTGATGGCCGATGGATTTGGGGATGGTCGGCTCCGGGCGCTTGAAATCGACGAAGTCTTTTTCCGGCAGCAGCACATGTTTGTCGTAATTAGCCAGCAGCATGCGGCCGTTCGTGCCGATGAAGAGCACGCCGCTGTCCCACTTGGGAATGCCGCCCGTCTTCAAGATTTCCGGCTTGTCCTCGCCCTGATGCCAGGTCAGGCGCACCGGCGGCATTTCGCCGCGCGCGCCGTATTCGTAGGTCGCGTGCATCGAGGCTGGCGCGATTTCGGCATGCGGCGGCGGCCCGCCAGACTCGATGGTCAGCGGGGCCTGGAGTTTCAGCGCCCAGAAGGGCAGGTCGTTCCAGTGTGAGCCGAGGTCGCTCATGGTGCCGTTGCCGAAATCCCACCAGCGATACCACTTCGGTCCCGGATAATAGACCGAGTTGTAGGGACGGAACGGCACCGGCCCGAGCCACAAATCCCAGTCGAGTCCTTTCGGCACCGGCGATTCTCCCGCCGGCCGCTCGCGCACGTTGATGATGTCCTGCGTCCGCGCCGCCTCTTCCGGAGTCTTCCAACCCCAGGCGCGCCCGACCCACACATGCACCTCGCGCACCGGGCCGATCGCGCCGGCCTGCACCAGTTCGACCACGCGCCGGTAATTGTCCCCGGCGTGAATCTGCGTGCCCATCTGCGTGGCGACCTTCGCCTTGGCGGCAGCCTCACGGATCACGCGCGCCTCCCAGACATTGTAGGTGAGCGGCTTCTCGCAATAGACATGCTTGCCCAGCTTGAGCCCGGGCAGCGTGGCTAAGGCGTGCGTGTGCTCGCAGGTGCTCACGACCACTGCGTCGAATTCCTTTTCCATCTCGTAAAGCTTGCGGAAATCCGTGTAACGCCGCGCGCCGGGATATTTTTTCACCGCCCCGTCCAGCGCTGCTTCCGAGACATCGCACACCGCCACGATGTTCTCGCTCCGGCCGACGTCGCCCATGTTGCTGCCGCCCCGGCCGCCCGCGCCGATGACGGCGACGTTCAGTTTGCCGTTGAGGTTTTGCCCGCGCAGAAACGCCGGCGCGGCCATCCATCCGGCGGCGGACAGGGCCAGGGTTTTGGTGAACTGGCGGCGGGACGGATGATGGGAGGATGGTTTTGTGTTCATGGTTTTTGGATTTGTTAAAGAGAACAGGCGGCCGGTTACAGATCGCGGGCGTAGAGATTCATCCACTCCAGCGCCGCCCCAATGTCCCGCAGGCCGAACGGCCCGCGCGCCTTGGCCTCGGCGGGCAGAGTCACGCGCCGCACTTCTTTTTCACTGCGCCGCACGATGACTTCACCTTTCTGCACCGTGACGCTGTAACGCTGAAGGCCGGCAACCGCGTCGGTAAGCTTCACCTCCACGCCCCGGACGACGACGACCGGTGGGGTCATGGGCTGGCCGGCGGAGGGTTTGGCTGGCCGGCAGTCGAAAACAAACTCGGCGTCGCCAAATTCCTTTTCCGACCAGAGCGTGGCCCCGGGATTGGCCGTGCCGCCGCGCAGGACGAGGCGTTCGCCGCGCACGCCCCAACGCGGGGTGGTGGCGGCGTTCGTCTTCCAGTCGCGCAGATCGAGTCCCGTGAAAAGTGAGCGCAGGCCCGTGTCCTCGGGCGCGGCCAGCGTTGCGGGCGGTTTGCTGGACGGTAGTTCCTTGAGGCGCACGTTGCGGAACTCGACGGGCGCGCCTTCGGATTCCAGGCCGATATAACCCTTGCGATAATTGCAATTTTCGCCGCCGGAAACTTCGTGGCCGTTCACGCTCAGGCGCAGGACGCCGTTGGTGCAGATGACGCGGTAATGGTTCCACTCGGGGCTGCCCTTGCTGTGATCGGACGAGGGAAAACTGCGCTGCCCGTTATGGCGGCCGAAAGGTTTCATGGTCGAGCCGTGGATGGGAAACACATCACCGTGCGTGGTGAACCCATCGGATTTCTTCCCGTTGGCCTTCTCGTAATGCTCGGCGTAACCGTGGTCGAGCACCTGCACCTCGACGGAGCGCAGGAACGGCACGCCGGGCGCGGCGATGGGCGTGCTCCAGAGGAACAGGCCGGCGTTCCCGCCCTTGGTCAGATGACGCCACTCCAGTTCCAGGATGAAATTTTCAAACTGCCGCGTGGTCCGCATGGCACCCGTGGGCAGGCCCGTGCAATGGATCACGCCCTCGCGCACACTCCAGGTTTCCGGCGCGCAATTCACATTCACCCACCCGGTGAGATCGCGGCCGTTGCAGAGCGGCACAAACCCTTCCTCCTCGGCGGCCATGGCGGAAGTGCAGGCCACCGCCAGGCACGTCGTGAGGAGGAAATTTTTCATGCGCCCAGTGTGCGCGCGGTCCGGCTGGATTGCACGCGGGAAAATGAGGGCGCGATCACTTTTTCTCTGCGACCTTCAGCGCTGCGCCGGGCCGGTTGATCGTCAAGTAGAGCGGGCCGGCCGCCGCCGCGCCGCCGGTGAAACGCAGGTTGTATTTTACCTCCATCTGCATCACGGGACGCAGCGCGGGCGTTTCGAGGAAAATGGTTTTGCCGTCGGGCAGCAGTTTCGCCGCGCGCACCTCCACCTCGTCGCGGCCTTCCTTGGCTGGATCGGCGACGGAATAATCCTTCGAGCCGTAGCTCCCGATGTAGCGGTAATTCCACTGACGCACCGCGTAGCTGCCGGCGTCCTCGACGGTCGCGCGTTCGAGCGGCTGGGCGAAGGTGAAGGAGAGGCCGTTGCTGTGTGCGTGCCATGCGACCGGCAGCCGCAGCGGCGCGCCGGTGTGACGCACGCGTTGCAGGCAGCCGTCCCGGGCCGCGCTCGTCTGCCAGCCGGTGCTGCCCGCGATGTAGAGATGGCCGTCCGTGGGATTGAAGGTGCCGCGCATCGGGCCGGAAAGAAATTTTACGGGCAACGCTGCCGCCAGCCCCTGCGCCTGGCCGTCCACCACGTCGCGCAGCACGAGATCCATCGCGCAACGGCCCCACGAGAAATGCAGCATCTGTCCGCCGAGCGCGCCCCATTTTCCGGCCGGCACCCAGACCTGGCTCGAGCTGGAGTTGTCGAACGCGTGCGGCAGCCAGCAGAGCGGCGCGTCGTAGCCGAGCGGGCGTTCCGCCGTTTTCTTCGGACCGCCGGAGCCGAAGTAGCCGCCGGGTTTCGCCTCGAAGATGGCGGAGGAGGGCGTCCAGTTGCCCTGTTGCGGCGTGGCCGTGATGACGCCGCCATCGGGCCGCACCCCGAGGCCGTTGGGATTGCGGAGGCCGGTGGACAAGGTCTCCTTCGTTTTCCCGTCCGCCGAGATGCGCTGCACGCCGCGCGGATCGACGTAATAAAAATTTCCGGCCGTGTCCTGTTCCAGGCTGGTGACGAAGTCGTGCCCGCCGGTCGAGGTGTCGATGAGGCTGCTGAAGTTTTCGTAAAGGTCGGCCTCGCCGTCGCGGTTGTCGTCATGCAGCCGGGTGATCTGGTCGCGGCCCAGGACGTGGACTTTGTCATCGACCACGCGCAAACCGAGCGGCTGGTAGAGGCCGGTGGCGAAACGCTGCCATGTCACCGCGCGCAGCTTGTCGTCGAGGCCGGTCACGCGCCAGACATCGCCGTGCATCGTGCAGACCGCCGCCGAGCCGTCTTTGAAAAAATCCACGCCGGAACAAAACATCAGCGCCTTCCACGGATTGGCGTAGGGCACGGTCAGCGTGTCCACCGCGAAGCCGTCGGCCGGGAAACCCACCGCGCCCGCGCTGGTCAGCGCCGGCAGCCAGCGGGCCGGACCGGGCTTGGAGAGGTCGGCGAGATTTTCCGGCGCGGCGGCCGCAGCGGCGAACTTCCCGAACTCCGCGAGGTTGGTGCTCGCGCCCGACCAGATGAGCAGCTTGACGCGCTGCGTTCCGGCGCGGGGCGCGAAGGTGAGATTCACGCGGCCATTGGTCTCGGAGAGCGCCGCGCCCGGCCCGCGCTGGCGTGCGAAGACCGTGAGGCGTCCGCCTTGCTCGACGGCGGCGAATTCGAGATCAAGGTGGTTGCTGACCGTGATCTGGCTTTTCGCCGAACTGAAAAGCTGCTGGGTGAGCGGCGCGGGACCGGGGCCGGCTTCGAGCGTGCGGGTGAACACAGACAGCCCGCCCGCGCTCTCGAACCACGGCGATTCGCGCACGAGCGTCTCGCCGACGCGCGTGACCAATACCACGCGCCGGCCGCTCAATTGCAGTGCCTCGTGCCGCGCCGTGGCGCCAACCCAGCCTGCGCCCGGTGGTGTGGAGAACGCCCACGCGCCCGCCGCCGCCGGCGGGCCGCTCAGACCGAAGCGGCCGGAATAAAACTTCAGAAACCCGCCCGTCCACGCGCCGCGCAGCGCCGGTGCGCCGGTGTCATAGCACACGGCCGCCTCGCCATTTTCTCCGACACGAATCGAAAGTCCCTTGGCCAGCCAGCCGCCCGGGGTTTGCAGGCTCGAACTGAGAAACGAACCCACGTCCATCTGCTGCCAGCGCGCGTCCACCCAGTCCTTTTCCGTCTGCGCGGCCGGCTCCTTGCCGGCGGCGGCGTGCGCGCCGAGAAGATCCTCGTCGGCGAAAATAATTTGTGGCGCGAGAAGGGCGACGAGGAGGAGGGGGTGGGGTTTCATGGGCATGTTGCCATCAGTCGTGGCGCGGTTCGACGCCGAGCAGGTGGCGCACGAAGAAATCCGCGCGGCGCCGTTTGCCGTAGGGTGATTCACCGGAGCCGTGTCCGCCGCCGGGCACGACGAGCAGGTCAAAATCCTTGTCCGCCTTCACCAGCGCGTTGGCGAGCTGCATGGTCGAGGCCGGGTCCACATTTTTGTCGAGTTCGCCGACGATGAGCAGGAGTTTGCCCTGGAGATTTTTTGCCTGGGTCACGTTCGACTGCTCGTCGTAATGCGGGCCGACGGGCCAGCTCATCCACTGTTCGTTCCACCAGATTTTGTCCATGCGGTTGTCGTGGCACCCGCAGTCGGAGACGCCGGCCTTGTAAAAATCCCCGTGGGCCAGCAGCGCGCGCGTCGAGTTCTGGCCGCCCGCGCTCCCGCCGTAGATGCCGACGCGTGCGAGGTCGAGCTGCGGATATTTCGCGGCGGCGGCCTTGATCCAAGCGATCCGGTCGGGGAAGCCGCCGTCGCCAAGATTTTTCCAGCAGACATCGTGAAATTTTTTCGAGCGGTTGCTCGTGCCCATGCCGTCCATCTGCACGACGATGAAGCCCAGCTCCGCCATCTCCTGCGCCCAGCCGCCGTGCTGCGGGCCAAACTTCTTCGGCACAAACGAATCCTGCGGCCCGGCGTAGATGTATTCGATGACCGGATATTTTTTCGTGGGATCAAAATTCGTCGGGCGATGAATGACGCCGTAGATGTCCGTCCCGCCGTCGCGGCCTTTGGCGACGAACCGCTCCGGCGCGCGCCAGCCGCCTTTGAGGAGGCCGCTCCAGTCGGCGCGTTCCAGTTCGCAGACGAGTTTGCCGTCGCCGGTGCGGCGCAGTTCATGCACCGGCGCGAGATCGACGCGCGAATACATGTCGATGAAGAACCGGCGGTCGGGTGAAAATTCAATGGTGTGCGAACCGTCGCCTTCGGTGAGGACGGTCAGGCCGGTACCGTCGAAATTCACGCGGCCGTGATGGAGGTGGTAAGGGTCCTGGCCGGGACGGAGGCCGCCGGCGCGAAACCAGATCTGCCGCGCCGCTTCATCCACTTTCTCGACGGCGCGCACCGCCCAGTCGCCGCGCGTGATTTGATTTTTCACGCGGCCGGTCGCGGTGTCGTAGAGGTAAAGATGATTCCAGCCGGCGCGCTCGGACATCCAGATGAGTTCGCGCGTCTCGTCGAGCCACTGGAGAAATTGCTTGCCGGAGTAATCGAAGAACGTCGCACACTCCTCGTTCACGATGGCTTTCCCCGCGCCACTGATCGAGTCCACACCGATGACGCGGAAGACCTGATGGCCGCGCTGGTTGTAGGAAAACGTGAAGCGCGCCGAGTCGCGTTCCCAGCGGATGTCCATCCCGCCGTGCTCGGTGAACGGATTCGGAAACAGTTCGTCCCCGACGGGGATTTGCTGCTTCGTCGCCGCGTCGAACAACTGCGGGCGCGGATGCGGCAGCTTGTCGCCGGGCTTGAGGTAGTTGTAGGAAATGAGCTTCGGCTGCAACTGATCTTTCGGCGACGACTCGACCAGATGAACCTTGTGCTCCTGGCCTTTCTCGACGCGCACGGCGACGAGCTTTTTCGAGTCCGGCGACCAAAACAGTTGGTCGCCGTAAGCGTCGCCCTCGCGCCCGTCGCGGCTCAACTGCGTCTCATCGCGGGAAGAAGTGTCCGCCAGCCAGAGGTTGAAGTCCTTCACGAAGGCGCGCCAGCGCCCGTCCGGCGAGGTGCCGCCGCGCCCGGGTCGGGGCGGCCGGTCGTCCTTCTTCGCTGGGGGCCTGGCCGGCGCTTGGTCCGGCCCGGCCGGCGCCGGGCTGGGACGCAGTTCGTAGCCGGCCAGATTGCACTGCCACGACTTGCCCCGGCAGCGGAACTCCAGTTGCTTTCCATCCGCGCTGAATGCGAGCTGTTCGAGTGGCAGCCGTTCGGTGCTGAGATTTTTTTCACCCGCCTGCTCCAGCGCCGCCGTAAGTTTCGCGTGATCGAAGGCCGTTGCGCGCCGGCCGCTCTCCGGGTTCACGGCGATGAACTCATGCCCGCCGCCTGCGAGCTCGCGGTGATAACAGAGGCTCGAACTGTTCGTGGCCCAATGCGGCTTCAAAGAACGGTTGAGGACCTTGCCCGCCGTGATCTTGCCGTATTGGAACGCGCGGTCGTAATCCGCCTTCGAGCCTTGGGCGGCGGCACTCGTCGCGAGCGCGAGCAGGGCGATGATGACGGGCAACCTCACGGGTTCATCAGCTCCTCGATCTCGTCCGTCTCCACCGGGATGTCCGCCATCAAATCCACCGGGCCGTCCGCGCCGACGACGATGTCGTTCTCCAGGCGCACGGCGAATCCCTCGTCCGGCAGGTAGATGCCCGGCTCGACGGTCAGCACCCAGCCGGGCGCGAAGGGTTCGCTCGCGAAGCCGACGTCATGCACGTCCAGCCCGAGCGGATGGCCGAGGCCGTGCATGAAATACTTCCGGCAGGCCGGCTCGTCCTCGGTCTGCTTTTTGATGTCGGATTTTTTCAGGAGGCCGAGCGCGAGCAATTCCTCGTTCATCATCTTCTGCGACTCCTTCTGCCAGTCGCGATGCCGTTTGCCCACGACCGCGCCGGCGATGCTGGCGCGCATCACGCGGAGCACGGTGTTGTAAACCTGCTTCTGCCGGCGCGAGAACCGCCCGCTGACCGGGATGGTGCGCGTGAGATCGGCGTTGTAATTGGCGTAGCTCGCGGCCACGTCGAGGAGGAGCAGTTGCCCCTTGCGGCAGGTCTGGTCGTTCTCGTTGTAATGGAGCACGCAGGCGTTCGCGCCGGACGCGATGATCGGATTGTAGGCGAACTTGCCGCGCCGCTTGATGAACTCATGGGCGAAGACGGCCTCGACCTCGCATTCGTTCACGCCCGGTTTCACGAAGCGGGCGACGCGGCGGAAGCCCTTGTCCGTGATCGTCACCGCCTGCTTGAGCAGCTCCAGCTCGTGCGGCGACTTCACCACGCGCAACGGATGCATCAGCCGCGCGAGCCGCTGGTAGTCGTGCAACGGATAGCGCGCCTGGCAGTCCTGCACGAAGCGGGCGTCGCGCGTCCCGACCTCGATGGCGGCGCGCTTGTGCTCGTTGCTGTTTAGGAAGACGTGCTCGACCTCGCACATCAACTGGTGGAAGACGGAGCGAAATTCGGTGAGCCATTTCACCGTCTTGATGCCGGAAATTTTCGTGGCCTCCTCCTTCGAGAGCTTGTGACCCTCCCAGATTTTCAGGAGCGCGTTCGGCTCGCGCACGAAGAGCACCTCGCGCAGCTTCTCGTCGCAGGCATCGGGCGCGAGGAGCAGCACGCTCTCCTCTTGCTCGACGCCGCTCAGATAAAACAGGTCCGAGTTCGGCTGCATCAGCAGCACGGCGTCGGAGTTGGTCGGCAGGATGTCGTTGGCGTTGGCGACGGCGAGGGAATTTTTCGGGAGCAAGGCCCGGAGGCGGTCGCGGTTGGTTTTGAACAGGGCAGGGGGGATGGGCGCGTGTTTCATGATTAAAGTTTCGGGCGATGTTGCATCTGGAATTCGCGCCGCATTGAACCGGGTTTGCGCGGGCGAAGCAACGGGGAATTGAGCCGGGCGCGCTCCGGCCGCGAATTTTCTGACCGCTCAGGGCTTCTCCACCGACCGGCCCATGGCCCGGAGTTCCTTCCAGATGGGCGCGTCCTTGGCCTGCGGGGAGGTCAGCATCACGAGCAGCGTTTTTTTCGTCTCCTGGTTCGGCAGCACGGCGATCTCCAGGTGCAGCGTGATTTTTCGGCCGTCCGTGAACGTGTCGATGAAGGGGACTTTGGCCGTGAACCGGCCTGCCGCTGCCGGCTCCGTCTTGCTCGCGGCGACCTCGGCGTCAAAGTGCGCGGCCTCTGGGGTCAACCCTTTCTCTCGCCCGACGGCGGTGCTCAGGCCCCTGTAGTATTTGTCGAGAAACTCCTTGAGATCGGCCGCCTTGATCGGCGCGGCCACGTCCACGGAAACCGCCAGCACGTAGGTGAAGTAGTTTGTGGCCTTGGGGTCGAACATGCCGGGGGCGAAGCGCGCCTCCTCGACGCCGGTCCATTTGATGTCCGGCGCGAAGCCCGGCGGAATGGTCAGCCGTTCAAAGCGCCAGTTGGCCGGCCCCTTGAGCAACGCGGGCGGGGCGGCCGACTGCGGGGCGGACGCGGCCGGCGCCCGCGCGCCCCACGCCACGACGGCGAGCAGGAGCAGGACGCGGGTGAAGGAGGAGAGGCCGGGGAGGATGTTCATGGGAAGCTTGTAGCCGTTGGCGGATGGACGGGTAAAGTTTTTTAGATCGAATTTCAGCGGGCGTTTTACTCACTCGATTTATCCGAGCCGCGCACTCCCGCCGCGCCTCGGCGCTTTCCTCGGGCCCGGTGATGCGTCATGGTCCCCGCATGAAACCGAGCCTAACGGATGCGCTTTGCACGCGATGCGGGCTGTGCTGCGACGGGTCGCTGTTTGCCGACGTGGAACTGGCCGGCCCGGCGGAGGCCGCGGGGCTGGAGGTCATGGGGTTGGAGATCGAGGACGATGACCACGGGCTGCTGGTGCAGCCGTGCGCGGCGTTGCGGGGAAAACGTTGCGGCATCTACGCGCATCGCCCGGAGTGCTGCCGGACGTTCGAGTGCCGGCTGCTGCAGGACGCCCGGCGCGGCGCGGTGGACGTGAAGCGGGCCGGCGAGATCGTCGCGGAAACGTTGCAGCGGGTCGGGCGGGTGCGGGCACTGGCGGAGGAAATGGGGCAGCGCGACGGGCGTCTGCCGCTGCAGGAGCGTTGCGCCGAGGCGCTCGCCCTGGCCGGTGAAGCCGGCCCAGCGCAGAACCGGAAGCGCGCCGCGCTGGAGGCGGAGATGGCCGCCGTGGAGGAGTTGATCCGGAAAAGTTTTCTGGGCCGGAAAGATCAGCGCGGATCAGCGCGGATCAGCGGTTAAAAAAATCCCATGCCGGACGTGTTCACCAAGGCGAAGCGGTCGGAAGTGATGTCGCGCATCCGCTCGCGCGGTAACCAGGCCACGGAGCTGGCGCTGGCGAAATTGTTGCGGCGGCATGGCCTGACGGGCTGGCGCAGGCAGGTTCAAGTGCGGATTGCGGAACGCGGAAGCCAACCGCCGTCCGGGCAGCGGGGAATTCATTCCGCACTCTGCACTCCGCGTTTTGGCCGTGCGGGTGGATTTCGTTTTCCGGCCATCGCGGCTCGCGTTGTTCGTGGACGGCTGTTTCTGGCACGGCTGCCCGAAATACGCGACGCAGCCGAAAAACAATCGGGTGTTCTGGCGGAGGAGATTTGCCCGCAACCGGGAGCGTGATGAACTGGTGAACCGCACGCTGCGAAAATCCGGCTGGCGCGTGCTGCAGATTTGGGAATGTGATCTGGCGCGTCGTCCGAAACTTGTGTTCGCCGGATTCAGCGAGCGTTGCGCCGCTGATCGCGGACAAAAAAATTCACGGGCGAGACGCCCGGGGACACAGCCGGGACGGCTGCGCCACGGGGTGCGGTTCACTCCGCAAAGAGGAAGCGCAGATCGTCCAGCGTCAGGCTTTGCGCGAAGCGTTCCTCGCCGAGCACGTCGTCCATCAGGGCGGCCTTCTGCTTTTGCAGCGCGCGGATTTTCTGCTCGATGCTGTCCTTCATCAACAGCCGGTAGGCCATCACCTTGCTCGTCTGGCCGATGCGGTGGGTGCGGTCGATGGCCTGGTTTTCCACGGCGGGATTCCACCACGGGTCGAAGAGCACGACGTAGGAGGCGGCGGTGAGGTTCAGGCCGAACCCGCCCGCCTTGAGCGAAATCAAGAAGACCGCGCCGCCCTTGGCCGCTTGAAATTCCTGCACCAGTTCGCCGCGGTTCTCGGTGCTGCCGGCGAGATAAAAGTGCGGCCACGAGCGCTGCCGCACCGTGTCGCGGAGCAGGTCCAGCATGGTGATGAACTGCGAGAACACCAAAACTTTGTGGCCTTCCTCCATGAGCGGCTCGAGCAGGTCCAGCAGCGCGACGAGTTTGGCGCTTTCGGCCTCGCGCAGTTTTCCATCGACGAGCGCGGGGTGACAGCAAATCTGCCGCAGCCGCAGCAGCGAGGTGAGGACGTTGAATCGTTCCGCGTTGAGCTGCTTGTTTGATTTGAGTCCGAGGATGAGCTGGCGGGCGCGCTTGAGTTCGGCGCGGTAGAGCGTTTTCTGTTCGCCTTCCATTTCGCAGAGCAAATCCTCCTCGACGCGGTCGGGTAGGTCTTTCGCGACCTGGCCCTTGGTGCGGCGCAGCAAAAACGGCCGGACGCGCGCGGCGAGGCGGCGGCGGGCGAGGGGATCGTCCTGCGCGTTGAAGCGGCGCAGGAAATGGGCGCGATTGCCGAGCGCGCCGGGCATGGCGAAGGCCATGATGCTCCAAAGATCGAGCAGCCGGTTTTCGATGGGCGTGCCGGTGAGCGCGAGGCGGTGGTCGGCCTGGAGCGCGCGGGCGGCCTGCGCGGTCTGCGAGTCGGGGTTCTTGATGTATTGCGCCTCGTCGAGAATCGCTGCCTGCCACTGCGCCTGCGCGATGGCGGGGGAAAGGAAGCGCAGCTGCGAGTAGTTGATGACGATGAGATCGGCGGATGTGCGCGCGGCGATCAGTTCTTCGGCGGGTTCGCCGCGCCAGATGCGGACGCGCAGGCCGGGATAGAAGCGTTCCGCCTCCGCGCGCCAGTTGTCGGTGACGGATTTGGGGCAGACGACCAAGGAAGGGTTGAGAGTTAAGGGTTGAGAGTTGAGAGAAGTTTCGCGCAGCCACGCGAGCCAGGCGAGGGCCTGCACGGTTTTACCCAGGCCCATGTCGTCGGCGAGCACGCCGCCGAAGCGGTTCGCCGTGAGGTAGGCGAGGAAATGATAGCCGTCCGTCTGATACGGGCGCATCTCGGCGCGGATGATTTCCGGGAGCGCGGGCGCGACGCGGGTTTTCAGTTCGCTGACCCGACGCTGGATTTTCTCGACGCGTTCGGGTGCGAGAAATTTTTTCGCGGCGTCATCGGCGAGTTGGAGCGCGTGGAAACGCTGCGGTTCGGCGGAGAAATCTTTCGCGTTGAGGCCGAGGCGGGCGAGGCTCTCGTCCTCTTCCGGCGTGAGGTCGAACTGCAAACGCCGCCAGCCTTTCCGGCCGAGGCGCACGTAGCCGCCGCGCGCGTTGAGCAGGAGCTTCAACTCCTCCGGGGTGAGCGTGGTGTCGCCAAGGTTGAGCACGACCTTGAGATCGAACCAGTCCATCGCCGACTCGGTGACATCGAGCGAGACGCGGCCGCTGACGGGTTCGTCGCGGAGCGTGGCCAGTTCCTGGTCGAGCAGCACTTCGATTTCCGGCGGGAGCGACTCCAGCCACGGGACGAAGGTGGCGGGAGTTTTTTTGGTGAGGCGCACTTTCCACTCGCCCGGATAGTAGTCCCATTTCGCACCGAGCGGATCGAGCAGGCGCGGAAAATGCCGCTGGGCCGCGCGGTCATGCAACGTGATGGCGCCCTTCTCCGATTTCAATTTGTCCTCGCCGTAGTTGCCCGACGACTCCCAGCCGCTGGGCGTAAATTTTTCCGCCTTCATGCCCGGCGCTTTGGCGACGACTTTGATGACAATGTCCTCAATCGTGCTTCCGGTGTAGGGGATTTTGATCCCGCACGAAAGTGTGATGCCCACGGACACGGTGCGGACGCGCTGCGTGAGGTGCTCGGGCAGCGGCACTCCGGTGGCGTGCAGGAAGCGCAGGCCGTCGGTGGATTCGAGCGCGGGCGCGGGAATTTTCTTCTGCAAATCCGTGTCGAGCGCGTCGGTGGGCGGGCCGGTGAACAATCCGCGCCCGGTGAGGTAGAGCGTCGGCGAGCCGTCGAGCGTGCAAAAAATCGGGGGCGGCGGCGACCCGTCCGCGGTGACGAGGGCGAGCGCGTAGTTGCCGTCGCCGTGCTCGGGCGGACTAAGCCGCAGGCGCAACGGTTCGGTCGCGCGCGGGAACGGCTGGCCGTCCGGGGTCACGACGCGGTCCGGAGGCAGCGGCAGGCGGAGGAGGCGGTTCAGCGCCGGGCGGGCGGTGGCGTTCTCGTATTTGAGTGACCACCAGCTTTCGTAATGCCACGGCTTGAAAACGGCGCTCCACAGCGGCAGTGAGCCGGCTTCGATATTGAGCGTGCCGCCCTCGAACTGCTCGGCGAACCGTTTTGCGTGCGCCTGTTTGAAGTCGGTGAATTCCGCCTGCGGCCCGGTGCGCCATTGCAGGCAGGCCTCGGCGGGATGGATCACCAACCGCAGTTCGAGCGTGCCCGGATCGGCGGCCGGGGCGTGCCCCTCGAAGGTATGAAACCAGTTTTTCCAGTGGGTGATTTCCTTTTCGCGTTCCCATTCGGCCATCTCTGCTTCGATCAAGCTCAAGTCCGTGATGCCGTCCATGAACTTGGGAATGCCGGCCTTGCGCCGCCGCAATTCCCAGGCGACGTAGAGCCAGAGTTGAAAGTCGTCGCGCGGAAAATCGGGCCACAGCTCGAGCGGCTGCCAGCCGTAAAAGTTGCGTCCAGGGCTGAGCGGGCCAAGGTCGTTGTCCGTGAGTTGGCGGTCGCGCGCATTCGCATGGATCGTCTGCACTTTGCCGATGAAGCTGGCCTCCTCCTGGGCGAGTTCGCGACCGAGGTGTTCGCCGAGGCGGACACACAGCGGCGTGGGCGTCGGCTGCGGCACGCGGCGGGCTGGTTTGCCTTTTGGCAATGGGCTGGTCTCGGACGACGTGTAATTCTGCCAGCGAACTTTGGCGGCGGAGGCGATCTCCTCTTTCGCTGAAACCGCCGCCGCCTTGGTGGCCTGTTGCTGCAGTTCGAGCATCGCCGCGACCGCGTGTTTGCAGTCGTACTCCATCGGACACGAGCACTCCGACGACCACGTTTTATCGGCAAAGGTGAGCGACACTGTGTAGTCCTCGCCGCCCTGCACGACGGACTCGTAAGATTGGTCCGGCTCGAGACACGTCAAAGCGAGGACCAAGCCGCGCGTGTGATAATCGCGGCCGCGCTGGCGCGTCTGCACGGGCACGAGCGCCAGAAACCGCCCGATGCCCTCAAGCACTTTTTTCTGCAACATAATTGGCCGCGGAGGATGAAAGAGACGCGGCGCGGCGGCAAGGGGGAGTTGTTCACGGCAGCGAAAAATAATCCGGCCCCTGATAATTCCCCTCCACCTGCCGGGCGATCTGCATGAGCAGGTCGTTGACGAGCGTGCTCGCGCCGAAGCGGAACAGGCCGGGCGTGAGCCAGTCGTCGCCGAGGGTTTCCTTGACCATCACGAGCCAGGCGAGCGCCTGCTTCGACGTGCGGAGGCCGCCGGCGGGCTTCATGCCGATGCGGATGCCAGTGGCGAAAAAATAATCGCGAATGGCCTCCAGCATCACGAGGGTGACGGGCAGGGTGGCGGCGGGCGAAACTTTGCCGGTGCTGGTCTTGATGAAATCACCGCCAGCCTGCATGGCGATTTCGCTGGCGAGGCGGACATTGTCGTAGGTGACGAGTTCGCCGGTTTCGAGAATCACCTTCAAGTGCGCCGGGCCGCAGGCTTCTTTCGTGGCAGCGATTTCATCAAAAACTTTCGCGTGGTCGCCGGCGAGGAAGGCGCAGCGGTTGATGACCATGTCGATTTCATCCGCGCCATCGCCCGCGGCGCGGCGGACTTCTTCGAGCCGGGTGCGGAGCGGGAACTGGCCGCTGGGAAATCCGGTGGCGACCGAGGCGACGTGGACGGGCGAGTTTTCGCCGAGAAAGGTCCGCGCGTATTTCACCATGTTCGGATAGACGCAGACGGCGGCGCAGGGCGGCACGGCGTATTTCGCCTCGGCGGGCTGCAGCGCCTTGTGACAGAGGTAGGCGACTTTGCCGGGCGTGTCCTTGCCTTCGAGGGTGGTGAGGTCGCACATGCTCACGGCCATTTTCAGGCCGGCCAGTTTGGCGTTGGTCTTGAGGCTGCGCTTGGTGAAGCTGGCCGCGCGTTCCTCGACCATCACCTGGTCGATGGGGGGAGAGGAAGAAATGCGGAACACGGAGTGCGGAGTGCGGAATGGCGGAATAGCCACGGCTTTCATGGACGGAAACGTAGTGCGGGCGGACCAGGGGTGTCGAGACTGTCGTTCGGAGTTCCGCGTTTACGCGGCAAGGTGTGCGACGACCCCGAACCGTCCCGGAAAAGCGCGAGACGGAACTCCGAACACGGGCGATACGCGGCTCCGAACCGCGACTACGTTGGCAGCAGTTCGCTGACGAGGGACTTCTCTTCCTTCAACTCATTTTCCGTCGCGGTCATTTTCGCGCGGCTGAAATCGTTGACCGTCACGCCTTGGATGACTTCCCACTTCGTCCCGCAACTACGCGTCGGATGTGAATAGATCAATCCTTTCTCGATGCCGTAGCTGCCGTCGCTGCATACGGCCACGCTGAAGCAATCATCAGGATGCGTCGGCGTGGTGAGCGCCTTGACGGTGTCCACCACGGCGTTGGCCGCGCTGGCCGCGCTGCTCAATCCGCGCGCCTCGATGATGGCCGCGCCGCGCTTCTGCACGGTCGGGATGAAGGTGTTGGCAAACCACGCCTCGTCCTTGATGACCTGCGTCGCGGCCTGGCCACCGATGCGGGCGTTCAAGAAATCGGGATACATCGTGGAGCTGTGATTGCCCCAGATGGCGAGATTGGAAACTTGCGTCGCGTCCACGCCGGCCTTCTGGGCGAGTTGGGTCTTGGCGCGGTTTTCGTCGAGCTTGGTCATGGCGAACCAGCGGTCGGCGGAGATGCCACGGGCGTTGTTCATGGCGATGAGGCAATTGGTGTTGCACGGGTTGCCGACGACGAGCACGCGGACATCGCTGGCGGCGTTTTTCTCGATGGCCTTGCCCTGGCCGATGAAAATTTTTCCGTTGATGCCGAGCAGATCCTTGCGCTCCATGCCGGCCTTGCGCGGCACGCTGCCGACGAGCAGCGACCAGTTCACGCCGCGAAAGCCTTCGTCGAGATTCGCGGTGGGGACGACGCCCTTGAGCAGCGGGAACGCGCAGTCCTCGAGTTCCATGACCACGCCGTTGAGCGTTTTCAGCGCAGGCTCGATCTCGATGAGATGAAGAACGACGGGCTGCGCGGGGCCGAACATCGCGCCGGACGCGATACGGAACAGGAGTGAGTAGCCGATCTGGCCGGCGGCGCCGGTGACTGCGATGCGAATAGGTGCGTTCATAATTTAGGGGGCGCACT
This sequence comes from Pedosphaera sp., assembly GCA_009695285.1. Lineage (GTDB taxonomy): Bacteria > Verrucomicrobiota > Verrucomicrobiia > Limisphaerales > SIBH01 > SIBH01. The sequence goes on from SIBH01000012.1 coordinate 25,658, forward strand.
ATAAAAGCGCGGCGGAAAGTTCAAAGCGCAAAATGCGCGGGTGGCGCCGGGCATCCGGAGACTGCTCCCGTGGCGCCGACTTCAAGTCGGCTGTATCGCGAATTTCCAAATGCGCGAAGCTGCGAAGGCCAACGGGTGCCCGGGTTTCAGCGCGCTGCCGATTTGGAAATCGGCGATTCAGCAGGTTGGAAAACCTGCGCGACGAGGGGGGAAGTTCTTGGTCACGCCGCCGCATTTTTTGGTGGAATTTTTTTCAACCGGTTGAAATGTTCCCGGTATGGACAGCAAACTGCGCCGCCAACTCGACACGTTTCTGAAGAAGAAGCCCGCGCTGGGCCGGGGCGTTTACATCGCGCGCGGCGCGGCGGTGCTGGGCGACGTGACGCTCGGGGATTTTTCCAGCGTGTGGTACAACGCGGTCGTGCGCGGCGACATCAACCGCATCGTCGTCGGCCATCACACGAACATCCAGGACAACGCCGTGCTGCATCTCGCGGATGACTTTGCGTGCGTGGTCGGCAATTACGTGACCATCGGGCACTCCGCCGTGGTCCACGCCTGCACGGTGGGCGACGAAACGCTGGTGGGCATGGGTGCGATCATCCTCGACGGCGCGGTCATCGGCGAGCGATGCCTGATCGGCGCGCGGGCGCTCGTCACGCAGGGCGCGCAGATTCCGCCCGGATCGCTCGTGCTGGGATCGCCCGCGAAAGTGGTGCGCGTTCTGACGCCGGAGGAGCGGGGCGGGCTCAAGTATTGGGCGGAGAAATACGTGGCCAACGCGGCGTATTGCCTGGAGCACGGGATCAATGTCTCCGGGCCGATGTGAGTTTAGTCACGCCATGTACCAACTCTTAGTCATTGCGGGCCTCGTGATGGCGCTGCCTGGTCTTGGTGCGATTCGCGAGCGCAGGCTGCGGCGCTCCTACTGGCAGCGGGCTTGCACTGGCAAAATTTGGAGGCGCCGATTTCCTGATGCATCGAAGACCGAGATACGCGAGTTCTTGGACATATTCATCGAAGCATTCGGATTCGCAGACCGGCGGCGGCTTTGCTTTTCCCCTGACGACCGGGTCCTGGACGTCTATCGAATACTCTATCCAATTCGAGGCCGTGCAGACTCAATAGAACTGGAGGATTTGGTCGAGGGTTTGCAGGGCAGATACCGAGTTGAAGTCCTGGCCGGCTGGAGAGAGGATATTACTTTTGAGAGTTGTTCACCCTGACACGGTCACGAGGAGTCTGATCATGGCGTTGAAGCGCCGTTGTCATCAGGTTGAACCATACGACGGGTGACTTCACATCCACCCCGGCACCCGCTCGCTCTGCCAGATCTCTTCCAACCCTTGGCGCGGACGGACGAGCGCCGACTTGTTGCCATTGACCAGAACTTCGGCGGCGAGGCCGCGTGAGTTGTAGTTCGAAGCCATCACGAAGCCATAGGCGCCCGCGCTCAACAGCGCGAGGTGATCGCCTTCGCCGACTTTTGGCAGCGGGCGGTCTTTGCAAAAGTAATCGCCCGATTCGCAGATCGGCCCGACGACGTCGCTGGAAATGGTCGCGCCGCCTTTTTTCGTGAGCGGTATGATTTCGTGATAAGAATCGTAGAACGCCGGGCGGATGAGGTCGTTCATCGCGGCATCGACGATCACGAAATTTTTGCGGCCCGTGCGCTTCAGGTATTCGACGCGGGTGACGAGGATGCCGGCGTTGCCGACGAGGAAGCGGCCCGGTTCGAGTAGGATTTTCAGGCCGAGCGGCCGCAGTAACGGCAGCAGCGCGGCGGCGTAGGTCTGCGGCGTGAGAATCTTTTTCGCGGCGGAGGTTTTCCACCACGCGGCGTCGCCGCTGGCCAGCGCGGGCTGATAGACGATGCCGATGCCGCCGCCGATGCTGAAGAATTCCAGGTGATGTTTCGCAGCGAGCTTTTGCACGAGCGGCAGGACTTTCTTCACCGCCAGGGCGAAGGGCCGCACCTCGGTGAGCTGCGAGCCGATGTGCATCTGCAGGCCGCGCAGCCGGATGTTTTTCAGTTTGGCGGCGCGCGCATATACGCCCTCGACCTGCTCGAAGGCGATGCCGAATTTGTTCTCGTAGGTGCCGGTGGTGATTTTCGCGTGCGTGCCGGCGTCCACGTTCGGGTTCACGCGCACGGCCACGGGCGCGACTTTTTTCAGGCGTGCGGCGACGCGGTTGATGCGCAGCAGCTCCGGCTCGCTCTCGACGTTGAAGCAATAAATTCCCTTCCGCAGCGCGAACTCGATTTCCAGTTCCGTCTTGCCCACCCCCGCGAACACGCATTTGCGCGGGTCTCCGCCGGCGGCGATGACGCGGCGCAGTTCGCCCTCGCTTACCACGTCGAAGCCGCTGCCGAGATTCGCGAAGGTGCGCATGACGGCCAGGTTCGAGTTGGCCTTCATCGCGAAACAGATGAGGTGGTCGAGCGGCGCAAGCGCGTGGTCGAGCTTTTGAAAATGATCGGTCAGCGTGTGCTGCGAATAAATGTAGAGCGGCGAGCCGTGCTTTTTGACGAGCGATTCGACGGCGACGCGCCCGCAGAACAATTTTTTTCCGACGTAACGAAAGTCATGCATGGCGCGTAGTTAGGCCGTGCGACCCGCAAAGTTCAAGGCGCAAACTTTTCCTTTTGCAGTTTGCGCCCGCTCCCTTACGCTCAGTAAATGGCTCGGAAGGAAACGCAAACTGCGGAGCATCCGCGTGGATTCAACGACATCATCGGCATCGTGCTGATCGGGATGTCGGCACTGCTCTTTGTCGCGCTGCTTTCCTATCATCCGCGCGACGTCTCCGCGAACGCCCTGCCGACCAACCAGTCCACGCACAACTGGATCGGGCCGTTCGGCGCGTGGATGGCCTATTATTTTTTCATGGCGGTGGGCGCGGCGGCCTATGTGTTTCCGGTGCTGCTGCTGGTGTTCGGGCTGGGCTGCTTTTTTGAAATGCTCTCCTACCTGCGCCGTCGCTGGCCGTGGGCGGTGGTGCTGTTCATCTGCTCCATTGGGCTGCTGGATTTATACAGTGGCTGGCTCGGCGGTTTTAAGGACAACATCAACGCGCCGCCCGGCGGGGCCATCGGCCAGACGCTCAACGCGAAAATCTTCAATTACTTTGGCACCACGGGCGCGACCATCCTGTTCGCGATGCTCTACTTCATCAGCCTGCTCTTCCTGACGAATTACCAACTCGGCCACTGGGTGCGCGCGCTGATCAGTCGCGAGCCGCCGATTGATTCGAACCTCTCCCCGGAAGAGCGCGAACTCGAACGCCGCGCCCGCGAATTGCAAAAGCAGGCGGACAAGCTGCAGGAACAAGTCGATAAATCCGCCAAGCCGGGCAAGGCCGTCATCGCCGTCAAACCGCGCCGGTCCGATCTCGCGGAAAATTCCGGCCTGGGCGCGGATTTGCAGCCGGTGCCGGAACCGATGGTGCGCGACCTGAGCGTTCCCAGCGCGCGAGCCAAGGGGAAAAAACCCGCCGAGCCGGAACGTAAGATCGAGCCGGCCGAGGCGGCGATCATCATTTCCGCTAAGGAAATCGCCGCTGCGAGCACGGCGGACATTCTCGGAAAATCCGCCCCACCCAAGCCCGCCGAAACCAAGACGCCGGAAACCAAATCTCCCGAGACAAAACCCGCCGACGCGCCGCCCTGGGATCCGGAACTCGCAGAGGCCGCCGTCAAGACACCGGACACCGCGCCCGTTGCCGAACCGGTCGTCAACATTCTTCCCGCGCTGCCCAAGCCGAAGTTTCTTCCGAAGAAGCCCAAGCCGATCACCGTCGCGGCCACGCCGACCATCGGCAATTATTCGTTCCCCTCGGTGGACATGCTGCATCACCCCGATCCGAACCTGAAGCCGACCGAGTCGCGCGAAGAATTGATGGCCAACGCGCGCCTGATGCAGAGCACGCTCGCGCAGTTCGACATCGAAGTGCAGCTCGGCGACATTACCAAAGGCCCGACCATCACGCGTTATGAGCTGCATCCCGCGCCCGGTGTGAAGCTGGAAAAAATTTCCGCGCTCACGAACAACATCGCCGCCGCGCTCAAGGCCGAGCGCATTAACATCCTCGCGCCCGTCCCCGGCAAAAGCTCGGTCGGCGTTGAAGTGCCGAACCTGGTGAAGACGAAAGTCATCATGCGCGACCTGCTCGAATCCGACGAGTGGATCAACTCCAAGGCGCGCATCCCGCTGGCGCTGGGCAAGGACGTCTATGGCCATCCGATTGTCTGCGACCTCGCGGAAATGCCGCATCTGCTCATCGCCGGCAGCACCGGCTCCGGCAAATCGGTTTGCATCAACGCCATCATCGCCTCGCTGCTTTACAAGTTTTCGCCCGACCAGCTCCGCTTCGTGATGATCGATCCCAAGGTCGTCGAACTGCAGCAATACAACGCGCTGCCGCATCTCGTCGTGCCGGTGGTGAACGATCCCAAGAAGGTCATCCTCGCGCTGCGCTGGGTGGTGAACGAGATGGAAAAGCGCTACCAGATCTTCGCCAAGGTCGGCGTGCGCAACATCAAATCGTTCAACGAACGCCCCAAGGACAAGCCGCTGCCGCCGCCCGAACCGGAACTGCCGCTGATGGCGAAGAAGGAAAAAATCGAGGCGGGCGCGGATGGATTCGCCGTCGAGGTGGACGAGGAAATTGTCGTGCCGCGCGACGACGAGATCGTCATTCCCGACAAGTTGAGCTATGTCGTCGTCATCATCGACGAGTTGGCGGACCTGATGCTGGTCGCGCCCGCCGACGTGGAAATGGCCATCGCGCGCATCACGCAGATGGCGCGGGCGGCGGGCATTCATTGCATCGTTGCCACGCAGCGGCCCAGCGTCGATGTCATTACCGGCGTGATCAAGGCGAACATTCCGGCGCGCATCGCGTTTCAAGTCGCGGCCAAGGTGGACTCGCGGACCATTCTCGACGCGATGGGCGCGGACAAGCTTTTGGGCAAGGGCGACATGCTCTACCTGCCGCCCGGCTCGGCGAAATTGACCCGCGTGCAGGGCGTGCTCATCACCGACCAGGAAATCCAGGACGTGGTCGATCACATCAGCAAGCAGGGCAAGCCGAGCTACGAGATGGAAATCCACAAGCAGTTGCAGAAGCCGGCGAGCAACGGCGACGGCAGCGGCTGCGACGAGGACGAGGAGCTGATCCAGCAGTGCATCGAGGTCATCCGCAGCGAGCAGAAGGCGAGCGTCTCGCTGATGCAGCGCCGGCTGCGG
>SIBH01000013.1 GCA_009695285.1 Pedosphaera sp.
CGCACGGCGACTACGTCCGCAAGTGGTGTCCCGAACTCGCAGAGCTTCCTGACAAGTGGCTGCATCAACCGCACTCCGCGCCAGTTGAAATCTTGCGCGCCGCCGGAGTCGAGCTGGGGCGCAATTACCCACGCCCCATCGTCAGCCACATTATCGCTCGCGAAGTCGCTTTGGAGTCGTTCGCAATGATCAAAACCCGCCCGGATGCGTAATAAACGGGATCGATCGTCCACCTTGAAGTAGGCCTGACCAGCCGGAAACAGAGACAGCATGCATGCTGCAGCTCTTGAAACAGCCGGACGACCAGAAATTCAGCGCTCGGTCTGGCGACCACTCATCGTGATAGCGGTCTCACTTTTTGCATGAACCTAAAAATGCAAAGGCTTCCACCATCAATTTTGCCTCTGCTTCGTTGCCAGGAACTCAAACACACGTTTCCACCATTCGGGAGATTGTGCCGCGATGTCGTTGTGCCCGGCACCAGGAATGATTTCGAGATCCTTGGGACCGGCGTAAACGTCGAACAATTTTCGCCCAAACCTCATGGGAATCACCTGGTCTGCCTCCGCTAGGATGATTTTTACCGGCCCGCGGTAATCCGTCAGCCAGGCGGCCGGTTCATATCGATCCCACAGCATCAGGGAAACGGGAAATATTTTCATCTGTGCCTGGCCCACGGAGACGAGCCGGTCGTAGGGAGCGAAACAAATCAGGCCGGCGACTTTCCGCCCATGCTTGCGGGCCAGATGAGCAGCAACGCCGGTCCCCAGCGATTCACTCACAATGTAAACCGGCCGACCCGACGGAATGGAATCGAACGCCTCTTCGGCTGCGTTGAGAAAACTTTTTTGACTTGGTGCCCCGGCGCGAGCGCCAAAGCCGGGATACTCCAGGACAAAAACATCCACGCCGGCGGCGGCATGGATTGGTCCGGCCAGATAGCTTCGATCCAGGGCGCAGCCACCGTTGCCATGCACGATCAAGACCGCCCCGGTCGCCGTCCCGGTGGATGGAAGCCGCCAGCCCATGATTTCACCGCCGGGATTTCGCCAGGCTTGAAAGCCATTTTGCACCGCGATTTTATCAGCGACCGAGGGCGCAAGCCTCGTCGGGAAATAGATCATCCGCCGTTGAAACAACATCACCAGCAAGGCGAGGAGCACGTAAACAAGGACCAGAGTCAGCAGCATGCGAATAAATCGTCTCCGAAAAATTCCATTCGTGAGCATCACGGCAATCAAGATTATGAGTGAGTCGGGCCGCGACCTGAGCTGCAGAGCCGCGAGTTGGAATATTTACGGATGGGAAGTGGAAGGCGGAGCGGGGCGCCGCACGTTCTGCAACCTCGCGAAAGGTTGCTTGATGCCGTAACGCTGTTTCACTTCCGACAGGCTCAGGCCCGGGGCGTTCGCGTCCGTTGCCTTCGCCTCACGGAGCGCACGCAAATCTTCAAGTTGATCCAGTTCCTCCTGAATGGCCTCGAATTCCACGTGGGGCAGAACGACGGACTGTTTGCCATTCTTACTCAGTGGTTCTCGATGCAGATCGATCTCGTATTTCATGACCGTTCACTCCTGCTTCTTCACCTTTACCTCAAGGTAAAGGTCGCGAAGCTGCCGCGCGGTGGCGTGACTAGGGCTGTCGGTCATCAGGCAGACGCCCTTCGCCGTCTTCGGGAAGGCAATCACGTCGCGGATGCTCGTGGTGCCGCAGAGGATGGCGCAGAGACGGTCGAAGCCCAGCGCGATGCCGCCGTGCGGGGGGGCGCCGTAGCGGAACGCTTCCAGCATGTAGCCGAAGCGCAGCTTGGTTTCGTCCGGCGGAATCTGGAGCAGTTCCTCGAAGATGGTCTTCTGCACGTCAGGCTGGTGAATGCGGATGCTGCCGCCACCTAGTTCCACGCCGTTGACCACGATGTCGTAGTGCTGGCCGCGGACTTTCTTCGGGTCAGTCTTCAACAGCGGGATGTCCTCGGCCACGGGCGCGGTGAACGGATGATGGCTGGAATACCAGCGGTTCTGTTCGCGGTCGAAGCCGAGCAACGGAAATTCAATCACCCAGAGGAAGTTGAACTGCTTCGGATCAAGCGTGAGCTTGCCCTGCGTCTTGAGCACGTCGGCGCAGTAGAGGCGAATCTTGCCGAGGATTTCGCAGGCGTTGAGCCATTGATCGGCGGCGAAAAGAATCAGGTCGCCCTCCTCGATGGCGAGCTTCGTCTTGAGCGCGGTCTTCTCGGCTTCGCTGAAGAATTTCACGATGGGCGATTTCCATTCGCCGTTCTCGACCTTGATGTAGGCGAGGCCTTTCGCGCCGAAGCTCTTGGCGTATTCGGTCATCGTCTCGATCTGGCCCTGCGTCGCGCCGGCCATGCCTTTCGCGTTCATCGCCTTCACCACGCCGCCATTGGCGATGGAGCCGGAGAAGACCTTGAAGGTGCTCGCGCGAAAATCTTCCGTGAAGTCCACCAACTCCATGCCGAAGCGCGTGTCGGGCTTGTCGATGCCCCAGCGGTTCAGCGCCTCTTGAAAACTGACACGCTGAAAGGTCGTCGGGATGTCGATATTCAGCGCGGTTTTCCAGACTTTCTTCAGCAACCCTTCGATCAGCGCGTAAATGTCTTCGCGGTCGATGAAGCTCATCTCGATATCGACCTGCGTGAACTCGAGTTGGCGATCGGCGCGCTGGTCTTCGTCGCGGAAGCAGCGGGCGAGCTGGTAGTAACGCTCCACGCCGCTGACCATGAGAATCTGTTTGAACTGCTGCGGCGACTGCGGCAGCGCGTAGAACGTGCCGGGGTCGCGGTGGTTCGGCACGAGGAACTCGCGCGCGCCTTCCGGGGTCGATTTGAAAAGAATCGGCGTCTCGACTTCGAGGAAGCCCTGCTCGTCCATGAAGCTGCGCGTGGCGATGGCGACCTTCGAGCGCAGGCGCAGGTTGTGCATCATCTCGGGACGGCGCAAGTCCAGGAAACGAAATTTCAACCGCGTTTCCTCATTCACCTTCGCGGCGGCTTCGGGGTCGTCGATCTGAAAAGGCAATGGGTCGGCGTGGTTCAGCACCAAGAGTTCCTTGACCAGCACCTCGACGTGGCCGGTGGCGATCTTGTCGTTGTTCGTGCCGGTCGGGCGCACGCGCACCTTGCCCGTGATTTCAATCACCGACTCGGCGTGCAGATGCGTGGCGGTGTCGAAGACCTCCTTCGCGAGATCGGTGGGATCGAACACCGTCTGCGTGCGGCCCTCGCGGTCGCGCAGGTCGATGAAGAGGACGCCACCGAGGTCGCGGCGGGAATGAACCCAGCCGGTGAGGGTGACGGATTGGCCGGCGTGCTCCGGGCGAAGCTGGTTGCAATGATGTGTGCGTTTCATGTGTTGCGGAATTCAGGGGCCGAAATTCGGCGCGTCAGAATTCAATTCGAGCGCGGATGTTGGCGGGGAAAAGAGCGGGATTCCAAGCCTAATTTTGCGGGGTTGGCTACGCGGGCGCATCCAGGCACAGCCACGAACGGAACAAAATTGGAGCGCGGCGGTGTCGTCCTCGACCAGCCGAAGCGGGTGGAAAGGCGATGATCCCTGGAGAATTCGAAAACGTCAGTGTTGGCGTGCGCGCTGCGGCTGATCCCGCGCCGCGCGGGGCGCAACCGCGCTCCGGGGGCAGCGCGCGGATGCACGCTCACTTCGCGCTCTGGTTGAGATAAATCTTCACGTTCTTCGTGGCACGGCCGGCGGCGATGATGTCGAGCTTACCGTCGCCGTCGAGGTCCGCGAGGCAAAGGTCTTCGCAGGCCATGCCATTGTCATCCACCACCGTCGAGCGCCAGGTTTTGCCTTCGCCGTCGAGCGACGTGAATACTTTGAGGCCGACTTTCGCGCCCGCTTTTCCCATCGCCCGCCAACCGACGATGATCTGGTCACGGCCAAGGCCGAGCAGATCGCCGCAGGCCAGCGCGTGGCCGTCGGCGAGCGTGGTGTCGAGCACCTGCCGGTTCCAAAGCAGCTTGCCGGCCGGCGTTTCCTTGGACACCGGCGTGGTGTAAACCACCAGGTTGTTCCCGTGCATCGGCTCCACCGTGGCGAAGAAGGGGATTGCCCCGGCCAGTTTGCCGGTCCGGACTTCACCGGCGCCGCCGCTCACGTTGCCCGCCAGTTGGAGTGACGATTTTGATCCATCGATGCCAACCCGGAAGACGCCTTCCTTTCCCGCGACGAGCATGTCGCTCGCCCCGCTCACGAAGTCGAAATTGTGCGTCATGTGCAGCGCATCGTTCAGCACCGTCGTCGTCCAGGGCTGCCGGGGATCGGCGGGTTTCTTGTAAGCAAGAACTTTGACGCCGACGCCCGCGCCGTTTTTGTTGCCCCGTCCGTGCAGCGGCACCACGACGAGTTGATGGCTGCCGCTGGCCGGGTCTTTCACCCAGCGCATCCGGTGCACCGTCGGCTCATGGGACAGCGTCACCGCCTCCCACTTCTGTGTGCGGTCGGCGGGCGCAATCAGATAGAAGACCGCGCCGCTGTTTTCGGTGTCGCCCGGATTCCAGCCCGCACCGACGGCGATCTCGCATTTGCCATCGCCATCGATGTCCGCCGCCGCGAGGCAGACGTGGTCGAGCTTGGTCAGGTTCTCTGCGATGACGTGCTTCCGCCACGCACCGGCCGTCGCGCTCTTGTCCGCGCCGGGGTTCTGATACCAGATGATCTGGTTTTTATCGGCGAGGAGAAGGTCGGGGAGCTTGTCGCCGTCCACGTCGGCGGTCGTGATGCCGTAGCCGATCTGGATTTTATCGTCGATGGTCACGGCGCGGAATTTGGGTTCCGGCACGTCGGCGGCGAGCGCGGCGGTGACTCCGCCGCACAGGAGAAGGGAGAAGATTTTGGTTTGCATGATGGCCTTTCGGGTTAGTGAATTAGAAGCAGTGGAAACTATTCCGGCCGCGAATTCAAACAATCAAATTGCCGGGCATGAGCGGGTCGATGCGGCGCAGAGCGGCGGCCATCGTGTCAGTTTATGGAGTATCCAAGCGCACCAGCATTTGCTAATGACTGTGCATTCTCATGAGCCGTTTGCTTTCACTGTCGCGGATCCTCCTGGCGCTGGCCGCCCTGGCCGGTTCGATCGCGCGGGCGGTTCCACCCGCGGAGGACGGTTTCAAACCGCTCACCGCCTGGCGCGGCTATGTAAGCCCCGACACCATGCCGGACGGTTGGAAGATCGAGGACGGGGTCATTTCGCTCGCCAAAGGCGGAAAGGGGCTTTTCCTCGTCACCAAGGAGGAGTTCGGCAATTTCGATCTCACCTTCGAGTGGAAGATTTCAGAGGACGGAAACTCGGGCGTGTTTTACCGCAGCGACGAGCGGCACGCCTCGCCGCCGCACACCGCCCCTGAATATCAAATCCTCGACAACCGGCTCACCAAAGAACCGCGCCGCTCGGCCGGTGCCTGCTTTTCCGTTTACGCGCCGGCGAAAGATGCCACCAAACCAGTTGGCGAATGGAACTCCGCCCGCATTCTGATGCAAAGCAATCATGTCGAACACTGGCTTAACGGCGAAAAAATCGTCGAGTATGAACTCGGCTCCGCTGCTTGGAAACAGCACGCGGCCAAAAGCGATTTTGCAGCCGGGTTGGACTTCGGCCGGCTGGCCCGGGGCCGCATCGCCCTGCAAGGAAAGGGCGACGCCGTGTGGTTTCGGAAATTCATGATCCGCGTCCTGCCCGACCTGCCCGCTGGTGGATGGCCGGACCGAATCCTGTTTCTGGGCAACAGCCTCACGCACCACGGGCCGCTCGCCGCCATCGGCTGGACGAACAACTGCGGCATGGCGGCCAGCGCGCCGGAAAAAGATTACGTCCACCTGCTGCTGCGCCGCTTCGCCGCCGCCAACGGCGGACGCGAACCGGTGGCGATGATCGAGAACATCGCGGACTTCGAGCGGCAACATAGCGTGATGGATGTCGGCACCACCTCCAAGAAATTTGCCGAGTTCAAACCCGACATTGTGATCCTGCAGATCGGCGAGAACGTTCCCGCCCTCGCCACCCCGGAGGCCCGGGCCAAATTCCAGAAAGCGGTCGCTGCGCTGCTCGTCGTCCTGAAGCCCGGCGCCTGGGACTACAACCCGCGGCTCCTCGTTTGCAGCACTTTCATGACTGATAAAACCAAGGATGAAATTTTGCGCCAAGTCTGCAAGGACGCTGGTGCGGCCGGTGTCTTTGTGGACCTGAGTACCCTCGGGCAAGACGAATCGAACCGCGCCCGCGCCGAACGCAAGATCGACCACGGCGGCGTCGGAGGTCATCCGGGCGACAAAGGCATGGCCGCCATCGCCGACGGGATTTGGAAAGCCTGGCGGCTCCTTCCCCGGTAAACCCACTCACGAAAAACAAATCCCATGACAGATATATTTCTCACCATGAACCTCCGCCTAGAAATGCCGGCTTCCGCCGGCAGAAACCCAGCCAGCCCCAAGGAGCGGTCGGCTGAAGCCGGCGGGCCAATCCCGTTTGGCGGTGCCAAGGGCGAAACTTTCGTCCGGAGATTTCTCGCCCTGCTCTCCATCACCGGAGCGCTTCTCCCGTCATCCCTGCCCGCTGCGGAGAACAGCGTCCTGGCTCCCGGCGCGAAGCTGGAAAAGCTGGCGCTGGAATTCGACTTCACCGAAGGCCCGACCTGCGACGCCGCCGGCAACGTCTTTTTCACCGATCAACCTTTCAATCGCATCATGAAATGGAGCGTCGAGGGCAAGCTCTCCACGTTCATGAAGCCGGCGGGACGCGCCAACGGCATGTGCTTCGACGGCCAGGGGAACCTCTTGGCGTGCGCGGACGAGAAATCCGAGCTGTGGTCCATCGCGCCCGACGGCAAGGTCACGGTGCTGGTCAAGGATTTCGGCGGGCAACGGCTCTGCGGCCCGAACGACGTCTGGGTGCGGCCCGACGGGGCGCTGTATTTCACCGATCCGTTCTACAAGCGCCCGTGGTGGACGCACCAAAAACGGCCGCAGGATGGGGAGCACGTTTATTTCCTTTCCGCCGACCGCAAGAACTTGAAGCGCGTGGCGGAAGATCTCAAGCAGCCGAACGGGATCATCGGCACGCCGGACGGAAAAAATCTCTACGTGGCCGACATCGGCGCGGGAAAAACGTACCGTTACGACATCCAGTCTGACGGAATGCTCACCAACAAGGCCCCGTTCTGCGCGCTCGGGTCGGACGGCATGACGATCGACAACGAGGGCAACCTTTACCTGACCGGGAATGGCGTGACGGTTTTTGACAAGGCCGGCAAGAAGATTGAGAACATCAAGCTGCCCGGCTGGACGGCGAATGTCTGCTTCGGAGGCAAGGACCGGCAGACGTTGTTCATCACTTCCGGCAAGGGTCTTTACTCGATTCAGACCCGGGTCAAGGGAGCCAACCCGGCCAAGTGAGCGCCGGCAGTGGCGTCGCCTACTTCCCGGGTGGTGTCCTGATTTGCACTTCGCCGCGGCTGGGCGTCCTCGACCAGCCGACGACGGGTCGAAAGCGCTGCGACTGGTCCCGCGCCGAGCGGGACACAGCCGCGCTCCATGCAAATTCTGTCACGCCCACTTTCCGCGTGCGTTCACGGCGGCGGCTCCGTATCTTCGCGCCACTTTTTTATGGCCAACCTTAAACCATTTGCCTCCCTGCGACCGAAACCCGAACTCGCCGCCAACATCTGCGAGCTGCCCTACGACGTGATGTCGTCCGACGAAGCGCGCCAGATGGCCGCCGGCAACCCGCTCAGCTTTCTCCACGTGAGCAAGCCGGAAATCGACCTTCCGCCCGGCACCGACCTGTATTCTCCGGCCGTCTATGCGCGGGGCCGGGAGAATTTTCAGAAGCTCATCGCCGACGGCGCGCTCCGGCAGGATGCGCAACCCTGCTTCTATCTTTACCGCCAGATCATGGGCCAGCATGCGCAGACCGGCCTCGTCGCCGCCGCGAGCTGCGAGGAGTATTTGCAGAACATCATCAAGAAGCACGAGTTCACCCGGCCGGACAAGGAAGACGACCGCGTGCGCCACATCGAGGCGCTGAACTCGCAGACCGGCCCGGTCTTTCTGACCTACCAGGCTGTCCCCGCCATCGACGAACTCGCGAAGAAAAAAACTGCGGAACCTCCGGCCATCGACTTCACCGGCAGCGACGGCGTGCGCCACACCGCGTGGGTCTTGAGTGGCGCGGCGGACATCCAGTTCATCGGGCAGACCTTCGCGCAGATTCCCTATCTCTACATTGCCGACGGCCATCATCGCAGCGCGGCGGCGGGGCGGGTGTACCAGTCACGCAAGGGCGCGGGTCACAGCGGGCAGTTTCTGGCCGTGATTTTTCCCCACAACCAGATGCAGATTCTGCCCTACAACCGCGTGCTGAAAGATCTCCACGGGATGACACCCGCGCAGTTGCTGGAGAAGCTGGATGGCGTGTTCGTGCTGCAGAAGAACAGCGGGGTGTCGAAGCCGGCGGGCAAACATCATCTCGGCCTGTACCTCGAAGGCGCGTGGCACACCCTGACCTTTCGTGAACATTTCTTCCGCACGAACGACCCGATTGAAAAGCTCGACGTGACCCTGCTGCAAAAATATGTCCTCGATCCGTTCTTCGGCATCGACGACCCGCGCACCAGCAAGCGCATCAATTTCGTCGGCGGCATCCGCGGTGCGGCGGAGTTGGAGAAGATTGTGAACCGCGGCGAGTACGCGTGCGCGTTCAGCATGTTCCCGACGAGCATCGAGGATTTGATGTCCATCGCGGACGCAGGCGGAATCATGCCGCCCAAGAGCACGTGGTTCGAGCCCAAGCTGCGCGACGCGATGTTCTGCCACCTGATCTGAGTTGCACCCATGAAGCTGCCTTCCGAAACGGTGGTTACCCCCGAGAAAGCAACAAACTACCTTCTTCGCTGGCGGCCCGAGGATGATAAATCAGTCTTCCTCGGACAGGCTGGTGGACGACATGCGTTCGCAACTGCTGCCGTTGGAGGCGGAGTTGTTGGAAGAGACCAAATACGGGCCAAAGTTTTGCGTTCGCGGCCTGTTGACCGGGTCGAACGGACACAGCTTGCGGGTGGTTTCGATTTGGATGACCGAGTCAGCGGGCGCTACAACCAAGTTTGTCACGCTCTATCCGGATAAAAAATGAAACACGAACTTTACACGCGCGTCGCCCTGAGAATGGATCTGCCCCGGAATCAACTCCGTCGCGGTGATGTGGCCACCGTGGTGGAACATCATCCGGGCCGGCCTGGACAGGAGCCGGGTTATTCCTTGGAGGTTTTTAACGCGGTGGGCGAGACGGTGGCGGTCATCACGGTCGGCGAATCTCAAATTGAACTGCTGACCTCCAACGAAATTCTTCACGTTCGGGCGCTGGCGGAAACTGTCCCCTGATCTGAGCCGTTGCACTGCTCGACAGAAAAGGCCGCCATTTTTTCCTCGATCGTAGCAGCCGACGTGAGGAGGCTCAAATCTCCGCCTCTTTTTGCAGGCTGCTCCGGCCAAAGGTCAGAGCCTCCTTCCGTCGGCTGCTACTTCTTTTTTAAGTAAAGCTCCTCCGCGTTCCAGGTCGCGCGGTAGTAGCTCAGGACCGTCGGGCGGGTGTTGGCGATGTTCGCCTTGACCGCGCAGTAGGAGATCGGCGTCACGGTGTAGATCATCGGCACCTGCTCGGCCATGATGGCCTGCACTTCGTCGAACATTTTTTTACGAACAGTTAAATCGAGTGTCTTCACCTGCGCGTTCATCAGGAAATCGATGCGCGCCTCCCAGTCCGTCGCCGGCCAGCGCTGACGCGGGAACCACTGGTGAGTGAACCCGTCGGACTTGAGCACGTTCATGCTGCTGATCGGATCGATGCCGCCGCCGCCCAGGCTCAACAGGATCGCGTCGTAATCGTAGCTCGAATCCACGCGGGTGATGATGGAGTTGAACTCCACCGGCTGGAAAATCAAGCTGATGCCGAGCTTTTTCAGGTCGGCCTGGACGAGCAGCGCGATTTTTTCACGGACATTGTTTCCGGTGTTGGTGTTCAGGACGAACTCGATTTTGTGGCCGTCCGCGTCTTCGAGCAAGCCGTCGCCGTTGCGGTCCTTGATGCCGATCTCAGCCAGGATGGCCCGGGCTTTTTCCAAGTCGAAGGGGTAGGTGGCGATGGCGCTGTTGTGCCATTTCTTGTTGCCCTCGGTTTCGATGCCGTAGTTCGGGCGGGCGCGTCCGGCGTAGATCGACTTGATGATGCTGGGCCGGTCCACCGCGTAGGACAGGGCCTGACGAAATTTCACGTCGCGGAACCATTTCAGTTTCTTCGACTCCACAATGGGCACGCCGAGGACGGCGGCGCCGCCGGCCAGGTCGCGATGGATCTCGAGTTTGCCCGCCGCGAACTGGAAAACCGCCGGCAGCGCCTGGCCGGAAGAGAGCACGATGGTCTTGCGCTCCTCGGCGGCGCCGGGAAATTTCACCGTCACCTCCGCGCCGCCGAGCGTGACTTTCTTCTGCTGCGGGAGTTGGCCGACGCTGATGTTATGCCAGGTGATTTCCGCGCCGGGCGGGTCGCTGGTGATCTGCACGTTGGCCATCTGGTTGGTGTTTTGATTGAACCAAAAAAAGCCGCGCTCCAGACCGAGGCCGAGATCGTGCAGGCGGAAGCGGCCCTTGGCGGACTCGGTTTTGTAGCGTTCATATTCGTCGGGCCGCACCATTTCCAACACGTCGCACTCACCGGCGATAAAGCGCTCCGACATCGTGTTCATGTCGGGCACCACGGTGTAGATCACGTTGTCGAGGTAGGGCAGGCGCTGCCCCTTCTGGTCCACCGCGTAATAATACGGGTTGCGCTCCAGTAGGGTGAACTCGGCGGGCTTGAACTTCTTGATGCGAAACGGCCCGCTGCCGACGATCTGCCCGGGCGGGGTGTCGATGCCGTAGGCCGAGCCGAATTTCCCCGCCGGCACGCGGTTCAAAACGTGTTTCGGCAGAATCGGCACCGCGCCGAACGCCTCGAGAAACGGCGCGTAAACATCCGGCGTCACCACCCGCACCGTGACCTCGTCCACGTTCGTCACCATGAAATTTTTTCCGTCGATCATGAAGAGGTCGCGCGTGACGTTGTTGATCTGCGGATTGTAGATCACGTCGTTCCAGGTGAAGGCCACGTCGGCGGCGGTAAGCGGTTGGCCGTCGTTCCAACGCAGGCCGCGCCGCAGCTTGAAGGTCCACGTCTTCTGGTCCGGCTCCACCGACCACGATTCCGCGAGGGACGGCCCGACGACCTGCGTCTCCTCGTCGAGCGTGGTCAGTCCGGAAAAGACGAAGCGATAGATGTCTTGGGAGGAGCCTTCGTTGGCCGTGATGGGATTGAATGATTTGGGGTCGCCGAACGTGGCGATGACGAGCCGTCCGCCGAACTGGCCCGGCTCACATTTGGCGACCAGCGGCGGTTCGGGCAGCGGATAATTGGCGGTGGCCTGGGGGCCGGCGACGGGTTTATCACCGCAGCCGGCGACGGCGGCAAGGAGCGCGAGGGGGATGAGAAATTTCAGATGGTTCATAGCGATGCTGTCGCGCAGTCTAGGGAAAAGTTCACCGGCAGGCCAAGGACATTTGCCGCGCCGGAGTCCGGCCGGGCGAATCCCGGGAGCGCCGGCATCTTTGCCGGCGCGAACGCGTGCTGGGGCCAGAAACGCGCTGGCTGGAAGCCAGCGCTCCCAGGCGCGCTCGAACTTCGCAGCCTCCAGTTTCAAGGACAGGGTCAAGACGCGCCCATCCGGCCGGCGCGCGGAAATTTTCCCGTGACGATGGCGGTGATCGTTGCTATCCCAACCATGTCCTCCACCTCTTTGAAAACTATGATGAACATGAAATCTTCCCGCTGGTTTGCGCTGGGCTGGCTGCTGGCCGGCCTCTCACCCCTCGCCGCCGCCGAGTTCGAGGTCCGCAACGAGGGCGAGTTCAAGAAATGCGTCGCGGCCGAGGCCACGGTGGAGAAGCTCGCCGGGGGCATGGGCTTCACCGAAGGCCCGACCTGGTTCCAGGGCTTCCTCGTCTTCAGTGACATTCCGAACAACGAGCTGAAAAAATGGAGCAAGGCCGCCGGTCTGGAAACCTTTCGCAAGCCCAGCCAGAACATCAACGGCAACACCACCGACGCCGCCGGCCGCCTGTTCAGCGCCGAACACTCCGCCCGCCGCGTCTCCGTCACGGACGCCGCCGGCAAGGTCGAAACCGTGGTCGAGACCTTCGACGGGAAAAAATTTAACTCGCCGAACGATGTGGTCGTGAAGTCCGACGGCACCGTCTGGTTCACCGATCCGCCCTACGGCCTGCCCAAAGGCGCGGCCAAGGAGCAGGCGGGCAACCATGTTTACCGGTTTGATCCCAAGACCAAGGCCGTGACCATCGTGGTCAAGGACGCGGACATGCCCAACGGCCTCTGCTTCTCGCCGGACGAGAAAAAGCTCTACCTCGCCGACTCCGGCCGGCCGCGCCACATCCGCGTCTTCGACGTGCCGGCGGACGGCACCCTGGCCAACGGGAAAGTTTTCGCCGCGATCGACAAGGGCGGCCCGGACGGCATCCGTTGCGACGCGGACGGACGCATCTGGTCAAGCGCGGGCGACGGGGTGCATGTATTCGCCCCGGACGGCTCGCTGGTCGGGAAAATCCTGGTGCCGGAATCGCCGGCGAACCTTTGCTTCGGCGGCCCGGACGGCAAAACGCTGTTCATCACCGCTCGCAAATCGCTTTACGCGATTCCGGTGAAGGTGGGCGGCGCGGCGCGGCCTTGAGCGGTTGGCGCATGGCCGATTTGCCGTTGACGCTGCGGACAGCCCCCCCGTAAGCTCCAGCCCGTCACTGTCCGGGCGCATGAAGCCTCCGGCCGGGAATACATCTATGCCTGAAGGATATTGCGTGAAGTGCAAAGCCAAGAAGGAAATCTCGAACGCCACCGAGGAAACCATGAAAAACGGGCGCAAGGCGATCAAGGGCAAATGCCCCACCTGCGGCACCACCATGTTCAAAATTCTCGGCGGCAAAGCCGCGCCGCCCGCCTAGGGTCCGCCGCGCCGCCACCGCCATCGCAGTTTCATTATGTCGCAACAACTCGCCTACGTCATTGTCACGCCGTATTCCCTCCACAAGTCCCGCACCGGCGGCATCCTCGCCCGCCTCATTTCCCGCACCGGACTGGAACTGGCCGGCGCCCGTCTCTTCGCCCCCAGCGAGGAACTGGTCCGCAAATACTCCGAGGTCATCGTCTCCGCCAACGACCCGCAGGACCGGCGCATCCAGGAGCTGATCCGCGATTACATCCTCCAGAACCTTTCGCCCGACCCCAAGACCGGCCGCCGTCGCCGCGTCATGATGTTCCTGTTTCGCGGTGAGGACGCCGTGCGCAAGGTCCGCTCCGTCGTTGGCAACATCAGCGCCGAACGCACCGGCGGCGAGACGATCCGCGACACCTACGGCGACCTCGTGCTCGACGAGAATGACAAGGTGACTTACTTCGAACCGGCCGTGCTGGCCGCGCCCAACGCCGAGGAAGTCGCCGTCAAACTCAAACTCTGGGCCGGCTATTCGGACGCCGACGGCGGCGTGCTGGAAAACACCATCCCCTATCCCGCCGGCGAGAAACCGCAGCGCACCCTCGTCCTCATCAAGCCGGACAACTTCCGCTTCCCCACCGGCCGCCCCGGCAACGTCATCGATTTCTTCAGCCGCACCGGCCTCTACATCGTCGCCATCAAGGTCCACCGCATGAGCGTGGCCGAGGCTGGCGAATTCTACGGCCCCGTCCGCGAAGTGCTCCGTACCAAGCTCAAGGACATGGTCGCCGGCAAGGCCAGGGCTGCGCTCGAAAAGGAGCTGGGCCTGAAAATCCCCCCCGCCGAGGAAAAACAGCTCGGCGACCTCATCGGCCCGATCTTCGGCGACAATCAATTCGACAGCATCGTGAAGTTCATGTCCGGCCGCACCCCCGGCGAATGTCCGCCGGAACTCCGCGACCAGCCCGGCACCGAGACCTGCATCGCGCTGATCTACGAAGGCGTCGATGCCGTCGCCAAAATCCGCGACGTCCTCGGCCCCACCGATCCGTCCAAGGCCCCGCCCGGCTCGATCCGCCGCGAATTCGGCCAGACCATCATGGTCAACGCCGCGCACGCCAGCGACTCGCCGGAAAGCGCCCAGCGCGAATTCGGCATCGTCAAGGTGGGCGACAACAGTTTCAAATGCGCGGTGGAAGAGTTCTTCGGGAAGTAATCTTCCGGGGGGGGAATTCCGCTGCCGGCCATCACCTGATGGCCGGGTGGTCAGGCAGACCACAGTTCGGAGGAACGCCGCAGCCGCCCGAGCAGGCGCGCATCGGCGGCAGGGAACGAGTACTCCCCCAGTTGTTCCCGCGTGATCCAAGCCAGAGCGGCGCAGCCGAACGCTTGCGGCTCTCCGGCGGGCAGGATGCAGAGGAAAAATTGCAGACGCACGCATCGCTCCGGGTACTCATGCGTGATCTCCTCGAGGAGCGCGCCAACCTCCACTTCGATGCCCAGCTCTTCCACCAACTCCCGGCGCAGGCATTGCTCAAAGGTTTCGCCCGGCTCCCGTTTCCCGCCGGGAAATTCCCACAGGCCGCCGAGGTGCGCCTCGGCATGGCGCTGCGTGATGAGGAGTTTGCCCTCACGGAAGACGAGGGCGGCGCTGACGTCGATGGTTGGCATTGGTTGAGAGTTGAAAGTTGAGGGTTGAGAGTTCAGGCGCGCGTTATCCGGCTCTCAACCCTCAACTTTCAACTCTCAACATTTTTCACCGCCCCACGCTCTTGTAAATAAACCCATGCCTCTCCATCTCCGCCGGGTCGAACAGATTCCGGCCGTCGAAAAGGATCGGGTGCGTGAGCGACTTGCGGACGCGCTCGAGATCGAGCTGCTTGAACTCCGGCCACTCGGTGGCGATGACCAGGGCGTCGCAGCCTTCCGCCACAGCGTTCATGTCCTCGACGAAGGTCACGTTCTGCAAAATCTCCTTCGCCTTCTCCATCGCCTTGGGGTCATGCACGCGGAGCGACGCGCCTTCCTTCTGCAGCCGCTGGCACAGCTCGATGGCGGGCGACTGGCGGCAGTCGTCCGTGTTCTGCTTGAAGGCCAGGCCGAGCACGCCGATTTTTTTGTCCTTCAACACCCAGAGCGTGTCGGTTATTTTTTTGAGGAATCGTTCCATCTGCGTGGCGTTGATGCGCTGCACTTCCTTGAGCAGCGCGAAATCGTAGCCGAGAGTCTCGGAGATTTTGATGAAGGCGCTCAGATCTTTCGGAAAACAGCTCCCACCAAAGCCCAGGCCCGCGTTCAGGAAGCGCCGGCCGATGCGGATGTCCATCCCCATGCCATTGGCGACCTCCTCGACGTTCGCGCCGCTCGCCTCGCAGATGTTCGCCACGGCGTTGATGTAGGAAATTTTTAATGCGAGAAAGGAGTTGGCGGCGTGCTTGATCAACTCGGCGGAGTTGATGTCCGTGACGATGATCGGCGCGTGAAACGGCGCGTACACGTCCTGCATCATCTGCACCGGGCGCGGCGAACGGGTGCCGATGACGACGCGATCCGGCTTCATCAGATCCTCGACCGCGAACCCCTCGCGCAGGAATTCCGGGTTGCTGACCACGTCGAATTCCACCTTCGACTTGCAGTAGCGCTTGATCGTCTCGGCCACCTTGTCGCCGGTGCGGACCGGCACGGTGCTTTTGTCCACGACAATCTTGTAGCTGGTCATGGCCGCCGCGATCTCCCGGGCCACGGCCTCGATGAAGCTCAGATCGACTGAACCGTCGGACTGCGGCGGCGTGGGCACGGCGATGAAGATCACGTCGGAATTCTCGACGCCGTCCTCGGTGGAGGCGGTGAAGCGGAGGCGGCCGGCGGTGACGTTGTTCTGCACCAGTTCGGCGAGGCCCGGCTCGTAAATGGGCATGCCGCCGGCCTGAAGGAGTTTGACCTTCTCCGCGTTGCTATCGACGCAGATGACGTGATGGCCGACCTCGGCGAAACAGGCACCGGTGACGAGACCCACGTAGCCAGTGCCGATGATGGATAGTTTCATTTTCAGCGGGCCGCGTTCGCCAGCCCGAAAATCTAACGGCAGAACGCGCGGCGGCCTTTAAGGCTGTTTGATCAGGAACCGCCCGCCGATCAGTCCCGCCGCGCCAACGCCGATGAAGATCAGCGTAAAGGTGCCGATGAATTCCGCGACGCACTGTTTGAGCAAGGAGGTGGGCATGGCATCAGGGTTTGACCGGGAGGTTGCTTTTCAAGACCGGCTGGAGATTGGTCCGGAGAAATTTGACGGCGTTGGTCGCGGTCGCGAGATTGGTCTTGATGGCGGGCGGCGGAGTGGGCGGGACGACGAAGGTCGAGGTGTTGGTTTTGACCGGCGGCTGTTTCTGAATGGCCAGTGCCGGATTTTTCTTGAACAGATCCCGGAGGCGCTCTTGGGATTCGATGACGGCCGGCTGATTGTAATTTTTCGGATTTTTCATGGCCGTCTCGATCATCTTGTTGTAAAGCTCCACCGCCGGCACCTCCCGGCCGGATTGTTCCAGCAACCGCGCGGCCCCCAGTCGGGCCTGGTCCGTGGCGGGATCGGCCGGATAGCTCTTGATGAAGGCCTCGTACTTGGCGATGGCCTCGTTGGTTTTGTTTTGGGCGTCGAGGCTGGCGGCCAGGCCGAAGCTGGCGTGCGAGGCCCAACGGCTTTCGCCATGCTGACCGATGAATTTTTCAAACTGCTCCTGCGCCCTGGCGTATTTGCCCTCGGCGAACAACGTGGAACCCGCCAGGAGCAGGGCGTGCGCGCCAGCGCTGGTCTGGGGATAGGTCGCGGCCAGCTTGAGCAAGGCGGCGTCCGTGCCGGGCGGAGGCAGTTCCCCGGCGTTATACGGGAGGCGGATGTCGGACAGAGCCTTGGCGGCGGTGATCTCGGTCTGCTCTTTCTGCCAGTTCCTCAAGAACACGCCGCCGACGACGAGGGTCACGACGACGACGCCCGCGACGACCGGTTTTTTGTTCGCGTTGAGCCAGCCCAAGAAATTGTATAATGCCGCGGACGGCGGTGCTTCAGATTCCATAAGGGCCGCATATTTCCGGGCCGGCCACCATGAAGCAAGCTTGAAAATCGGGGGTGAGGCACATTTGGACGCATCGTGAGCCAGAGGTGGGAAGTTTTTGGACTGCGCCGGCAGAGCGAAACGACCACGGCGCTTTCGGACGGCAGAGCGCGAACAAATTCCCGGCGACACTCGTCCCTAAAGCGGTGTCGCATCCGGCCTGCCACCGCTCTCCAAAACGCGGCCGTCTGGTCGTCAAACGGCGCGCACTGAGCGACGCGCCCTGCCCGCCAGCGGTCACAGTGGAGCGTGTCGCTTCCCCGGTGATGGCGGTGTTTCCGGTCCACGCCCCGCCACCGGGCCGTCACTCAATCCTCACAATTTTTTGGCTGGGCAAGGCGGCGGAATCCGGTAACCTGCCGATGTCAAAAAAAAACGGTCCGGCATCTTCGCGGCAGAGCTACGGAAATGAACCGGCATTCAACGAATCAATTGGTCGTCGAAGTTTTTCAATTAACCAGCCGGCGGTCCGGCGGCTAATGTCCGCGCCATGAAAACACAATTATTTACCGAGCCAGCCTCCAAGATCGGGGACCGCGTCCTGTCGCGCAGCGCCGAGCGGAGTCATTATCAACTGCGGCGGGCCGCGTCCGCCGAGGACGTCCGGGCGGCGCAAACGCTGCGGTTCCTCGTTTTCAACCTCGAGTTGAACGAGGGGCTGGAACATTCCTACACCACCTGCCGCGACGCCGACCCGTTCGACGAGGTGTGCGATCATCTGCTGGTCGAGGATGTGCGCACCCACGAAGTCGTCGGCACCTACCGGCTGCAGACGGGCGCGACCGCCGCCGCCGAGCGCGGCTACTACAGCGCGCAAGAATTTGATTTCGCACCCTTCGAGCCAGTGCGCGGGCAACTCGTGGAACTGGGCCGGGCCTGCGTCCACAGCCATCATCGGAATCTCGTGGTGCTCGGTCTTTTGTGGAAGGGCATCTCGGCCTACGCGCGGGAACAGGGCGGCCGCTATCTGGTGGGGTGCAGCTCGCTCACGTCGCAGGATCCGCAGGTGGGCGCGGCCATATACGCGGCGCTGCAGAAACGGTTTCTAGCGCCCGCCGCCTTCCAGACCGTGCCGCTGCCAGCCTGGGCCTGCCCGCTCGGGCAGGCGACGGATCATCCGCCCAAGATGCCGAAACTGCTGATGGCCTATCTCTCCTTCGGCGCAAAAATTTGCGGGCCGCCGGCGATTGACCGCGAATTCAAGACCATTGATTTTCTGACGTTGATGGATCTGGACACGCTGCCCCCGGCCACCATCCAGCGGTATCTGAGCTGACCCGGCAATGGCGCGACATCCTTTCCGAGTGTGTTGGCGGCTCGTTTTCTTCCTCGGAGTTTCCCTCGCCGCGCTGCTGGATTTTCTTTTCCGAGAAAGCTGGCGGGAGCGGGGCGGGGTGGATCACCGGCGGCGGGCGCGGTGGATGCGGCGCTGGTCGCCGCATTTTTTGCGCGTCTTGAGCGTCCAGGTCGAGATCTCCGGCCACCCGCCCGCCCGCGGCGTGCTGGTCTGCAATCATCTCAGCTACGTGGACATTCCGCTGCTCGGCGCCTCGCGCCCCATGATCTTCGTCTCGAAGCAGGAGGTGCGGAGCTGGCCGGTGATCGGCTGGCTGACGCGCTCCGCCGGCACGCTCTTTCTGAACCGCGGACGCAAGGGCGACGTGACGGCCGTGGGCGCGCAATTTCAACCGGTCATTGACTGCGGCCTGCCCGTGACCATTTTCCCGGAAGGCACCAGTTCGGACGGGCACCGGGTGCTGCCGTTCCGCTCGTCCCTGCTCGAACCGGCGGCGGCCAACGGTTGGCCTGTTTCTGCGGCGTGGATCGGCTACTGGCTCGAGGACGACTCGGTGGGGGCCGAGGTTTGCTACTGGGGCGACATGACGTTTTTTCCGCACTTCCTGAATCTGCTTTCCAAGCGGGAGGTGCGGGCGCGGATGGCCTTCGGCCCGCCGCTCGAGCCAGGGCTGGACCGCAAGGAAATGTCCCGCCGCCTGCACGCCGAGGTGGTGCGCTTGGGCAAGGAATTCGCGTTTGCCAAACCGGCGGCAGATCATCCCGCCACCGCCTCCGGCCCAAATAAATCTTGATTGAACGATTACCAGCAACAACCGTCAAAATCTGCTCTTGAAATCTATGCTCAACGAACTGCGCCAGTTCCCAGGCCGCCTGCTGCTGCTGGCGTGCCTGGGGGTTTTTTCCAGCGGCGCGGCCACGCCTCCGGCCAAGGGCAGTTTCGGAATTCTAAAAAACGGCCAGCGCGCCAAGCCCGCGCCCGGCGCGGAACTGTTCGCCAACGGCGTGGTGCTCCACTTCAAAATCGAGGTGTCCGCCCCGGAACTGAACGCGCTGCGCCGGGAACCGCGCAATTATGCCCGCGCCACCATCACCGAGGGCGGCAAGGTCTACAAGGACGTGGCCATCCATGTGAAAGGAGCTGCCGGCAGCACCCGCAGCGTGGATGACAAGCCGGCCCTCACCCTCAGCTTCGGCAAGTTCACCCCCGACCAGAAATTTCACGGCCTCCGCAAAATTCACCTGAACAACTCCGTGCAGGACGGCAGCTACCTGAACGAGATTCTTTGCGGCGAGCTTTTCCGCGCGGCCGGCGTGCCGGCCACGCGCGGCACGCACGCGCTCGTCGAGTTGAACGGGCGCAAGCTTGGTCTCTTCGTGATGAAGGAGGGGTTCTCCAAGGATTTTCTCGGCATCTATTTCAAAAACCCGGACGGCAACCTTTATGACGGCGGGTTCCTGCGCGAAATCACCGACCCGTTGAATCTGGAATCCGGCGACGAGAACAGCAACTGGGCCGATTTGAAGACCCTCGCCGCCGCCGCCCAGGAGCCGGACAACAGCAAGCGCTGGGACCGTCTCCAGAAGACCCTCGACGTGGACCGGTTCGCCAATTATCTGGTGCTCGAGGCGATGTTGTGGGACTGGGACGGCTACATGATGAACCGGAACAATTACCGCGTCTTCCACGACCTCGAGACCGACCGGATGGTTTTCTTTCCGCACGGCATGGACCAGATGTTCTGGGAGGTGAACGGCCCGATGATCCCCAACATGAATGGCCTGGTCGCCAACGCCTTCATGCGCACCGCCGAGGGCCGCCGTCTCTACCGCCAGCGCTTCAGCGAGATTTACACCAATGTTTTTCAGGTCAAGGTCCTCACCAACCGCGTCGCCCAACTCGCCAAAACCGTCACCGGCGCCTTGGCCACCCTCGACCCCAATGCCGCCCGCGACTACCAGGGCCAGGCCAATCGCATCCGCGACCTCATCGTGGCCCGCGCCGCCTTCTTGGAAAAACAACTCAACACCCCCGCGCCCCAGCCCCTCAAGTTCGAGAACGGTGTCGCCAAAATCACCGGCTGGCGCATCGAGAACGAGGCGGCCACCGCCAAGCTTGAACAGGCCAAAGACCCCGATGGCCGGGCCGTGCTCCGCATCACCACCGCCATGATTTCAGCGACCTCCTGGCGGGCCAAAGTCCAGTTGGAGGCCGGTCACTACCGTTTCGAGGGCCTGGCCCGCACTGCCGGCGTCGTGCCTGTGATCACCCCGACCAAGGGCGCCGGCGCCGGGTTGCGCATCTCGGGCTCGCTCGCCGAGCGGACCAACAAGATGTCCGGCGACACCCCCTGGAAAATGCTCGCCTACGAATTCGACGTCCCGCCGCCCGGCGATGAACTCGTCCTCGTCTGCGAACTGCGCGCCGTCAAAGGCGACGTCTGGTTCGATGCCGCCTCCCTCCAACTGGTGCGGATTAAATAATCGCTGTGGCCGAACGCGCCTCGGAAAATCCTTCCTCCCACCCCGGCCCTCTCCCCCGGGGAGGGAGAAGTTTCTGGACGTGCGTGGAGACTTGGACGTGCTGCGCAGTCTCTCCGCGTTGCCCCGCAAGCGGACGGAAGTAGAGAGCGTGAAGAAAGCTACACGGCAGACTGACTCTCTCCCTCTTGTATGTCTGTTTTCATCTTCCTTGTTTGGTTGAAAGCCAAACAGGAAGATGGGGCCGCCTTCCCCCCGGCCGGGGGGAAGGCGGCGCTTAGAAACCAGCCCGCGGTCATGTTGGCGAAGTAGCTCAAATTGGTGTTGCTAAAATTCCTCCAGTTAGCCGCAGGCCAGCGCTCCTTGTCGGCGGGGCACACGAGAATCTTGGGCGAGCCGAATTCATTCGAGGCGATCTGAAAATGGCGGCGGGTTTCGCCGGACGCGATAAACTTCGCCGTGCCTTCTGGTGCGGGAATCAACCACGGGGGTGCATTGCTATCGCTATTTTCAATCCACATTCCAAAGCCGAGGATGATCTGTTTCAAATTGCCCTAGCATTGCGCGAGATCACTTTTCTTCTTCCAGTCGCGGTAGGAAACCGAAAGTAGACCGGCCAGCACCGCCAGCACCAAGATGACGATCATCACCTCCAGCTTCGTCAGGCCGGCGGCGGGGTTGGCTCGGATTTTCATGGGTGAAGTTTGTCTGGAAAATGGCGGCGTTCTTTTCCCGCATGAACCGGTCTCTGGGGATAATCTTATGCGTTATCCGGCTCAAAGCGACCAGTTTTTACAGGGCTTTGGAGCGCGGGACTGTGTCTCGCAGCACGGTCGAACTGCGTGACATGCCCGTTTGCTTCATCGCTTCCGGGTTGCGCGAACCGCTGCGGGACATAGTCCCGCGCTCCGGGCGCATCCGGTGGACATGGCCTACTTCTCCTCACGCAGCAGCGGGTCGTTGATGGAGCGCTGCCAGGCGGTGAGGCGTTCCTGGAGCTGCGCGCGGATTTTCTCGTGGCGCGGGTCGTCGTAGAGGTTGCGCCTTTCGCCAGGGTCATCCGTGAGGCGGTACAGCTCGTCCTTGCCCGTGGCGCGATGGTGCCGGACCAACTTCCATCCGTCGGTGCGAATCATGCGCATGGAGACCTTCCCATCATTATGCATGTCGTAATCGCCGTAGAGCGCGTCGCGCGGGACATATTTTTCACCGCGCAGGAGGGGCGAGAAATCCAGTCCTTCCTGTTTCCATGCGCGCGGCGGCGCGACGCCCAGCATCCCGAGGACGCTGGCAAAGGTGTCGAGGTTGGAGACCGGTTCGGTGAGGACGCGGCCCGGCTTGACGACGCCCGGCCAGCGGATGAGCAGCGGCACGCGGATGGATTCCTCGAACATGTTCGGACGGGTGGCGCCGGGTTGGCCTTCCAGAACTTTGTAGCCGTTGCCTTTCATGTGCAGCCCATGCTGCCCGATCATGTAGCCGTGGTCGCTGGTAAAGAGCACGATGGTCTGGCCGGTGAGTTTCAGTTCATCGAGACGCGCGAGGAGCCGGCCCAGATTGCGGTCCACGGAATGGATGCTCGCGTAGTATTCGCGCGTCCATTTTTTCACCTGGGCGGTTTTCAGGCCGGGAAAGTCGGGAATGGCCGGATCAAGATTCTTGAACGGCGCGGAGTCTTCTTCGGGCACCGGGCCGTAGGGCGCGTGCGGCTCGCGGAAATTAAGCTGCAACGCGAAAGGCCGGGCGCGGTTGGTTTCGATGAACCGCAACGCCTCGTCGGTGAGCAGGTCGGCATGGGGGCCGGACAGTTTCTGGTTCTCGCCGTTCACCTCAAGTTCCGGATCGAGCGACCGGCTGTTGCCGGCGATGAAACCGTAAAAATGATCAAACCCACGCCGGGTCGGATGAAATTGCGGCTGTGCGCCGAGGTGCCATTTGCCGATGAGTGCGGTGCGATAGCCGGCGCGGCGCAACACTTCCGGCCAAGTGACGGCGTTCGTGGGAAGACCCAGACCGTTCTTCGCCTCCTTGGGCGTGATCCAGTCGGTGATGCCAAGCTGCACGCCGTGGCGTCCGGTGAAAAAGGCCGCGCGGCTCGGTGAGCAGACCGGCGTGGTGACAAAGGCGTTGGCGAAGTGTGCGCCTTCGCGGGCCAGCCGGTCCATGTTCGGCGTGCGTGATTCGCGGTTGCCGTAACAGCCCAGCGACCACGCGGCCTGGTCGTCGGTGACGATAGTGATGAGGTTGAGCCGGAGCGCGGCGCGCGCGGGCGGCGTGAAAAAAATGCAAACCGCGCAGAGAATGAGGCGGAGAATCTGGCTCATGGCGATCCCGCAAGAGTGAACGGAGGCCGCGTCCGGTTCAAGGCTGGAGTTTCGCGTGGCGGCGTTCCGAGATGGTCGCAGGTTCCATATCGTGGGCGGGGGCAGCAACGGCAACTGGCCCAAAACTTTTACACGGGCGAGACGCCCGGGGACACAGCCGGGACGGCTACGCCACTAGGCCGGGGGTTTCGCGGCCCGCGTCTGGATGAGGATGTTCGCCAGCGTGATCAGTCCGCCGCCGAGCAGCAAATGCGGCGTGAGCTTTTCGTTGGCGTAATCAATCCCGGCCCATGTGGAAAGCCAGGCCGGCAGGTAGAGCGCGAAGAGCGAGGCGTAGAGCGGCTCCACGCAATAAATCACCCCGGCCTCCGTGGCGGTGACCGACGGCTGCCAGTGGTTCATCAGACCGTAGGCGAGCAGGGTGCAGCCGACGACGAGCGCGAGCATCATGCCGATGACCGGCCACGAGCTAAACACCGTCACGCACGCGCCGAGCGTCGGCGCGGACGCCAGCGCCAGCGGCAGGAAGAGCAGGGCGGACACCGCGTACATCACGAGCGAGGTGTGGGCGGAGCGGTTGCCGGAAAAAACCGGGCGCTCCAGCCAGAGAATCTGTCCGGTGAAAAAAACCGTGGCGAGAATGGTCTCGGCCTCGCCCCGGCCCAGCCGTAGCTCCTGCCAGTTGAAGCCGGAAAGCAGCGCCACGCCGGCCAGCACCAGCGCCGAACTCAGCAGCACCAGCGGGCGCGGAAATTTTTTCTGCCGCAGCGCCACCCAGACGGGAATCAGCAGGCAATAAAATTGCGTGAGGAAGGCCGAGGTCGAGGCGGTCGTGTAGGCCATGCCATCGACCTGTAGGAGCAGCCCCACGCCGCCGAACAGGCCGAGGCCCGCGCCTTGTTCGAGTTCGCGCCGGGTCAGGCGGCGCAAGGTCGGCAGCGTCCAGAGGAACAGCGGCAGCGTGGCGCAGCCAAACCTGACCGACACCGCCAGCGAGGAGAGGAACCAACTGCCCGCGCCCGGCAGCAGTTGTTCCTGCACGAGCCGGATGCTCTTGATGAGCGTGAAGCTCACGCCCCAGAACATGGTGCCGAAGAGCAGCCAGAGGCAGGCTTGAAAATGGCGCGAGGGGCGGGTCACTCCGGCTTCTCCAGCGGCGTGGCGCGGAGCCGGCCCAGCGCGGCCAGCGCGGCCTCGCTTTCCGCCGCCCGCTTGCTCTTGCCGCAGCCCCGGCCCAGTTCGACGCCCTCGTGAAAAACGGCGCACTCGAAATCCCGGTCGTGGTCGGGGCCGGTGGCGGCGGTCATCTGGTAGCGCGGCGCGGCGGGCGAGCCGGCCTGCAGCAATTCCTGCAGCTCGCCCTTGGGATTATCGAGGCTGGGAATTTCCGCGCATTCGGCGAAGGACTCGCGAAAGCAGCGCAGCACAAATTCGCGCGCCGCCTCGAAGCCGCCGTCCAGAAATACCGCGCCGATCAGCGCCTCGATCGCGTCGGCCAGCGCGGAGGGACGTTCGCGCCCGCCGTTCAACTCCTCGCCACGGCTCAGGACGAGATGTGCGCCGAGCGCGAACTGATGCGTCTGCTGGGCGAGCGCGTCGCGGTTGACCATTTGCGCGCGGGCCTTGGTCAGCGGGCCTTCGCTGAGGCCGGGAAATTTTTCGTAAAGCGCGCGGGCGAGAATCAGGCCGAGCACGGCGTCGCCGAGAAATTCCAGGCGCTGGTTGTCCTCCTGGCTGGCGGGGTGTTCATGCGTCACCGAAGGGTGCGTGAGCGCGAGGCACAGCAGGTCGGGGTTTTGAAAAACGTAACCGAGGCGGGCTTGCAGGGCGGCGAGGTCGGACACGGGACGTTCAGCCGGGCGTCGCCTCGACGGCGGGCGCGGACGTTGCGGCGGGGGTGGCGGCGGCTTCGGCAGCCGGGGCGGGGTTCAAGCCATGTTCGAGGAGGGACGCGACATCGCGTTGCACCTGCTCCAACTGGTCCAGTTGCAGATCGGGATCGGTGATGGTGAAGAGGTCGCCGGTCCGGGGCTGCTCATAAATAAAGAGGCGGCGGCCCTCGTGGCGGATCTGCTCCTTCACCTTGAGCAGGCGTTTGCGCTCGAGCATCACGGCTAGGATGTAGGCGGCGGGGGCGTGGGCCGGATCGTTCTGCTCGATGAGTTTCCGCAGCAGTGTCTCGGCGTTTTCTTTTTGAATCGCCTCGGGCGGCGCGGCGGGCGGGGCCTCATAGACGCCCTGCCAGTGGGAGACGAAGCCCTTGCGGTCGCTCGCGCCCTCGCTGTGCTGGGCCAGCCAGCAGGCCGCGCAGATGTCGAGTCGGAGCAGGTCCGTCTTCTGGTCAGAGAGCAGCGTGTGAAAGGCCTCGCGGTCGGCGAATTTTTTCCTGCAGCTCTGGCAGTCGTGGGCGCGGGACTGAATTTTCCACTCGTTCATGTTTCGCGCAGCATTATTGCGAAGGCGTGGGCGACTGCAATCTCATTTCAGGGAAAACAAGATCCAAACCGGAAAAATGAAGCCACGGATGGACACGGATTTTCCGATCAATATCAATCTGGATGCGAACCGGTCCGCCCCGCTTTATCGTGACACGATGCTAGACTTGAAATTAGTCTGATGAAAATTCGCGCGTGATCAACAAAGAGTTTGGGCGGCGCGTCAACTCCCTCTCCCCGCGACGCAGGAGTGGGGAGAGGGTTGGGGTGAGGAGCAGCTTCCTAAAAATGTCCCTCCTCACCCCGGCCCTCTCCTCCATCGGATGGAGGAGAGGGAGTGGTGGCGGCTCTGCCGCGTTGGGTCTATCCGTGTCCATCCGTGGTAACAATATTCCCCCGGCGGGATCGTTGCGGCTAAACCCGAACTCCGAAACAGCGGCGGGTAGCACAGGCCACTGGCCTGTGCCGAGCGGCGACTCGCCGCTCGGAATGGGGAGGGTGCGCGAACTTTTCCAAACGTCTGTTGCCAGGACGAAGCTCTGGCCCGTTCCGTCCGGCCAGTGGCCGGACGGCACAGGCGGGTCGCCTGTGCTACCCATCCCAACTTCGAAATTCGGGCTATAACATTCCGGGCAGGCTCCACTCCTTCCGCTCCTCAAAAATTCGTCGCGACCAGCGTGCCGGGCCGCGTGGACCGGATGCCGGGCGGCAGCGGCGGCAGGGCGGGCGTGCCGACCCGCGCGACGAGTAGCCGCCACGCTTCGCGATCCTCGGCGCTCATCGTCTGCCACTGCTCGGCGTTCTGCAAAAACTGCCCGCGCTCCTCCGGCGTCAGATTGGCGAACTGCTGAAAACCTTTCAGGCAAAGCTCGCGCCGGCCCTTGGGCAGTTGCTCGAAGGTCTGGAGGGTCTTTTCCATCTGCGCGCGTTCGGTTTCGCCGAGGGATTTGAGCGTCCTGGTTTTTTGTTTTTCGTTCAGGTCGAAAAATTTTTGGAAATTGCCGGTGGTGCGCAGCTGCTTCTCCTCCGGCAGCGATTTCCATTGGGCGAGATCAGCCTCCATTTTTTGACGCATCGGCGGCGGATAAATGTTCAGGGACGGGGGGTTCAACTTCGGGGCCGCGCCCTCGAGCCGGGTGAACAGCGTGAGCGCCGCTTCGTTGGTGAGGATTTTCTGGCGGGTCGCGGCGGGAAACTGGTCCCACTGGCGCAGGCGCTCCTCGACGAGCTTGCGAAACACGTCCGGGACGACCGCCACCGCGTTGCTGCGGTCGGCGGAGGGAATCCGCAGCAGGCGCGTAAGCTGCCAGCGCAACTCGGTGGCGCGCAGCCGGGCTTCGCGTTCGGCGGGCGGAAGTTTTTCGTACTCGGCAAGCTTGGCTTCCAGGGCGCGGCGGGACTCCGGCGGACGCGGGGCGAGGAGCGGCGCGCGCGCGGCGGGACTCAGGGCGAGCAGTTGCCGGAAATATTCGACCGGCGCGCGCGGCAGCGGCGGAGGCGCAGTCGGCAACGCCGGCTGGGCCGCCGCGTCCCACGCCGCCGCGCAGCACAGCAAAATGAAAAAAGCGGTTTTCATTGGAGCGCGGCGAGCAGGTCCAGGTCCGCCTTGGCCGGGGCCGCCGGCAGTTCATGGATGGCCTCGAAATCCTGGAGCACGTCCGGCCCGGTCAGCGCGACGACTGACGAGACATCGCGCACGCCGCGCGCCAGTTGGGTCCGCGTGTAGGTCCGATACTCGAACGCCCCGGCCACGCCCAGGGCCAGCAGCAGTCCGACCGAGGCGACGCGCGGCGAAAAAATGTTCCGCCACGAAAGCCGCCACGGAGCGGCCTGGGCGGCGCGGGCGGCGGCGCGTTCCTCCGCGTCGAGGGCCTGGAGGACGAGCACCTTGAAATTCGAGGAGACGGGGGCGGGCGGAAGCTCGCGCAGCAACCGGTCCAGCGCGGCCTCCTGCTCCCAATCGGCGCGGGCTTCGGGGTGGGCCGTGAGCCACGCCTCCAGTCGCGCCTCTTCGGCGGGCGTCAACGGACGCCGGGCGGCGAGGTCGCGCAGTTCGTGGTAAACCGGATCGTTCATAGGTTGCCTTTTATTTAATCACCGCGGCGGCGGCAAAGTTTCCTGGAAAATTTCCGTTCATTAGCGCCACGCGCCGGTGCGGAGATACGGCTTCAATTGTTGCTTCAAGGTTTCCCGCGCGCGATGGATCAGCGATTTGGTGGCCGAGAGCGAGCAGCCGAGCACCTCGGCGATTTCCTCGTAGGAAAGCTCCTCCTGCCGGCAAAGCAGCAGGGCGGTGCGCTGGTTCTCCGGGAGCGCGGCGATGGCGGCGCTGATCTTTTCCTCCAGTTCGCCGTGCAGCAGCGTGTCCGGCGGCGAATGGGTCTTTACGTCCTCGTACTGGCGGACCGGCTGGTCTTCATCGGCGGCAAAGGTCTCGTTGAGGGACTGCGCCGGGTGGCGGGAACGGCGGCGGATTTCGTTCAGGCAAAGATTCCGCGCGATGGTGAACAGCCAGGTAGAAAATTTCGCCGTCACCTCGTAGCGATGAGCCGATTTGTAAACCTGCAAAAAAACGTGCTGGGCCAGGTCCTCGGCCTCGGCGGCGTCGGGCAGCGTGCGGTAGAGAATGCTGATGACCGGCTGTTGGTATTTCCCGACCAGTTCGGCAAAGGCCTCCCGGTCGCCCTCGCGCACGCGAAGCATGAGGGCGGCGTCGGGATCGGGTTGTCCGGTCATGATGCGCAGCAGCGTAACAAAAACCGCCGCGGCGACAAGGTTGCGCGGGATCCATCTGGACACTGTTCTTGGGCGAAGCGCTGGGAGCGCCGGCATCTTTGCCGGCGCGATCCGCCGGGCCGGGCCTGAACTCGCTGGCAAAAATGCCGGCGCTCCTAGATCCAGCCTCCCGCCCAGAACCGCACCCACTTCGGGATTGAATTACAGTGTCCAAATGCACCTGATTGCGCTCCGCCGCATCCGCTACAATCTTGCGTCCGCCGCCGCTTCTCCCTAGTTTCCGCCGATGCCAACCTTGTTGGAAAAGATCGCAGCCAGTGCCGCCGCCCGCCTGCCGCTGCCGGATGGACGCCGGCCCGGGCAGGAGGTCGAGCGCTACAAAAAATTTCTCAAGGTCGAGACTCACCGCCTGAAAATCCTCCATCGCGCCGGCGCGGGCGGACGCGAACTCTGCCGCGCCCACGCGGCCATTCTCGATGTGCTGCTGCGTTCCATTCACGACGCCCTGGGCGCGACTGCGGCGGGCGGCCCCAAAAAACTGCCTGCGCTCGCGCTGGTGGCCGTCGGCGGCTACGGACGCGGTGAACTGAATCCGCAGAGCGACATCGACATCATGTTTCTCCATGACGGCGGCGCGGTGGCGCGCGCCAACCCCCATCCGTGGCTGGCGTTGCTCCAGACCGGGTTCCTCTGGGATCTCGGGCTGCAAGTCGGCCATTCGGCGCGGACCGTCGCGGACTGCGTGCAGGTGGCCAACGCCGACATGCAGTCGAAAACGTCGCTGATCGAAGCGCGGCTGATCATGGGCGACGCCGGCCTCTTCCAGCAGTTTGAAAAGGCCGTGCTCGGCAAATGCGTGCAGGGCCACGAGGACGAATACATCGCGGCGCGTGTCCAGGACCAGGCCGTGCGCCACAAGAAGCACGGCAACTCCGCGACCATGCAGGAGCCGAACATCAAGAGCGGCTGCGGCGGCCTGCGCGACTACCAGAACCTGCACTGGATGGCCTTTTTCAAATACCGCACCCGCACCACCGCCGACCTGGAAAAGCGCGAGCTGATCGGCGCCACCGAAGGCCGGCAGCTCGAGGCCGCCTACGACTTTCTCCTCCGCGTCCGCAACGATCTCCATTACCACCTGCCCGAGCGCCCGGTCGAGGTGCTCTCGAAAAACGTCCAGCCCGCCATCGCCCACAACCTCGGCTA
>SIBH01000014.1 GCA_009695285.1 Pedosphaera sp.
ATCTCGAGCAGGTCAAGGAGCGGATGAAACGCCTCGCCCATCAGGTCACCAACTGCATCGAAATCTCCCGCCGCTTCCTCAGTTTTCTGCGCCAGGCCCCCGGCGAACACCCTTCGTCTGGGTCAACCAGATTCTGGCCGACCTCGGCGAACTGCTGCGCTCCCATCCGTCGGCCCGCCACCAACAGCTCGACATCACCCCGCTGGCCGAGGACGTGCAGGTCCAGATCAACGGCACGGACTTCATCCAGATCCTGCTCAACCTCGCCATCAACTCCCTGGACGCCACGCCGAAAAGCCACCGCGTGGAAATCCGCGGGCAGTTGCTCGGCCACGCGCTGATCTTGAACCGTTTTCCCGACGGTCCGGAAGACCGGTTCCTCAACCGCGACGCTTTCAACAACACGGCTCCGCTGCTGGCCCTGTCCGTCCAGGACAACGGCCCCGGCATTCCGCCCGAGGTGCTGCCGAAAATTTTCGAGCAATACTTCACGACCAAGACCAGCGGCCAGGGCACCGCCTTCACTGTTTATCTGGCCGCCCGCCTGTCCGACGGCGGGACGTCGCTCCAGCGGTAGGACGCCGGCCGGAGCGGGCGCGGGAGATAATTCTTTGCGCCCGGCCGGTTTCTTCTCCTACTCTGCCGCGCGATGGCCGACCCACTCCGCACGCAGATCACCTACCGCTACGAACGGCTGCGCGCCGTTTCCGCCGGCGTGCTCGAAGCGGCCGCGACCACCTTCCTGCTCCTGATCGCCGTGCGCGGCTACGAGGCCGGCGCGTTGGACAAGGCGCTCGTCGCGGGCGGTGGGAGCTTTGGGTTGCTGCTCACGCCGCTGGTCGTTTTTTTTGTCACTACGCGCGGTTGGCCCGCCGCTGTCGCCGCGTCGCGCCTGCTCTACGTCGGCGCGGGGTCGTTTTTTTTTGCGGCGCTGGTGCCGGGCCGGCCGGTGTTCGTCACGGCCTCGGTGCTGGGCATGGCCTCGGCGGCCTCGGTCATTCCGCTGCTCACGCATCTTTACCAGGAGAATTATCCCGCCGCGATGCGCGGCCGGCTCTTCTCGCGTACGTTGATGATCCGCATCGCCGCGGCGGCCCTCTTTAGCGGGTTGGCCGGTCATGTCCTCTCGCTGCATTTTGAGTTGTTCCGCTGTCTGCCGCTCGTCTTCGCGCTGCATTTTGAGTTGTTCCGCTGTCTGCCGCTCGTCTTCGCGCTGGCGCTGGTCTGGGCGGGGTATTGTCTGGCGCACTGTCCGTCGCATCCGCTCGACCGCGGCGGGGCCGGCGCGCATCCGCTGCACGCGCTGCGGTTCGTGCGCGAAGACCGGCTCTTCCGGCGCACGCTCATCTGCTGGATGCTGATGGGCTTCCCCAACCTCGCGATGCTCTCGTTGCGCGTCGAATACCTGGCCAATCCCAAATACAAGCTGGAACTCACCGTCGGCATGGTGGCGGTGCTGACCGGCGTGGTGCCTAATCTCGCGCGGTTCGTCCTCAGCCCGGTCTGGGGCTGGCTGTTCGACCGCATGAATTTTTTCGTGCTGCGCGTCACGCTCAACCTCAGCTTCGCCATCGGCATCCTGACTTTTTTCGTGAGCGACAGCCTGACGGGGCTGGTGCTGGGCGCGGTCATCCAAGGGATTTCCGTGGCGGGCGGGGACGTGGCCTGGAGCTTGTGGGTCACGAAATTTGCGCCGTCCGGGCGGGTGGCGGATTACATGTCGGTGCATACTTTTTTCACCGGCGTCCGCGGCGTGCTCGCGCCGCTGGCGACATTTTATTGCGTGGCGCGGTTTGCGCCCGGCCAAATGGCGGCGGTAAGCAGCGCCTTGATTGTCGTGGCGACGTTGATGTTGCTGCCGGAGATCAAATACGGCCGACGCGCCCGTCCCGGCCGCGCCCTGGTGGAGGAAGTCTCGGAATGAGGAGTGGCGGACATGGAACTGCCGTCCGGTCGCCGCCGGAAATTTTTTGCAATTTGCCGGTGGCTTCGCCAAAGTCCGCGCCATGTCGCCGCTCGCGCTTGTCCTCTATGAAAAGCTTTTACCCGGCAGCCAGATTATGAACCGGCTGCAGGACCTGGGCTGGCGCGTGCAGACCGTGGCCGAGGCCGGCGTGCTCACCGAGCAGGCCGCCCGCGAAACGCCCATGGTCGTGTTGGTCGATCTGCTGGACCAGCGGGGCGACGTCTGCGCCGCCATTACGCGCCTGAAAAAAAATCCCGGTACCGAACACGTCCCGGTCATCGCCTTCGGCGAAAGCGAGTCGGCGCAACAGGCCGCCCGGCTGGCCGGAGCCACCCTCGTCGTCAACGAAACCGCCATTCTTTCGCACCTACCGCAACTCCTCGACCAGGCGCTGGCCCAATTTTAATTTATGCCCATCCCCACCGTGAAGCTCACCCTCGGCATCCATGTGATGCATTTGTTTTACCGCATCGACCGCGCCCGCTGGGCACAACTGCCGTTCGGCGCGTCCGCGCAGGCACGCCAGAAACTGGAGGCGCTCGCTGCGGCCCACGCCGCCGCGTCGCATCCGCGCCTGGTCAGCTTCGCCGGCGTCGGCGGCAAGGCGGACCTCACCTTCATGCTCTACGCGGCCGAACTGGGGCAGATCGGGCAGTTGCATCGTGATCTGGAAAATTGTTTTCCGCCCGGAGTCCTGCAGCCGGTTTTTTCCTATCTGAGCGTGACCGAGCTTTCCGAATACACCGGCACGGACGAAGACAACCGGCAGATGCTCATCAACCAGGAAAAACTTCAGCCGGACACCGAGGCGTTTAACACGCGGCTCGCCGAACTACAGAAGCGCAAGGCCGAGTATGAGCATTACCGCCTTTATCCCGAACTGCCCGATTGGGAGGTGATGGGCTTTTACCCGATGAACAAGCGCCGGCTCGGCGGGGACAACTGGTACTCGCTCGATTTCGCCACGCGGAAAAAAATGATGGCCGGCCACGCGCGCGTCGGCCGGAAATTCGGCGGGCGCATTTCCCAGCTCATCACCGGCTCAATCGGCCTCGACGACTGGGAATGGGGCGTGACCCTGATGGCGCACCAGGTCGACGCGCTGAAGGAGATCGTCTATGAAATGCGCTTCGACGAAGTGACCGCGCGCTTCGGCGAGTTTGGCCCGTTCTACATCAACCTGCGCCTGGCCCCGGCCGAGCTCTGGCCGCATCTCCACCTGTGAATCGTCCGGGCGGAAAAAATTATTTGACACGCTGAAACTCAAATATCATCATATCGAAATTCGTTGATATAACGAACTCATCGCGAGTGGCGGAGGGACTGGCCCGACGAAGCCACGGCAACCGGTTGGAGCGCGATCTCCAATGTCCAGGTGCCAATTCCAGCTCGAACCGGCGGCGGTTCGGGAAAAGATGAGGAGAGCGCAGTCGTTTTTTGCCGGCCTCTTCTCACCCGATGGGAAGGGGCCTTTTTGTGCCCCGGTTTGGAACGTGAAAAAATTATGCAACACGACACAGGATTCATGAAGGCGCTCAAGTGCCGCGAGTGCGGCCGGGAATATCCCCTCGAGGCTACGCACGTCTGCGAATTCGATTTTGGCCCGCTCGAAGTCGCCTACGACTATGCCCGGATCAAAAAATCACTCACCCGCGAAGCCATCGCGTCGCGCCCCCGGTCCATGTGGCGTTACCGCGAGCTGCTGCCCGTGGCCAAGGAACCGACCGTCGGCCTGCAGGTCGGCTTCACGCCGCTCGTCAAGGCCGACCGCCTCGCCGCCCAACTCGGCATCCGCGAGCTGTGGATCAAGAACGACGCGGTGAATTATCCGACGCTTTCCTTCAAGGACCGCGTGGTCAGCGTCGCCCTGAGCCGTGCCAAGGAACTCGGTTTCACCACCGTCGCCTGCGCGTCCACCGGCAACCTCGCCAACTCCGTCGCCGCCCAGGCCGCCGCCGCCGGTTTGAAAGCCTACGTCTTCATCCCGTCCGACTTGGAGCAGGGCAAGATCATCAACTCCCTCGTCTATGGTGCGAATGTCATCGGCATCAAAGGCCACTACGACGAAGTGAACCGCCTCTGCGCCGAAATCGCCGGCAAATTTGGCTGGGCGTTCGTGAACGTGAACATGCGCCCCTACTACGCCGAAGGCTCGAAAAGCATGGCGTATGAAATCATCGAGCAGCTCGGCTGGCGCATCCCGCAGCACACCATCGTGCCCATGGCGTCCGGCTCGTTGCTCACAAAAATCCAGAAGGGCTATCAGGAATTCGTGAAGCTCGGCCTCGTGACCGAATCCAAGTATTCCATCCACGGCGCGCAGGCTACCGGTTGCTCGCCCATTTCCGTCGCGCAAAAGGCCGGGCTGGATTTCTTCAAGCCGGTCAAGCCCGACACCGTCGCCAAGTCGCTCGCCATCGGCACGCCCGCCGACGGCTTCTACGCGCTCAAGGCGATGAAGGAAACCAACGCCCACGCCGACGACATCACCGACGACGAGATCCGCGACGCCATCAAACTGCTCGCCGAGACCGAAGGCATCTTTGCCGAGACCGCTGGCGGCGTGACCGTGGGCGTGGCGAAAAAGCTGATTGCCGCCGGCAAGATTCCGCACGACTCTTCGGCCGTGATCTGCGTGACCGGCAACGGCCTCAAGACGCTCGACGCCGTGACCGGCCACGTCGGCCAACCGCGCGAGATCAAGCCGAGCCTGCGCGAGTTCGAGGCGCTGCTCTCCGCCGAAACTGTGGCTGCATAAAAATTATGGCAAAAATAATCCGCATCCCCACCCCGCTCCGCAAGTTGACCAACAACGAGGAGTTGGTCGAAGTCACCGCCGCCACCATCGGCGACGCCATCAAGGAATTGCAGGCGCGCTTTCCCGGCATCGAGGAACGCCTCTTGGACGAGAAAGGCGAAGTCCGCCGTTTCGTCAACGTCTATGTGAACGAGGAAGACATCCGCTTCCTCCAAAACCGCACCACCCCGCTCAAGGACGGTGACGAAATCAGCATCATCCCCGCCATCGCCGGGGGCTAGTCCGTCGCCGCAAGCCAACCAAAGCCATGCCCGCCAAAACCAAAAAACCGAAGCCCGCCGCCGCGAAATCGCCGGCGGAAAACCAGCAGCGCCGTCTGTGGCTGATGTATCCGCCGCGGCTCATCACCACGCCGGTCATCTGGCAGTTGTCGCAAAAATTTCCACTCGTCACCAATCTCCGCCAGGTCAGCGTGACCGACGAGATCGGCATCGTCTGCCTCGAACTGGACGGTCGACGCGCCGACATCAAGGCCGCGATCAAATGGCTGGAGAAGATTGGCGTCCGCGTCGAACCGGTGGAAATCACCGTCATGGAAACCTGACGCCGGCCGGCGCGGGCGCATCTGAACACTGTGCTTAGTGGCGCAACCGTCCCGGCTGTGTCCCCGGGCGTCTCGCCCGTGAACTCGGGGAGGGAATGAGGGGTGAGACGCCCCAGCAGACAGGCGGGACGCCAACCCCACTCCGGAATCGGATCGCGGCCCCTTCTGATTCAAGAACAGTGTCCAGATGCACCCGGCGCGCCGCGCGGACGCAGAATCCCCTTTGACTTCGCCGGAGGCTTCCGCCATTTTCCGGCGCAAATAAATTGAACCAGCCGTTGCTACAAGGCGGCGGTGCGTTGTAGAACACCGGCCATTGCATGGGAAAAGCGCTTATCATCGCGGAAAAACCGTCCGTCGCCGGCGACATCGCCAAGGCGCTCGGCGGCTTCACCAAACACGACGAATACTTTGAAAGCGACAAATTCGTCCTTTCTTCCGCCGTCGGCCACCTCCTCCAGATTTGCGTGCCCGAGGAATTCGAGGTCAAGCGCGGCAAGTGGACCTTTGCCAACCTGCCCAGCATCCCGCCGCATTTCGCCCTCCAGCCCATCGAGAAAAGCGAGGCCCGGCTCAAGGTTCTGACCCGACTCCTCAAGCGCAAGGACGTGGACGGGCTGATCAACGCCTGCGACGCGGGCCGCGAGGGCGAGCTGATTTTCCGCTACATCATCCAGCACGCGAAAGCCAAACAGCCCATCCAGCGCCTCTGGCTGCAATCCATGACGGCCGGGGCGATCCGCGACGGCTTTGCCTCGTTGCGCACCGGCGCCTCGATGCAGCCGCTGGCCGACGCCGCCGTCTGCCGTTCCGAGTCTGACTGGCTGGTCGGCATCAACGGCACGCGCGCCATGACCGCGTTCAACTCCAAGTCCGGCGGCTTTCATCTCACCACCGTCGGGCGCGTGCAGACGCCGACGCTGGCCATTCTCGTCGAGCGCGAGGAGCGGATCAAAAAATTCATCGCGCGCGACTACTGGGAAATTCACGGCACCTTTGCCGCCAAGGCGGGCGAGTATCCGGGCCGCTGGTTCGACGAAAAATATTCCAAGGACAAGGCGAAGGACGCGGACGACCAGCTCAAACCGGAGCGCGTCTGGGAGGCGGCGAAGGCCGAGGTGATCCGCGCCAAGTGTCTTGGCAAACCGGGCATCGTCACCGAGGAAAGCAAGCCGACCTCGCAGCTCTCGCCGTTGTTGTATGACCTGACGAGCCTCCAGCGCGAGGCGAACGGGCGGTTCGGTTTCTCCGCGAAGAACACGCTGGGGCTGGCCCAGGCGCTGTACGAAAAACACAAGGTGCTGACCTATCCGCGAACCGATGCGCGCGCGCTGCCCGAGGATTACATCGACACCGTCAAGAAGACGCTCGACGTGCTGCGCGACACGCCCTACAGCACCCACGCCGAGACGGTTTTGAAATCTGGCTGGGTGCGGCCAAACAAGCGGATTTTCAACAACGCCAAAATCTCCGACCATTTCGCGATCATTCCCACGCCGGTTGCGCCGAAAAACCTGAGCGAGCCGGAGGCGAAACTTTACGATCTCGTCACCAAGCGGTTTCTCGCGGTCTTCTTTCCGGCGGCGGAATTTCAGGTGACCACGCGCATCACGCGCGTCGCGGGCGAGCCGTTCAAGAGCGAGGGCAAGGTCATGCTCCACGCCGGCTGGTTGGCGGTCTACGGCAAGGAGGCGCAGACCGACGACACGCCGACGCTGACGGCGGTACAGCCGAACGAAACGGTCCGCACCGAAAAAATCGACGTCAACGCGAACCAGACCAAGCCGCCCGCGCGCTACTCGGAAGCCACGTTGCTCTCGGCGATGGAAGGCGCGGGCAAGTTGGTCGAGGACGAGGAACTGCGCGAAGCGATGGGCGCAAAAGGCCTCGGCACGCCGGCCACACGCGCGGCGATCATCGAAGGACTGATCTACGAAAAATACGTCAACCGCCTGGGCCGCGAGCTGCAGCCTACGGCCAAGGCGTTCTCGGTGATCACGCTGCTGCGCGGCCTCGGCATCGAGGTATTATGCAAGCCGGAGCTGACGGGCGACTGGGAATTCAAGCTCAAGCAGATGGAGCGCGGCCAGTTGAAGCGCGAGGAATTTATGCGCGAGATTCAGGAGCTGACGCGCGAAATGGTCGCCAAGGCCAAGGGTTTTGAGAGCGACACGGTGCCTGGTGACTTTGGCGAATTGACGACGCCCTGCCCGAAATGCAGCGGCCTCATCAAGGAGAACTACAAAAAATTTCAATGCACCCAGTGCGATTTCGCGCTTTGGAAAATCGTCGCCGGCCGGCAGTTTGAGAGCGCCGAGATCGAGGAGTTGCTCACGAACAAGATTGTCGGCCCGCTGCAGGGGTTCCGCAGCAAGAAGGGATTTCCCTTCGCCGCCGTGGTCAAGCTCTCGCCGGAATTCAAGCCGGAGTTTGATTTCGGCAACAACGATGCGAACGCCGAGGGCGTGGTGGCGGAAGTCGATTTCACCGGCAAGGAGCCGCTCGGCGTCTGCCCGAAATGCGGCGCGCGGGTTTTCGACAACACGATGAACTACATCTGCGAGAAGGCGACCGGCGC
The DNA here is from genome assembly GCA_009695285.1 of Pedosphaera sp. GTDB lineage: Bacteria > Verrucomicrobiota > Verrucomicrobiia > Limisphaerales > SIBH01 > SIBH01. The sequence continues at coordinate 7,907 of SIBH01000014.1, forward strand.
GGCGCGCACCTGTGATTTCCGCTCTGGCAAGATCATCTTGCAGCAGCCCATCGAGGCCGCGCAGATGAAGAAGCTGCTCGAAACCCGCAAGACCGATCTGCTGACGAAATTCATCTCCAAGAAAAACAACCGCGCGTTCAAGGCGTATCTGGTGATCGGCAAGGACGGCAAGACCGGCTTCGAGTTCGAGCCGCGCGCCGCCAAGGGCAAAGGCGGCGCCAAAGCGCCGAAGGAGGCCGCGCCGAAAATTGATTTTACCGGTCAGGAATCCCTCGGCAAATGCCCCAAGTGCGCCGGCAAAGTTTTTGAAGGCCCGACCGATTACGTCTGTGAAAAATCCCAAGCCGAGGCGCGCGCGTGCAAATTCAAAACCGGCAAGGTGATTTTGCAGCAGCCCATCGAGCGCGAGCAGGTGGTGAAACTGCTGGCCAAGGGCAAGACCGACCTGATGACCCAATTCATCTCCAAGGCGGGCCGGCCCTTTCCGGCGCACCTGATCCTGGAGGAGAACGGCAAGATCGGCTTCGAGTTCGGCCCGCGCGAATCCGACGGCGGCGCGGCCTGACGCCATGAAACCGGCCCCGCCAGCCGCCACCGGCGTGGTGGACCCGCGCAGCCGGGAGTTCCTCCAGCATCTCCAGACAGATCGCGGGGCCTCGCCCTACACGGTGAGAAATTACCAGCAGGCGCTGGCCGAGTTTTTCCAGTGGCATCAGCGGGAGAAGTCGCAGCCGCCGGACTGGGGCCAGTTGCAGCGGGATGATTTTCGCAACTTCCTCCGTTTCCTGGGCCGGAAACAACTGAGCCGCGCGGCGATTCAACTGCGGTTCTGCGCGCTGCGTTCCTTCTACAAGTTTCTCATCCGGCGCGGCGCGGTCGTGGCGTCGCCGATCAAGAACCTCTCGTTGCCGAAGCTGGAGAAGCGGCTGCCAAAATTTCTCACCGTAAAGCAAATGGAAGACCTGCTGGCCGCGCCGCTGAAAGGATTGAAGCTAGTGTCCTCGCCGAAGAAAAAAAAGGCGGGGCGTCCGCTTTCGGCGAGCCTGTGCTTTCGCGACGTGGCGATTCTGGAAACGATTTACTCCTGCGGACTGCGCGTGAGCGAGCTGTGCGGGCTGCGGGTGGCGGACGTGGACTGGCCGGAGCGCCTGGTGCGGGTGCGCGGCAAGGGAAAGAAGGAGCGGCAGGTGCCGGTCGGCGAGCCGGCGTTGCAGGCGATTGAAAATTATTGGCGCACGCTCCCGCAGCCGCCCAGCCGAACCGCGCCGGTTTTTCTTTCGCACCAAAAGAAGCCCGCGCCGATGGCTCCCGTCCAGCTCGCGCGCCGGTTGAAAAAATATCTAGCCGTCGCCGGGCTTGATCCGGGCATTACTCCGCACAAGCTCCGGCACAGCTACGCGACACATCTGCTCGACGCGGGCGCGGACTTACGGAGCGTGCAGGAATTGCTCGGCCACGCGCACCTGGTTACGACGCAGGTGTATACGCACGTCACGACCGAGCGTTTGAAAAAAGCCTACGACGCAGCCCATCCGCGCGCGTGAGTTGTTTTTGAAAGCAGCAGCCGAGGTGAGGAGGCTCTGACTAAAAATTTGGACACGCTAAAGCGTGAACTCCAACGCCGCGCGCGAGCTGTTTCCGTTGGAGTTCAACTTTTAGGTTGTCCCCGCCGGCATGAAGGGGAATTACGTGAGCCTCGTCACCTCGGCTGCTCCAACGCACGGGTCACTTCGTCTGATACGTCCTTGTGTGGCCGGTGGCGGGGATGGTGACGGTGTAGGACTTCGTGTCCGGCGCGACCGAGAGCTTGATGAAATGGCCCGCGCAGTTTTTTTCCAAGTTGGCGATGAACTCGTCCGCCGTGTTGTTTTCCACGTCGGCCCGGACGTTTTTGTGGACTTGATACATGGCCTTGATGGAGGACGTGCCTTTCAACGTGTCCACGGTGGACTTGGCGGTGCCCTTGGTCGGGCCGTTGTTCATCACGGAAACCGTCGGCGCGAGACCGCGGACGAGCAGGGGATTGTTGCTCACGTCGAGGCCGTGGTGATTGACTTGATACACGTCCACCGGGCCGATGATATTCACGGGGCAAACGAGCCGGGCCTCCGTGTTCCAAGTGAGGTCGCCGCCGTTAAAAAATGTGAACGCGCCAAACCGCAGCAGTAGCACGGTGCTGTTGGCGTTGTCGGAAGTGTCCTGGGCTTTTTCCACGGCGACGTTGCAGAGCGGATTTGGCGTGGGCAAGGCGAGAGTGTCCAGCCGGTGAAAACTTTGCTTCGCCGCGAGGCATTGTAACGCCAGCCGGGCCGTTCCTTCGGGCTTGGTCAGCGGAAGATTCATTCCCGGCTCGATCACGTTCCGCTTCTCCACCTTCATGTCGCGATACGGCTTGATCGTCGCGAGCCAGCGTTCCGTGTTCGCTCCGCCGTCGGGGTCTTTTTCAGGAATGCCGTTGTCCCAGACCTGCGCGATGGGTAGGAGCGCGGCCAACTCCACCGACCCGCCGTAGTGGTCAATGTGAAAATGCGTGGTCACGTAATGGTCGATCCTTTTCAGCCCGGCGGTCTGCGTGGCGACATGATGGATGCGTCGGGCGTCGCGTCCGCCGGGATTGCCGGAGTCGATCAGCACTGATTCGCCCGCCGGCGTGACGATCAGCGTCGAGCCGCCTCCCTCGGAATCGATCCAGTAAATGTCGAGCGTCTTGTCCGCCAGCCCGGCGTGGGCCGGGGCGGGCGGGAGGAGCAGGCAGGAAACGGCGAGCAGCGGCAGTAATGTTTTTTTCATAAGGCGCGTTGGATTCGTCGGAGGAGGATAGGGCGGCGCGCGGCAAATGGGGAGCAGAAAAACCGCCTGTTTGGAGTTCCGCGTTTACGCGGTCCGGGTAGTGGTGAACCAGGCCGAACCGCATAAATGCGGAACTCCAAACGGAGGCAGTGCGCGAAGCGATCCAAAGACTTGGGCGCATCCTTACACTGCCCCTGATGTGCAACTGGCGACAATATCGGAACGCCAACTTCAGTCGGCAGCAGCGTGATTTGTGTCGTTGCTGCCGACTGAAGTCGGCGTTCCGGGGGCCTCAAGATGCGCCTAAAATAAATCCCCTCCCGGATTAAATCTTGAACATATCGGCTAATGCCGATACGTTTCGGCCATGACTGAACTGGTGGCCGCCGCCAAAGCCCTCGCCGACCCCACGCGGGTCCGGATTCTCGCCGCGTTGCGGGGGCGGGAGTTGTGCGTCTGCGAGCTGTGTGACGCGCTGCAGGTCAGCCAATCGACTCTCTCCACCCATCTTCAGGTGATCCGGGACGCGGGCCTGGTCCGCACCCGCAAGGAGGGTAAATGGATTTACTACGCGCCGGCTCCCGGCCGGGAGCGGTTCACGGAGTCCGTCTTCACGTTCTTCAACGCGGCCCTGCGCGACGACGCGCATCTCCGGCGCGATGCCGGGCGCGTCAAAGAGCGTCTCGCCGAACGGGACGGCGGCGAATGTTGCCGGGGGTTTGAACAGCAGTGCTGCCTGAAACCAAAGAAACGATGAAAAAATTATTCGCCGAGTTTCTCGGAACTTTCGGCCTCGTGTTTGCGGGCACGGGCGCGGTGGTCATCAGCCACGCCAGCCACGGAGCCATCACCCACGCGGGCATCGCGATGACGTTCGGCCTTATCGTGCTGGCGATGATCTACGCGTTCGGGGACGTGAGCGGGGCGCATTTTAACCCGGCGGTCACGACGGCATTTGCGGCGGCCCGGCGTTTTCCGTGGCGCGAAGTGCCGGGCTATGTCGCGGCCCAGCTTGGCGGAGCGTTCGCGGCGAGCGGCCTGTTGCGCGTGCTGTTCCCGGCGGACGAAACGCTCGGCGCGACCCTGCCCACCGGCTCGGCGACGCAGAGTTTCATTCTGGAAATCGTCCTCACCTTTCTGCTGATACTCGTCATTCTCAGCGTCTCGACTGGGGCCAAGGAGAAGGGCATCACGGCGGGGATCGCCGTCGGTGCGGTGATCGCGCTGGAGGCGATGTTCGCCGGGCCAATCAGCGGCGCTTCCATGAACCCGGCCCGGTCGCTGGCCCCGGCGGTGGTGAGCGGACACCTGGAAACCATCTGGATTTACCTGACCGCTCCCTTGCTCGGCGCGCTGCTGGCGGTGCCGGCCTGTTGCGGCGTGCGCGAGCGCGGTTGTTGTTGCGCCACGAAACCTGAAGCGGCCCGTTGACATGTCTGCTCCACGCCCGTCCATCACTCAAAAATCATGAACCCCCCGCTCCCGCTCATCCTCGTTCTTTGCACCGGCAATTCCTGCCGCAGCCATCTGGCCGAAGGATTTCTCCGCGCCGCCGCACCAGGCCGCTTGCGCGTGGCCAGTGCCGGCAGCAAGCCGGCGGGCTTTGTGCATCCCCTCGCGATCAAGGTCATGGCTGAAGTCGGCCTCGACATTTCACAGCACACCTCGAAGCATCTCTCCGAGTTTCTGAATCAGCCGGTCGAAACGGTCATCACCGTCTGTGGAAACGCCGACCAGGCCTGCCCGATTTTTCCCGGCCAGATGAATCGCCACCACTGGCCGTTTCCGGATCCCGCTCATGCGACCGGCACCGACGACGAGAAACTGAAAGTGTTCCGCGAGGTGCGCGACCAGATGCGCCGGGTCTTCGAGGCGTATGCCGCCGGGCGGATCGATGCCGTGAAGGGACGTGCCTAATCGGGGAGCCGAGATGCGCCCGGCCGGCGAGCATCCGGCTTGACCGTGCGCGTCTGTAGGTTCACAACTGGCGCATGACAAAAATCTCCTTCGCCGTGGCCGGCTTCGTGTCCGTCGCCACGCTGGCGTCCGCCGCCGATTACACCCTGCACACCTGGAAAAAAATCCAGCTCACCGACCAGTTCTGGTCCGAGGGCGCGACCCATGGCGATTTCAATCATGATGGGAAACAGGACGTGGCCTCCGGCCCGTATTGGTGGGAAGGCCCGGACTTCAAAACGCGCCACGAATTTTATCCGGCCAAGAAGTCGTTCAAGTTGAAAAAGGCCGACGGCACCGAGGAGGTCATCCCCGGCTTCGAAGGCGCGCTCGGCAAGAACAACACCTACTCCGACAATTTTTTATCGTTCACTGGCGACTTCAACCAGGACGGCTGGGACGACATTCTGGTCCTCGGTTTTCCGGGCGACAAATCGTGGTGGTTTGAAAATCCCAAGGGGCAGAAGGCCGCCGACGGCACCGAGTTTTGGAAACGCCACACCGCCATCGACCAGACCGACAACGAATCGCCCACCTTTGGCGACCTGACCGGCGACGGCAAACCGGAGGTCATCTTCCACACCGGCGGCTTCCTTGGCTACGCGGCGCCGGACTGGAAGAATCCGACGAACAAATTCGTCTTCCACAAAATTTCCCCGAAGGGCGGCTGGCAGCGCTTCACCCACGGCCTCGGTTTTGGCGACGTGAATGGCGACGGCAAGATGGACATGCTGGAAGCCGGCGGTTGGTGGGAACAGCCCAAGTCCCTCGAAGGCGATCCGGAATGGGTGAAGCATCCTTTCAAGTTCGGGGGCGGCGGCGCGCAGATGTACGCCTACGACGTGAACGGCGACGGCCTGAACGACGTGGTGACGAGCCTCGAGGCGCACGGCTACGGCCTCTCCTGGTTCGAGCAGGTGAAGACCGCGGATGGAACCACCTTCAAGGAGCACCGCATCATAGATCGCAAGCCCGAGCAGAATAAATATGGCGTGAAATTTTCCCAACTCCACGCGGTGGACCTGATCGACATGGACGGCGACGGCCTCAAGGACATCGTGACCGGCAAACGCTTCTGGGCGCACGGCCCCGGCGGCGACGCCGAACCGTCCGCCCCCTCCGTCCTCTACTGGTTCAAGCTCGTCCGCAATGCTGACAAGTCCGTTGATTTCATTCCGTATCTCATCGACGACAACTCGGGCGTCGGCACGCAGGTGATGGCCGGCAAAATCAGCGGCGGCAAACTCCCGGACATCGTCGTGGGCAACAAGCGGGGCACCTTCGTCCACATCCACGGCACCAAGAGCGCAACCAAGGAAGAATGGGAGGCCGCGCAGCCCAAGCCCTACGTGGCGCCCCCGGCCAACTGAGCCACTGGGAGCGCCGGCGTCTCTCCGGCGTGTTTGTGAGGCAGAAAACCACCCGCCGGCAAGATGCCAGCGCTCCTAGGTTTCTGAAACCTCGCCTCAAAACTCCACCACGCCGCGCTTGTTTGTTCAGGTGCGGAGTTGTTGTATGGGCGCGCTTTCAACAGTCACATGAAAACGAAACGCCTGACTTTCCTTGTCGCCGGTTTTTCCGCGCTCCAACTACTCGCCGCCGATCCCGCCGGCCTCCGTCCGCCCGGCGCGGACGGGCAGCCGCTCAACCTCGATTTCGAAACCGGCACGCTCAAGGACTGGACGGCCACCGGCGACGCGTTCAGCAAGCAGCCGGTCAAGGGCGACCTGGTGGCCGCGCGCCGCGCCGATTCCAGGAGCGGACATCAGGGACAGTTCTGGATCGGCGGCTTCGAGATCATGCAGGACGCCGGGCTGGGCACGCTCACCTCCGTGCCGTTCAGGGCCACGCTGCCGTGGGCGAGCTTCCTCGTCGGCGGCGGCCCCAACGAAAAGACCCGCGTGGAAATCGTGCTCAAGGCGGCCTCCGGGGATAAAGTCATTTTCAAAACGTCCGGGCGCGAGGAGGAAAACCTCCGCCGCGCCGTCGTCGATCTCCAGCCGCACCAGGGCCGGGAGATTTTTGTGCGCGTGGTGGACGAGCAGCAGGGCCATTGGGGGCACATCAACTTCGACGACTTTCTTTTCCACGCGGCGAAGCCGGTCTTCCCCGACGCCGTGGCCGCCGTGGCCGCCGTCCCCGCGCTGCCGGCGGACACCGTGAAGTTCTCCAGCCTGCCCGCCGCGCAGGCCGCGCAGGAAATCACGCTGCCCAAGGGTTTCAAGGCCACCCTCTTTGCCGGCGAGCCGGACATCGTGCAGCCCGTCGCCTTCGCCATCGATGATCGCGGGCGGCTCTGGGTCGCCGAGGGCATGACGTATCCGAAACGCAAGGGCGTGCCGCCCTCGCCCGTCGCCGCCGATGGCAAGCCGACGCCGGAACAGCTCGCCGACATCTTGGGCGGCAATGACCGCATCCTCGTCCTCGAAGACACGGATGGCGACGGCAAGTTCGACCGGCGCACCGTCTTCATGGAGAAGTTGAACCTGGTCAGCGGTCTTGAAATCGGTTTCGGCGGCGTGTGGATTGGCGCGGCCCCTTACCTGATGTTCGTGCCCGTGCAAGACGGGGACAGCCCGAAGCCCGCCGGTGATCCGCAGGTTCTCCTCGACGGCTGGGACTTCAAGGCCGACACGCACGAGGTGCTGAACACCTTCACCTGGGGCCCGGACGGCTGGCTCTACGGATGTCACGGCGTCTTCTGTCCATCGAGCGTCGGCCAACCGGGGACTCCGAAGGCCAGGCGCCAATGGGTCGATGCTGCCGTCTGGCGCTATCATCCCACCAAGAAACAGTTCGAGGTCTTCGCCGAGGGCACGAGCAATCCGTGGGGCATCGACTTCGACGCGAACGGTCAGTGCTTCATCGAGGCCTGCGTGATTCCGCATCTCTTCCACATGATTCAAGGCGGCAAATATCAGCGGCAGGGCGGCCCGCACTACGCGGCGAACGCCGACGAGGTCGCACGCATTTCCCCGAACAGCGGCGGCGGCAGGACGGTCCATCCGCTCGTCTATGGCGAGTTGAAAACCATCGCCGATCACCGGCATTATCTCGGCGACAAGGGACCGCACGCGGCCAACGGCCGCAGCGACGCCGTGGGCGGCGGCCACGCGCACGCGGGCCTGCTCGTCTATCAGGGCGACAGTTTCCCGCAGGAATATCGTGGCCAGATTTTCATGAACAACATCCACGGCGCGCGGATCAACATGGACATCCCCGAGCGCGCGGGCAGCGGCTTCGTGGGGAAACACGGCGCGGACTTCGCCAACTTCAACGACCGCTCGTCGCAGGTTCTCAACCTGCTGACCGGCCCGGACGGCTCGGTCTTCATGATCGACTGGTATGACAAGAACCAGTGCCATCACGGCAACGAGGCCGGGCACGACCGGAGCAACGGGCGGATTTTCAAGGTCAGCTTTGGCGAAGTGAAGGCGGTGAAGGTGGATTTGCAGAAGCTGAGTGATTTGGAACTGGTGAACCTGCTCGCCAGCAAGAATGCCTGGCACTCGCGACACGCGCAGAGGATTTTGCAGGAGCGTTACAACACCAAGCCGCCGACTGAACTGGTTGCCAACTTGCTCCGACAATTTGGTGGAACCGGTTTGCGCGCCTTATGGACTCGGTGGGTGGTGGGAGAGTTGGATCAACCGGCGTTGATTCGCCTGCTTCAGAGCCAGGACGAAATGACCAGGGCTTGGTCGGTTCAGTTTCTTTGTGAAGACCGCAAACCTTATGATGAAGCTTTGAAAGAATTCGCCCGTCTGGCGCGCGAGGACAAGTCGCCGGTTGTGCGCCTTTACCTTGCCTCCGCCCTCCAGCGGTTGCCGGTCGCGCAGCGCGGCGAGATTCTCGAAGGCCTCCTCGCCCACGCCGAGGACGCCACCGATCAAAACCTCCCGGTCATGTATTGGTATGCCGCCGAACCCGTTGCGGGCGAAAGCGTGGCCTCCGCCGCGAAGCTCCTCGCCAAAACCAAAATCCCCCAGGTCCGCGAGTTTATCACCCGCCGCATGACGGCCAAGTGACCGGGCGCGGGCCGCCGAGTCCGCCAGCCTTGGAGTGCTGCGACTCGTCGCAGCCTTTTCGTGTCGCGACTTGTCGCGGCACCCAGGGCGAGAGGCGGGCGGGGCGCGGGCGGTAATCCATCACGTCCCCCAGCAGGCGCGGCTTCTTCGGCGACAAGTCGCCGAAGGAAAAAGCAGTGACAAGTCCCCGCCCTCCAAATTTCCGCCTCGTCCGCGAATACATCACCCGCCGCACAGTTGCCCCCAAGAATAATGGCGGCGCTTTGCCGAGACGCCGCTACGGGGAGCGACCGCCCTCCTTCTGATTTGCCGCCGGTCATTCGTCTGGACTATTCTTTCGCTATTGATGAAACGACTTCTGCTGATGCTCGTGCTGTGGGCCGCCGCCGTCCTCCCGCTGCGCGCCCAAAACGACGATGCGCTGCCCGCGCTTGTGCAGTTGCTCGGTCAGAGCGATGATCCCCAGTTCCAGCTCGACCTTCTCAAGGGCATGTCCGAGGGACTCAAGGGCCGGCGCGGCGTCGCCATGCCAGTGGGCTGGGAGGCAGTTTCCGCCAAGCTCGCCAAAAGCCCCAGCGCGCCGGTGCGCGAACTGGCGCAGTCGCTCTCGCTCACCTTCGGCAGCCGCGCCGCGCTCGCCGCGCTCCGCGTCCTGCTCGCCGATCCCAAGGCCGAAGCCGACGCGCGGCAGCAGGCGCTCGCCGCTCTGCTGGCCGCGAAAGACCCCGCACTCCCGGCCACGTTGCAGACCTTGCTGCGCGATGCCGCCGCGCGCGGGTCGGCCCTGCGCGCGCTCGCCTCCTATGATGACGCCAGGACGCCGGCGGCGGTGCTGGAGGTTTACGGTTCGCTGCCCGTCGCGGAGCGGAAGGACGCGCTGAACACGCTGGCGGCGCGCACGCCGTTCGCCCAGGCGCTGCTCGCCGCCATGGTGTCGGGCCAGGTGCCGAAGTCCGATTTGATGGCCGACGTGGTGCGGCAATTGCGCAGTTTGAAAAACGCGGAAGTGAACGCGCAGTTGGAAAAAATTTGGGGCGTCGCCCGCGAGAGCGGCGAGGACAAGCTCAAGGAGATCGCGAAATACAAGACGCTGCTCGGGGCCGGCCCGGCGGGCGAACCGGCGCGCGGCCGGGCGGTGTTCACCCGCACCTGTCAGCAATGCCACCTGCTGTTCGGCGAGGGCGGCAAGATCGGCCCCGACCTCACCGGCTCGAACCGCGCCGATCTGGATTATCTGCTGCAAAACATTCTCGACCCGAACGCCGTCATCCCGAATGACTATCGCACTAGCACGCTGGAGACGAAGGACGACCGCTCGATCACGGGCATTGTGACCAAGCAGGACGGCACCGCCGTCACCATCGTCACGCCGAACGACACGCTCGTTATCCCGCGCGGCGAAGTGAAGTCGCTCACGCCCGGCGAACTTTCGATGATGCCTGAAGGCATCTTGCAGGCGCTGACGGCCGCCGAAGTGCGTGATCTCGTTGCTTACCTGCGCGGCGCAGCGCAGGTGCCGCTGGCGAAATAGGCTGGAAGTTCACCCATGAAACTCACCTTCCGCCGCTTCGATCTCCAACTCGCCCACGCGTGGGCTGTCTCCAGCAACGCGGCCACGGGCGGCAAAAGTTTTTATCCCACAGTCTTCGTCGAGCTGAGCGATGACGCGGGTGTCCGGGGGATCGGGGAATGCGCCCCTTCGGCCCGCTATCACGATACGAGTGACACCGTGCTCGCATTTCTGGGCAAGGTGAATCCCGCGCGGCTCGCGTTCGACGACGTGCCGGGCAGCATGGCTTATCTCGAAACGGTCGCGCCGGGAAATTACGCCGCGAAATGCGCGCTGAACGTGGCCCTGCTCGACGGCGCGGCGGCGCGGGCGGGCCGGGCCTTGCACGAAATGTGGGAGTTGGGCTTCACCGAGGGGCGGCACGTCACCTCGTACAGCATTGGCATCGCCTCGCCGGAGAAAATTCGCGAGAAGGTTCTGCTCGCCGCGGCTTATCCGATTTTGAAGCTGAAGGTCGGCTCGCCGGATGACCGCGCGAACCTGGCCGCCCTCCGCGAGGTCGCACCGGAAAAAATCGTGCGCGTGGATGCGAACGAGGCCTGGCGCACGAAGGAGGAGGCGTTGCAGAACATTGAATGGCTGGCGGCGGACGGGCGCATCGAGTTCGTCGAGCAGCCGATGCCGGCGGCGACCGGTCTGGCCGATCTACGCTGGCTGCGGGAGCGTTCGCCGCTGCCGCTGTTCGCGGACGAGTCGTATCGTGGCGCGGAGGACGCGGCGCGGTGCGCCGAGGGGTTTCATGGGGTGAACGTGAAGCTGGCCAAGACCGCCGGGCTGACCGGCGCGCGCGAGGCACTCCAGGCCGCGTTGCGCGCCGGGCTGCAAACGATGCTCGGCTGCATGATCGAATCGAGCCTGCTCATCACCGCCGCCGCGCATCTGGCGGAACTCACCGACCATCTCGATCTTGACACCCATCTGCTCATCACCAACGACCCGTATCGCGGCGTGACGGCGGAGCAGGGGATGATTTCCTTCGCGAACACGCCGCGCCAAACCGGGCTGGGCGTGGAGGAGAGACGGTAGCGGGGTATAGCCCGGCAAAGCGCGGCGGATTCGCCCGCCGTTGGAGCGCCGGCCTCCGGCCCGGCAGTCGTTGGGTTCAGTTCGGGAACACGCCGGGTCGGAGACCGGCGCGCCGGTCGTTCCCAGAAAACAACTTTACAAGACCACCTCCGGTGATAACCTCCGTCAAACAGCTAATAAATATGCGTATCCCATTCCTTCTGACGCTGGCGGCCACCGCCCTGATTTTCACCTCCGGTTGCGCCGGCCCCGAGAAAAAACTCGGGCGCGGGCTGTTGAATACCACGGAACTGCTGCGCGGTGGGGAATTCCGCCGTTCCATCGAGCAGACCGCGCTCTGGGACAACACCAGCACCACCTTCATCAGCGGGGCGACCCGCGGCATGACCCGCACCCTGATGCGGACCACCATCGGTGTTTTTGAAGTGGCCACCTTTCCGATTCCGACGCCCACCTACAACGCCTGGTTCACCCCCAAGGTTCGCATTTATCCCGACCCCAGCATCAAAGGCATGTCCTCGTTCCCCGGCATCGGTCTCACGGAATTCCCCGTCTATCCGGATAGCTACAAGCCCAATCTGCTTTCCGATTCGCTCTTCCACACGGACACCTCGCTCGGCTTCAGCGGTGGCGATGTCGCCCCGATGATTCCCGGCAGCCGGTTCCGCATCTTCGAAAACTGAGCGCAGCCCTTTTCCAGGCGCCAACATTCCCTGTTGGCGCTTTTTTTATTCCCATGCTGGAAAAAAAATCACCCTGCAAAGTCAACCTCTTGCTGAGCATCCTCGGCAAACGCGCCGACGGGTTTCACGAACTGGAAACCGTCATGCACCCGGTGCGGCTGCATGATAGCCTGAGTTTTTCCAAGGCCGGGCCGGGGGTGCAACTCACCTGTTCCGAGCCGGCCCTTGCGACGGATGCCGGCAACCTGGTCCATCGCGCGGCCACTGCGTTCTTGCAGGCGGCGGGCATCAGCGATGGTGTAAAAATCCATTTGGAGAAGCGAATCCCGATGGCCGCCGGTCTCGGTGGCGGCAGCGGCAACGCGGCCACCACGCTGCTCGGCTTGAATGAACTTTTCGGCGGCCCGCTGGATGGCCGGGCACTCCACGCCCTGGCGGCGCAGCTCGGCTCGGACATCCCGTTTTTTCTCCAGGATCAGCCCGCGCTCGCGACCGGCCGCGGCGAACAGGTGCAGTCGTTCGATGCCTTTCCCGCGCTGCGCGGCACGGCGTTCTTGCTCGTGCATCCGGGGTTTGGCATAGCCACGGCTTGGGCGTATCAGCAACTCGCCCATTTTCCCGACGCGTTGAATGGCCGGCCCGGTCGCGCGCACAAGCTGGTCGCGCTTCTCCAGACTGCCGATCTCGCCGCCGCCAGTGTGGAGTTTTACAATTCGCTGGAGGCGCCCGCGCTTCACAAATACCCGGTGCTCCTGCTCTATCAGGAATTCCTGCGCGAGCACGGCGCGCGGGCCGCGCTCATGTCGGGCAGCGGCTCGACCACGTTCGCCATCACCCGCACGGTGGCGGACGGCGAAAAGCTGGTGGAGAAATTCAAGGCAAGGTTCGGTGAGAACAACTGGACGGCGGTGGTGCCGGTGTGAGGATTTAGTCTGCATTTCTCACCGGAGCGCAGGGGAGAGACAGGCTGGCAAGGAACGCCGGCTTCAGCCGGCAGAGACTTCCGGCCACAGAAAGGTTTCTGGAGACTTCATCCCGCTCGAACTGCGCCGCCTACTGCCGACTGAAGTCGGCGTTCCGGGTCATGCGTCGGAGCGGCGGGCTTGGCACCGATTTGTGCGGGCGGTGAGAAATGCAGGTTGGCCGCGTCGGTGGATTGTCGTGATAAACATGGAAGGTTGGTGTCCTCGCGTTAAAAAAATTTGCGCGGGCTGGATCATCACGGCTAGGATGCGCGCGGTTCCGGGCTGAAACACTAAACACGCATGATTCGTTCGCTGGCATTCACGACGCAGGGCCGGTTGCACACCAGAAATGTGGAGACATTTTTGATGCCGACGCTGCTGGCGGACACGACCTTGTTTCTGTGGGTGGACCTGGAAAGCCCTACGCCGGAGGAGGCGAAGTTTGTCCTGGAGGACTTGATGCATTTCCACCCTTTGTCGGTCGAGGACTGCGTGCAGGCCAGCCCGTCGCCGAAGGTGGAGGAGTACGTGCCGAAGGATGGGGATTTGTTTTCACCCTATCTGTTCATGGTGATTCACGCGGTGGATTACAGCCGCAAGGACGGGGTGTTTGCGACGAGCGAGCTGAACTTTTTCCTGGGGAAGAATTTTCTGGTGACGTATCACACAGTGCCGCTGCGGAGCATCACCTCGACGGAGGACGCCTGCGTGAAGGGGACGGGACACGTGGCGCGGGCGCCGGACCGGGTGGCGCACATGCTGCTGGATGCGCTGGTCGAGAATTACAAGCCGGCGCTGGAGGAGTTGTCGCTGGAGATCGCGGAGCTGGAGGAGCAGGCGTTGCGGCATCCGGCGAAGAAGGTGTTGAACAAAATTCTGCTGGTGAAGAAGGAGGTGCTGCATCTGCGGCAGATCATCGGGCCGCAGCGGGAGGTGCTAGCGCGGTTTGCGCGCGGAGAGTTCAAGCTGATCCGCGCGCATCTGGTGCCGTACTACCGGAACGTGTATGACGCGCTGGCGCACATTTCAGAGCTGGCCCAGACCTACACGGATTCGTTGACGGGGATTTTGCAGGTGTATTTGAACATGTCGTCCAACCACACGAGCGAGGTGGTGAAGCTGCTGACGATGATCACGCTGATCACCACGCCGATGACGCTGGTGGGGACGTGGTATGGGATGAATTTTGGTGACAGCATGCCGGAGTACAAATGGCAATTCGGCTACGAGCTGGCGATGGGGGTGACCCTGGTCTCAACCTTGGGGCTGTATTGGTGGTTCAAGAAAAAGCGATGGTTTTGAGAACGACCAGGGCAGGGTTCCAATTTCTGAATCATGGTCGCGCCTAAATCCAGCTTCCTCGACAAGGTGCTCGGCCGCATCGGACGGCTGGACAGCGAGGGACTCCAGACCGTGGTGCAGCAACTGGCCCGGGAACGGAGCTTTCTGGAGACGCTCTTCAACACCATCGAGGACGGCGTGCTGGTGGTGGATGCGGCGGGAAAAATTGTTTACTTCAACGCGGCGGTGACGCGGCTGCTCGGCCTGCAGCGGCCGGAGGCGGAGGGGCAGTTGCTCACGCGCTTCCTGCCGGAACTGGACTGGGAGAAGCTCTCCGCGCTCGACCAGGCCGGCGGCCGGCGCGTGGCGCGGCATGAACTGGAGGTGGCGTATCCGCGCCCGCGCTTTCTCAGTTTCTACGCGGCCCCGCTCGACGGGGAGAAAAGCGGCAGCCCGGGGCTGGCGCTGATCGTTCACGACGCGACCGAGGCGCGGGAGAAAACCTTTGCGGCCATCGAGAGCGAGCGCATCCAGGCGCTGACGCTGCTGGCGGCGAGCGTGGCGCACGAGATCGGCAATCCGCTCAACGCGCTGCACATTCACCTGCAGTTGATGGAGCGCGAGATCAAGAAGCTCAAGCCGTCCGGCCCTCGCCCGGCGCGCGGCAAGGCGATGGCGCTCGCGTCCGGCGCGGAGACCGAGGAGGTCGCGG
Organism: Pedosphaera sp.; assembly: GCA_009695285.1. Lineage (GTDB taxonomy): Bacteria > Verrucomicrobiota > Verrucomicrobiia > Limisphaerales > SIBH01 > SIBH01. The sequence goes on from SIBH01000014.1 coordinate 22,918, forward strand.
CGAAGCTGGAAAAATATTTATCGGTGGCCAAGGGCGAGATCACGCGGCTGGACTACATCGTTACGCAGTTTCTCGAGGCCATCCGGCCGGTGCCGCCGCAATTGGAGCCGGGTTCATTGAACGACGTGGTGCGCCAGACGGTGGAGTTGCTGCGCCCGGAGATCGAGAATCGCGGCGTGACCGTCCGGGAGAAGTTGGCCCGCTCGCTGCCGGCCGTGCCGATGGACGCGGCGCAGATGCAGCAGGTGCTGGTGAATCTCTGCAAGAACGCGCTGCAGGCGATGACCCGGGGCGGCGGGTTGACGCTGCACACCGAGGCGGCGGCGGACGGGGTGCGGGTGAGCGTGAGCGACACCGGCGGCGGCATCCCGCAGGAGCAGATCAACCGCATCTTCGAGCCGTTTTTTACGACGAAGAAAAAGGGGAGCGGCCTGGGCCTGATGATCGTGCAGCGGATCGTGCGCGAGCATCGCGGGCGCATCGAACTGGAGAGCCACGTCGGGCACGGGACGACGTTTCGCGTGTGGCTGCCTTTACACGAGCGGCCGATTCGCTTATTGGAAGCGCCAGAATGACCAAGCCTCTACTGTTGATCGTGGATGACGAGAAGCCCTCGCGCGAAGGTTTGCGCGCGGCGCTGGAGGATCGTTATGACGTTTATCTGGCGGAGGACGCGGCCACGGCCATGTCGCTGCTCGAGCAGGAGAATTTCGACGTGCTGCTCACCGATTTCCGCCTGCCGAACGAGGACGGGATGAAGCTGATCGCGCGGGCCAAGTCGCTGACCCGGCCGCCGGTGTGCATTCTGATGACGGCCTACGGCTCGGAGGAACTGGCGGTGCAGGCGATGAAGAGCGGCGCGGATGATTATCTGGCGAAGGGCCGGATGCAGATCGACGAACTGGAGATGCGGATCGGGCGGGCCTTGCGCCAGCAGACGCTGGAGGTGGAGAATGTTGCGCTGCGGCAGCAGATCGAGAAAAAGTTCGGGGTGGAAAACATCATCGGCGAATCGCCCGCGATGCAGGAGGTGTTCGACGTGGTGCGGCAGGTCGCACCGACGCGGGCGACGGTGCTGATCACGGGCGAAAGCGGGACGGGCAAGGAGCTGATCGCCAAGGCGCTTCATCAACTGAGTCCGCGCGCGAAGATGCCGCTGGTGTCGGTGCATTGCGCGGCGCTCTCGGCGACACTGCTGGAGAGCGAGCTGTTCGGTCATGAGCGCGGGGCGTTCACCGGGGCGCACGAGCGGCGGGTGGGGCGCTTCGAGCAGGCGCAGGGCGGGACGCTGTTTCTGGACGAGATCGGCGAGATTGATGCGTCGATCCAGGTGAAGCTGCTGCGGTTTCTGGGGGAGCGGACGTTCGAGCGGGTGGGGGGTAACAAGACGTTGACGGCGGACGTCCGGCTGGTGACGGCGACGAACAAGGATCTGGCCGGGCTGGTGCAGGCGGGGAAGTTTCGTGAGGATTTGCTTTTCCGGCTGCGGGTGGTGGAGATCGGGCTGCCGCCGTTGCGGGAGCGGCGGGCGGACGTTCCGTGGCTGGCGCGGAGTTTTGTGAAGGAGTTCGCGGAGGAGAATGGGAAGAAGGTTTCCGAATTTACGCCGGACGGGCTGGAGACGCTGATGAATTACGCGTGGCCGGGCAACGTGCGCGAGCTGCGGACGGCCCTTGAGCACGCGGTGGTGTTGTGCCGGGGCGAGCGGATTGCGGCGCGGGATCTGCCGCCGACGGTGCGGGGGCCGGGGGCGGCGGGGTCCGTGGAACGTCAACGAGGCTTGTTGACGCCGGGAGATTTAACGGTCAAAGAAGGTGAGAAACAATTGATCTTGCGCGCACTCAACGAATCCGACGGGAACCGCACGGTGGCGGCGAAGAAGCTGGGCATGAGCCGGCGGACGCTGCATCGCAAGCTCCACACGTATCATCTAGAGGGATTTTAATTCATGGTATTCAGACTCCAAGAGATCATTCACCGGTTCGAGGAAGGGGCCGGCGCACGCTACGTCAAGCTGGTCGCGATCTTGATCATCCTCGGGGCGGTGGGCGTGCTGTATGATTTGCGCGCCTATCGCAACTTGTCGTCGCCGGAGGCGATGGACTCGGCGCAACTGGGGCGGAACCTCGCGGAAGGGAAAGGTTACACGACGCACTTCGTCCGGCCGTTCAGCATGCACCTGCTGCAAAAGCATCGTGCCGACCGCAACAGCCTGGTGAAGATCGATCATCCCGACCTGGCAAACGCGCCGGTCTATCCGTTGCTGCTGGCCGGCCTGATGAAGGCGAACGTCCTGCCAAAATATCAGGACACGACGGAGGTGAAGCGGTTTCAAACCTACAAGCCCGACCTGGGCATCGCGATTTTCAACCAGGTGCTGCTGCTGCTGTCGGCGGTGGTGGTGTATTTGCTGGCGACGCGGCTCTTCGATAAGTTGGTGGGCGGACTGTCGGCGGTGTTGTTCGTGGGCAGTGAATTGTTCTGGCGCTTCAGTGCGTCGGGCTTGAGCACGATGTGGCTAATCCTAGTGACGCTGGGGATTTTCTGGTGCCTAGCGGTGCTGGAACAGTGGTCGCGCGGCGGGCGCGGTCTGCGGGCGCTGATCGTGCTGTCGGCGGTGACGGGCCTGCTGGTGGGCGTCGGCGGGCTGACGCGCTACGCGTTTGGATGGATGATCGTGCCGGTGCTGCTTTATCTGGTGGCCTTCTTCGGGAAGCACCGGATGGTGCTGGGCCTGGCCGCGCTGGGGGCGTTTCTGCTGGTGATGGCCCCGTGGATCGGGCGCAACCTGAACGTGTGCGGCCTGCCCTTCGGCACGGCGACGTTCGCCGTGATGGAAACGACTGGGGCGTTTCCCGAGGACCGGCTGCAGCGTTCACTGAGTCCGAATGTCCGGGGCGTGCGGGTGGAGGATTACGCCTACAAATTGATGGGAAACACGCGGGACATCCTGCGGAGCGAGCTGCCGAAAGTGGGCGGGAGCTGGATCTCGGCCTTTTTTCTGGTGGGGTTGATGGTGCCGTTTAAGAATCCGACGTTGTCGCGGTTGCGCTGGTTTTTGGTGGCCGGGATGGTGGTGCTGGTCGTGGCGCAGGCGTTGGGCCGGACATTTCTTTCCTTTGAAACGCCGGAAATCAATTCCGAGAACCTGCTGGTGCTGCTGGCGCCGTTGATCATCATGTTTGGAGTGAGCCTGTTTTCCCTGTTTCTGGATTTGATCAAGTTTCCGATTCCGGCGGCGCGCATCATGTTGATCGTCCTGTTCAGCCTGGTGGTCAGCGCGCCATTGATTTTAGCCCTCCTGCCGCCCAAGGCCAGCCCGCTGGTTTATCCGCCCTATTCTCCGCCGGTCATGCAGCAGACGGCTGGCTGGATGGGGGAACGGGAGATGTTGATGAGCGACATTCCTTGGGCCGTGGCCTGGTACGGCAAACGCCAGTGCGTCTGGGTCACCATGAACTGGCGCAAGGAGTTTTACGAAATCAACGATTACCAGAAGCCCGTGCAGGCGCTCTACCTGACGCAGCGCACCACGGACAGCCGTTTCCTTTCCAACTGGGTGCGGGGCGAGAACCAGGGCTGGGCCACTTTTCTGTTTGAAATCATCGTCCGCAAAGAGGTTCCCGCCGGCTTTCCGTTGCGCAAAGCTCCCGATGGATTTTCTCCCGATCAGTTATTTTTGAGCGATTTCGCCCGATGGCCTGTCATAGCGAAATAATTTCATGATCATTGGCCGTAACCATTGCGTAACAAAGACAAAATCAGACAATTCTGTTTGACAGCCTGTTGAACCGTCCCGTAAAAGTCCGAAGTAATTCATGCTGAATTCATGGCGCCAGAACCAAACAAACTCGTCCGGGTTGGATGGAAATTTTATGAAGAAGCTCATCACCTCCGCAGGCGTGGCCGCCTTTGGCGTATCCGGCTTGCAGGCCAGAGATGCTCCGGGTTTCACACATACCCAGACTGAGCGACCTTGGACAGTTTCCTCCACTATCCGTGCGTTCTACGACGACAACTACAGGACTTTCCCCAAAGGACTGCCCAGCAGCGAGGCTTTTGGGTTTGAGGTCCGCCCCGCCGTCCGGTTGGCCCTGCCGTTGGGGCAGACCTTCATCGGAACTGGCTACAACTTCTCAGGGCGCTATTTTGACGGGCGCCAGCCGGATCAATGGGATTACAGTCATGAATTCGATGTCCGGCTTGACCACCGGTTCAGCGAGCGCTTTGAGTTGAACGTGACCGATTCATTTGTCATCAGTTCGGAGCCGACCGTTCTGGACTCGTTCAGCGGGATCATCACCGCTCCGACCCGGGCCCCCGGGGGCAGCCAGCGCAATGCCGCCAACATCAAATTCAGCGCCCAACTGACCCGCTTACTCGGGTTGGTGCTCGGCTACGGCAACAATTTGTATTCGTATGAACAGGCCGGCATCGGCAGCCGGTCCGCCCTTTTGGATCGCATGGAGCATGCGGCCAACCTTGACGTGCGTTTTCAGGTCACGTCGCAGTTCGTCGGCATTGTTGGCTGCCAATACGGCGTCTCTAAATACTCCGGCGACACTCCCCTTTATATGGTAGGCACGTTTCCCGGGCCCTACACCGAAGGCCCGTTGAGCAGCATCCGTGACAGCCAGTCGCGCTTCGGCTACGTCGGCGCGGAATACTCGTTCAGCTCAAAGTTGACGGGAGCGATTCGCGTGGGGATTCAGTCCACCGCCTACGATTCATTTTCCAACAGCAGCCTCAGCCCCTACGTCGATCTTTCCATGGCCTACACCTACAAGGCGGGTTGCTCGATGCAGGCCGGTTTTAAGCACTCGCGCAACTCGACCGAGATCGCGGCGCCGGTCGGCGCGGGCAATGTCGGCCAGCCCACCCTGGATCAGGAGACCTCCGCGGTTTTCGGCTCGATCACCCATCAAATCACCCGCAGCCTCACCGGCAGCCTCATCAGCCAGTATCAAATGTCCACCTTCAACGGCGGCGCGGCCAACAACGGCGACGACAACCTCTGGCTAGTCGGGCTGAATTTCGAGTACCGCATCAATCCTCATCTGGCTGTTGAACTAGGCTATAATTACGACACCTTGGAATCCGCCCTAGCCAACCGCAGCTTCTCCCGCAACCGGGTTTACATGGGCGTGCGGGCCACCTATTGACCCGCCGCCATTTATTCCAAACGAAACTGGCTGGGAGGCTGGACCAACAATTTTAGCCTACTTTTTTGACTTATGGAAACCACGAAGAACGAACCAAGTAAATTTTTAAACACCCCAGAAATCAAGCTCCACTTTCTCGATTACTGGCGCATCATCCGCATCCGCAAGACCATCATCCTCGCGGTCTTCCTGCTGGTCTCCCTCACCGCCACGCTCGTCACCTACGTGCTGCCGGAATCCTTCGCCAGTACCGTGGTCATCTCCGTCGAGAAAGACGCCAAGGACGCGAGCGGCATCGGTGACCGTGGTTTAGGGGGCGGCTACGATCCTTACTGGCTGCAGACTGAGTTTGAAAAAATCCAATCCACGCCCGTTCTCTACCAAGTCATCAAAAACCTCGACCTTGGAGATACATGGGCGCGCAGGAACAAGGAGGCCACGGCATACAAGAAGGAGGTCGCCTACCTCATTCTCAAAGGACAGTTGAACATCCGTCAGTCCCGCAACACCAGCCTGATCGAAATCCAAGTGGCCAGCGAGGACAAGGCGGAAGCGCCCCGCATTGCCAACGAAATCGCCAGGGTCTATGCCGAAATCCGCGCCAAACGGCGGATGGATCTCACCAAAGGCGGCATTGGTGCCCTGACAAAACAGTGGAAGGAGCAGGACGAGCAGGTCAAGGCCACGCAAAAGCAAGTGGACAAGATCAAGGATGAACTAAAAATTCCCGACTCGGATGCGGCCGGTGCCGGCCATGGCAGCACTCTGGAACCCGATGTTCTCCGCAAGCAGATGGCCAACCTGATTGAGGGCAAGGCGCAGTTCGAGAAGATCAACACCGTCTATACCAAGCTCAA
>SIBH01000015.1 GCA_009695285.1 Pedosphaera sp.
TTCTCGTGATCGAGGCCCATGAGGTGAAGGATGGTCGCGTGCAGATCGCGGAGGTGACAGCGGTCCACGGTGGCGCCTTCGCCAAGCTCATCCGTCTCGCCGTAGCTGGTCCCGGCCTTCACGCCCGCGCCCGCCATCCAGTAGGTGAAACCTTTTGGATTGTGATCGCGACCGCCCGGTTTGCCGCCGGTGTTGAACGTTTCTGAAACCGGCATGCGTCCAAATTCTCCGCCCCAGACGACGAGCGTTTCGTCGAGCAGGCCGCGTTGTTTCAAATCGGTGAGGAGCGCGGCGATGGGCCGGTCCACTTCCGGGCAGTGAAGTTTTAGATTCTCCTCGATGCCGTGATGGCCGTCCCAGGTGTTCTGCCCGCCCGCGCCGCCGCCGCCGGAGTAAATTTGCACGAAGCGCACACCGCGTTCGACGAGGCGCCGCGCGACGAGACATTGCCTACCGAACGGCGCGGGGCCTTGGGCGAGCGAATGCCACGTCGGCTTCGGCTCGTTGATGCCGTAAGCCTCGATCGTGCGCGGATCTTCCTTCGAAAAATCGAGGGCCTCGGGCGCGGTGGCTTGCAGGCGGAACGCAAGCTCGTAGCTGGCGATGCGCGCGGCGAGTTCGGAATAACCGGGACGCGTCTGCTGATGCTTCGCGTTGAGCTCGTTGATGAAATCAATCTCGCGCCGCTGCAGGTCGCGGCTCGTGCCGATCGGCGGCTTGAGATTGAGAATTGGTTCACCCGTCGTGCGCAGAACGGTGCCTTGATGGACTGCGGGCATGTAGCCACTCGACCAGTTTGGCGCGCCCGTCGTCGGTCCGCCGCGTGGATCGAGCATCACGACATAGCCGGGCAGGTTCTGGTTCATCGTGCCGAGGCCGTAGCTCATCCACGCGCCGATGGACGGATGGCCTTGCAGGATGCGGCCGCTGTTCATCTGGAGCACCGCGCTGCCGTGCGCGAACGAATCGCTGTAGAGCGACTTCACAACGGCAAGCTTGTCCATGTGCTGCGCGATGTGCGGGAAGGCGTCGGAGCACCACAGCCCCGACTTGCCGTGCTGCTTGAAGGTTCGCCGACTCGCTTGCAGCACCGCCTTCGTCTTGGTGTTGCGGCGGAATTCGTTGTCGATGGTCTGGCCATCGCGCTTCTGTAATTCAGGCTTGTAGTCGAACAGATCAAGCTGGGACGGCCCGCCGAACATGAAGAGGAAGATGACCGACTTCGCTTTGGTCGGGAGATGTGGCGGCTTGGGCAGAAGCGGATTGGCCGCAAGTTGGGCCGCATTCGCACGCGAGCCAAAGAAACCATCGCCATCCAGCATCGACGTGAGCGCCAGCCCTGCAAAGCCAGCGCCCATCTCCCAGAGGAACTGGCGGCGTGGACGGAGTATGTGATCGGCGGGGTTCATGGCTGGTCAATCCACATAAATCATCTCGTTCACGTTGAGCAGACCACGACAAAAGCTGTTCAAGGCGACGCGACTGGGATCGGGCGCCCTCTCGGCTGCGGCGCGCTGACGCTGATCGATCAACAAACTCAGCGAGGCTCTCATCTCGGCCTCGGTCGGCGCCCGTTGCAGGACGAGTTGGAAGGCGCGCTCGATTTGTTTCTCCGTCCGCTCGCCACCTTCGCGTGTGATGCGAGTCGCCAGCGCCGCCGCCTGAGTTTGTACGAAAGCATCGTTCAAGAGCATCAACGCCTGCGGAGCGGTTGTCGTATTCGGACGAACCCCCACGGGCGAGGCGCTGTTGGCGAAGTCGAGGCATTCAAGCAACGGCACCTTGAGAGCGCGCTTCACGACGAGGTAAACGCTGCGGCGATTTTGTTCTTCGGCCGGACTGTCGGCCCAGCCCTTGCCGGAGGAGTCCTGCGTGCCGTGAACTTCCTTGGGCAGCGTCGGGAACACACTTGGTCCGCCGCGCTTCGGATTCAGTGTACCGCTCGCGGCCAGCATCGTGTCACGAATGACCTCGGCTTCGACGCGGCGCAGGTTCTGTCGCCAGAGCAGGGTGTTCGCTTCATCGACCGCCAGCGCTCGGCGATTGTCCGCGTGCGACGACATGCGATAGGCACGACTGGTCATGATGAGCTTGTGCATGCGCTTCACGCTCCACCCGCTCGCCACGAATTCCGAGGCAAGATAATCGAGCAACGGCTGATTGGTCGGTCGCACACCCGTCTGCCCGAAGTCATCCGGCGTCGGGACGATGCCGACGCCGAAATGCTTCTGCCAAATCCGGTTCACCATCACTCGCGCGGTCAGTGGATTCTGTGGGCTCGCGATCCAATCGGCGAGCACGCGGCGACGCCCGGTGGTTCCCGCGTCGGCAGAACGACCGGAAAACGTCGGAGCGGGCAAGCCGAGCACGGCGGGAAACGCTGGCGCGACTTCCGCCTTCGGGTTGAAGGCATCGCCACGTGCGAGAACGTGAGTCGCCTTCGGCTTGGGGCCGTTCTCCGCAATGGCCAGCGCATAGTCGGGCGGAGGCATGGGCTCGCGCGCTTTCTTCAGCTCCGCCTCCAGACGCTTTTGGGCTTCCGCATCGGCGGCCTGGACGAGACGTTGCTCAGCCTCCTTTACGCGCTGCCGCTTTTCGCTCTCCCACTTTTCAAGTTCAGCCCTGGTCGCGAGCACGCGTTGGATTTTGCCCGTGCCGCGACCGCCGCCACCGGTGTGTTGCAAACCATAGCCGTCCACGGTGCGGACAAAACTGAGCATCGAGTAATAGTCCACCTGACTGATGGGATCGAACTTATGGTCATGACAACGCGCGCAACCGATGGTCAGTCCGAGAAACGCCGTGCCGGTGGTGACCATGATGTCATCGAGGTCATCAAATTCCGCCTTCACCGTGCTGTCCGGCTCGTCGTCCCAGACATGGAGCCGGTAGTATCCCGTGGCGATGATCGCATCGCGCCATTCCTTGCTCCCCGCCACCACCGCGAGTTGTTCATCGGCCATCTCGTCGCCGGCGAGCTGCTCACGGATGAACCGGTCGTAGGGTTTGTCGTCGTTGCAGGACTCGATGACGTAGTCGCGATAACGCCACGCGTTCGGCTTCGCGCCGTCTCGTTCGTAGCCATTGCTCTCCGCGTAGCGAACGAGGTCCAGCCAGTGCCGTCCCCAGCGCTCGCCGTAATGGGGTGACACGAGCAAGCGGTCGATGAGTTGCTCCCACGCGGCGTCCGTCGGATTCTTCTCAAATGCCGCGACTTCTTCGGGCGTGGGCGGCAGGCCCAGCAGATCGAACGACGCGCGTCGCACCAGTTCCCGGGGCGTGGCGGGTGGATTCATCGACAGCTTCCCGGCCTTCAAGTCCGCGCTCACAAAGGCATCGATGGCGTTCTTCGGCCCGGCCGTCTTTGTAGAGCGGGGCACGGCCGGCAGGTGAACGGATTGAAACGCCCAGTAGCTTTTGTCCGCAGCGGTGAGCGCAAACTTCCCGGAGCGAAGTCGCGGGCCGCCCTCGCCCGCGCCGGAAGACGGGTGCACGGCGCTGGTGAACGCGAGCAGGCTGGTCAATCCCTGGAGCAGGGTTTCACGCTCGAGAGTCGTCGGTTGAGGCTTCTTGCCCGGCGGCATTTCCCCTTCCGTGATCTGTTCGATCGCCCGCCGCCAGATCTTCGGCTGTGTCAGGGCCACGGTGGGTGATCGCAAACGCTCCAGATCGAGATCGCCCTTGTGTTTCTCCGTCGAGTGACAGTCCAGGCAGTATTTTTGGAGCAGCGGTTGTAGGCGTGTTGAGAAATTTTGTTCGAGCGCCGGCCGCACGTCATCGTTCGCCGCACCGACCCGCAAGGTGAACATCATCACCCAAAGAAAACAGGCCGCCAGATTCTGTCTGCCCGTCATACAATCAATCCCTTCACCACATTTCCCGCCACGTCGGTCAGCCGGTAATCGCGGCCGGTGTGGCGATAGGTCAGGCGCTCGTGATCGAGGCCCATCAGATGCAGGATGGTGGCGTGGAGATCATGCACGTGCACCTGGTCCTTCCCGACATTGATGCCATAGTCGTCGGACTCGCCATAGACCGTGCCGGGCTTCGTCCCGCCACCGGCCAGCCACGAGGAGTAAACCCAGTGATGATGCTCGCGACCGCGGGCATCCGCAGAGTTGTTGAATGGGGTGCGGCCAAACTCGGTGGTCCACACCACGAGCGTGTCGTCGAGCATCCCGCGCGATTTCAAATCGCGCAGCAGTCCGGCGATGGGTCGATCGACGTTCCTGGCCAGCGGCGTGTGGGTGAGCATGTCGCCATGCGCGTCCCAGTTGTCCGACGAGCCGACGTCGATCAACTCGACGAAGCGCACGCCGCGTTCGGCGAGCCGCCGCGCGACGAGGCATTGCCAGGCGAAGCCCTGCGTGCTGCCGCGGGCCAGGCCGTAGAGCTGGAGCGTCGCGTCGCTTTCCTTCGAGAGGTCGAACACCTCGGGCATCTCGGCCTGCATGCCAAACGCCGTCTCGAAGGACTTGATGCGCGCGTTGAGCAGCGGGTCGTCCACGCGGGTCGCGAGATGCTGCCGGTTCAACTTCGCCATCGCGGCGAGTTCCAGTTCCTGCAAACGGCCAGTGGCGGCGCGGCGTTTGATGTTGGCGACCGGCTCAGCCCCCGGCAGCACCAGCGTGCCCTGATGCGCGCCGGGGAGGAAGTCGCTCGCCCAGACCTGGCCGCCCGCATACGGCGACTTGGGCGCGATGACGATGAACGACGGCAGGTTGCGGTTCACCGTGCCGAGTCCGTAACTGAGCCACGAGCCGATGCTCGGCCGGGCGAAGGTGAACGACCCGGTGTGGATGCCGAGCGTCGCCTCGTAATGATTGGTGTGGTCGGACTTCATCGAGCGGATCACGCAGAGATCGTCCACGCAGCCTGCCATGTGGGGAAAAAGATCACTGACCTCGGTACCGCACCGGCCGTGCGGGGAAAATTTCCACTGGGGCCGCTTGGCGAACATTTTGAAGTCGCCCTTGCGTCCCTGAAATTCATCCACCGAAATCGACTTGCCGGCGTCGGCGAAAAGTTTCGGCTTGGGATCCCACGAATCGACATGCGACACGCCGCCGCTCATGTAGAGGAAGATCACGCGCTTCGCCTTCGGCGTAAAATGCGGCGCGCGCGGCAGCAGCGGGTCAACGGGAGCGGAACGCGCGCCGTCCTCGGCGATCAATTGCGAAACGAGACCGGGCAACAGCACGGAGCCGCCGACCATCGACCGGAGAAAGCTGCGGCGGGACAAATCAAAAACAGGAGCGGGTTTCATAAGGTCATCAGTCCACGTGGAGAAATTCATTGCTCCCGAACAGCACGCGCGCGAAGGCGGCGAGGACGGCGGAATCGTTGTTGTTTTTTCCGGTCGCCCCAAGCTCGGCTCGGCACGCCGCGAGGAACTCCGCCGCATCGGCGCGTTCCGGCTCCGTGGGAGAACGGCCCAGGGCGAGGCGGTAGGCGGCGATGATGCGTTGGGCTTCGTCGGTGCCAGCGCCCTGCACACGCGCGGCGAACTTCTCGGCCTTGGCGTGAACGAAAGGGTCGTTGAGAAAGAACAGTGCCTGCGTGGGCACGGTGGTGGTGAGTCGAGCGGCGGTGCTGGCGTTCGGATCGGCCCCGTCGAAGAGCGCTAGGAACGGGTGGCGTTTGAGCCGCTGGGTCATGAGATAAACACTGCGCTGGTTGTGATCATACACGGCGCTGAACGGATTGTGCTGCGAGTAGCCCCAGCCGGTCGGCGCGGGGAACGGATGGCCGCGGCCGGGCTTCGGATCGAGTTCGCCGCTGACGAGCAGGATGGTGTCGCGGGTTTCCTCCGCGCTGAGGCGGCGGCGGGGGAAGGGGGAGAAGTGCTCAGTGGTCAGCTCGTCAGTGCTCAGTGAGGCCGCCCGGCCCTGGCCCGCCGCCGGCTGAGGACTGAGGACTGAGGACTGAGCACTGGGCACTGACGCCTGCTGATACGTCGCGCTGAGCATCACCAACCGGTGCATCGCCTTCACGCTCCAGCCGCTTTTCACGAACTGCGTGGCCAGATGATCGAGCAGTTCGGGATGCGTCGGCGGCTGGCCGCGTGTGCCGAAGTCGTTGGGCGTTTTCACCAGGCCCTGGCCGAGGTGATGTTGCCAGATGCGGTTCACCATCACGCGGCCGGTGAGCGGATTGGCCGGGCGGGTCAGCCACTCGGCCAGTTCGAGCCGGCCGCTGCCGGAAGTTTCGTCCGGCAGTCTGCCGCCGCCGAGAATTTCCAGGAAACCGCGCGGCACTTCGTTGCCCAGCTTGTCCGGCTCGCCCCGGAGTTGGATGCGAGTGTTGCGCGGCGTGCCTTCACCCACTGCGTAGGCCAGTTCGAAAGGTCCGTCGATGAGCATGGCGTTGAGTTCCTGCCTCGCCTGGTCGCCGCCGCCGCTCATCGCAGCCAACTGGCCACGCAGTGCGACAACCTTCGCCCGGCGGGATTGACGTTCCCCGGCCGCAACCTGTCCCGGCGGCGCGGGCGGGGCTTCCCCGATGAAAAAATTATCCGCATCCAGCGCCGGCTTCACGCCGGGCAGATGGCCGTAGCTGTCGATGAACGTGTAATCAATGCCACCGTCCCAGCCGTTCGCGCACTCGCCCCCGAACTCCGTCCGGTCCACGGCGGTGCCAACCGACCCGGAGTAAGTCTTATCCTTGAGATTCAACTCGAGTCGCACCTGGTACCACTCGCCGAACTGGAGCGGCCGGACCAGATCGCGCGCGTTGCCGCTGCGGCGGAAGAACTGGCTGCTGTTGAAGAACAGCTCGATGGCGGGCGACCCACCTGATCCGTGGCCAAGATAATACCTCCACGAACCGCCCCCGCCCGCCGCCCCGCTGACACAGCGGAATTCAAAACTCGCGTGGAGCCGTCCCGTCCGATCGGCCTTCCAAAGATTTGTCAGCGTCTGGCCAAATCCGTTGTAGGCCCCACTGTTGGGCAGGTGGATGCCCAGTTCGCCGGCGGGATGAATGTTACGATACGGACTTTGCGACCCGGCCGAGATTTTCACGACGCTGTTCGGGCCGGGTCCCCAGGGCAGTGCCGGCGGACTCTTGTCCTTCTGCAACTCGAAGTCGCCATCGATCCCAACCAACTGCTGCAACTGCCGGGTCAGTGGGGCGGGATCAGGCCCGTTCGTCGTGGTGGCGATGATCGTCGGCGTGGTCGAGACGGGAGCAATCGGCGCAGCCTGCAATCCGAGATTGTCAACCGCGAGGCCAGGCATAGCACCGTTCGTCTGGCCCGGCGCATCGAGCGCCATAAAATCCATCGTGCCGTTCCACGCCGCCAAAAACGGCCGGCCGACAAACGTCACCACGTCGCCGGGCACGCCGACCGTGCCCGAGACGGTGCGGGCCTTAAGATCGAGCGTGAGTTGCAAATTCTGCCATTGGCCGGGCTTCAGCGGACGGATGGTTTCCATGCTCTCGCCGACCCGCAGCGCCAGCGAGCCGGACGAGATGAAAATTTCCACGGCGGGCGAAGACGACCGCGCTCCGATCCAGAAACGATGACTGCCGTCCTTCCCGTTGCCGCCCACGCGAAAATCGAGGTTGGCATGGAGCACGCCCCCGCCCCGCTTCCAGCCGGGATGAACGGACTGGACGAGACGGTAGCCGTTGGTGCCGGCAGGCACGCTCGCGCCGACCCGGCCGAGCGCATAAAGATTCTTGAACGGGCTTTGCGCGTCGCCGGTCACAGAGATCGGTCCGTCGTAAACCCACGGCGGCACCAGCACGCCCTTGCTGCCGCCAGCCGCCGGTGCCTGCATTTCAAAATCGCCGTCCAGGTCATCCACCGACCGCAACATCGCCGGGGACCCGCCCTGCCGGGCGAGACGCGCGTCGAATTCACGCCACTTGGGCTGGGATTCCTCCGGCGGCACCAGCGGAACCATGGCGCGCGACTTGGTTTTTTGTTCGGAACCGGGAAACGCGTAACGGGTGCTCTCGAAAATCCCGTAGAGTCCGTAATACTCGTTCACCGAAACCGGATCGAACTTGTGGGTATGACACCGCGCGCAACCCAGCGAAAGGCCGAGCACCGTCTGACCCAGCGTGTCGATGGAATCCTGAATCGTCAGGTGATGGTAGTTCTCCGAGTCGAAACCAAAGCGCCGCGAAATCGCCAGATAGCCGGTGGCCGTCACGCGCCCGGCGTAGAGTTCACGCGGGCCGCGCCGCGCGAGAATGTCGCCGGCGATCTGTTCGCGGAGAAATTCGTCGTACGGCTTGTCGGCGTTGAAGGCGTCGATGACCCAGTTCCGATAACGCCAGGCAACCGGCACCGGATAATCGGCCGTCTCGCCCGCGGTGTCGGCATAGCGCACGAGATCGAGCCAGTGACGGCCCCAGCGCTCGCCGTACTGCGGCGAGGCCAGCAGGCGGTCAACCGCTTTGGCAAAGGCCTCCCGCGATGGATCGTTGGCAAAGGCGTCCGCCTCAGCGGCGGTGGGAGGAAGGCCAATGAGGTCGTAGGTGGCGCGGCGCAGGAGCGTCCGTTTGTCAGCGGCGGCGGCGGGCGACGCGCCTTGCGCGCGCAGTTTCGCGAAAACAAAATCATCCACCGACGTGCGCGGCCAGGGCGATTTCACGACGGGCCGGGGAGGGTTTCTCACCGGCTGAAACGCCCAGTGCGGTTTGTCCGCCGGGGTCGCGACGCCGGATGGAAACGCCGCGCCCTGTTTCACCCACTGCTCGAGATCGGTGATGACGGCGTCGGGCAGTTTGGGTTTCTTCGCCGGCATCTCCAGATCCTTCTCCTCGTGACGCACGACGCGGAGGAGAAGGCTTTTCGCGGGATCGCCGGGGACGAGGGCTGGGCCGGAATCTCCGCCCTTGAGCAGCGCTGCGCGGGAATCCATCCGCAGCCCGCCCTTCAGTTTTTCCGACGTCGCGCTGTGGCACTCGTAACAATGCTTCACAAACACCGGGCGGATTTTTGACTCGAAGAAATCATCCCGCGCATCCGCGGCGTGCATCGGCAGGGCGAGACCAAGCAGCAAACAGAACATCGCCGCGCGCCTGACTCCGGATCGGAACGGCCGGGCTAGAACCCCGGGGGAACAGTGGCCGCACAACTTGAGCAGGGGCGGGTTCATGCCAGAATCTCCTTCACCACCTCGCCGCGCACATCCGTCAACCGGATGTCCCGGCCGCTGAAGCGATAGGTCAGTTTCTCGTGATCCAGACCGAGCAGATGCAGAATGGTCGCATGGAGATCGTGCATTTCGAGTTTGTTCGTCGTGGCCTTGTAACCCCAGTCATCCGTTTCGCCGTAGGTCATTCCGCCGCGCACGCCGCCGCCGGCCAGCCAGACGCTGAAACCGAATTCGTTGTGATCACGGCCATCGCCGCCCTGGGCAAACGGCGTGCGGCCGAACTCCCCGGCCCAGACAACGAGCGTCTCGTCGAGCAGCCCGCGCTGCTTCAAATCAGCCAGCAACCCGGCGATGGGCTGATCAACGGCACGGGCGTTGTCGCCGTGATTTTTCACCAGGCCGCCGTGGGCATCCCACCGGTTGTACCCGTCCACCATGGGAATGGTCAGTTCGATGAACCGCACACCGCGCTCGACCATGCGCCGGGCCAGGAGACATTCGCGGGCATAGGTGCGTGTGTGTTCGTAGGGGGCGTCGAATCCGTAAAGTTTCTTCGTCGCCTCGCTCTCGCCGGCCAGATCCATCAGGCCGGGAATCGCCACCTGCATCCGCGCGGCGAGTTCAAAGTTGGCGATGGCGGATTCGAGCGCGTCCTCGCGGCCGGAATTTTCCAGGCCCTGCTGATTCAGGCGCCCGACCAGACGGCGCTTGGCCTCCTGCACGGTGGCCATTTTTTCGTTGGGAACGACATTGGCCAGCGGCGTGCCGCGCGCGTGGAGCAGCGAACCTTGATAGGTCGCCGGAAGAAAGCCGCTCCCGAAATTATCGAGACCACCGGAGGGAATCTGCCCGCCGTTGAGAACGACATAGCCTGGCAGGTCGGCGTTCACGCTGCCCAAGCCGTAGGTCACCCAGGCGCCCGCGCTGGGCCGGCCCTGCAGTCCGCTCCCGCTGTGCAGAAAATAATTCGCGCTGGTATGCTCGGGAAAATTCGAGGTCATCGAGCGGAGCACACACAGGTCATCCGCCCGTTCCGCAAGGCGCGGGAAGAGATCGCTGATCCACATTCCGCACTGGCCGCGCTGCCGGAAATTCCACGGGGACTTTAGCACCCGGCCAATGTTCTCGAACTGCGTCTTCTCGAGTTTACCGATGGCCTGGCGCGGGTCCTGGCCGTGGTATTTCGCGAGCAGCGGCTTGTAGTCGAAACTGTCCACCTGCGAGACCGCTCCTTCCATGAAGAGAAAGATCACGCTGCGGGCCTTGGCGGGAAAGTGGGGCAACTTCGGTTCCAAGGAACGCCGGGGCGCGGCGACGATGGCGGCAAGGGCGTCCGGCACGGCGGGGCCGAACATCGCCGCCAACGCAAGCGCGCCGAATCCGTTCGACGCGCGGCGCAGCATTTCGCGGCGGCTGATGCGCGGGTCGAGGAACAGATCGTTGGGGCGCGAGGGCTTCATGTCATTTCACATAGATGAATTCGTTGGCGTTGAGCAGGGCGTGGCACAAGTCGCCCCAGACCGCGGTGCTTTGCCCGTCAGTCGTATTGTGCAACTGGCGGAGGTCGCGAAGTGATTCCAGGCACGCGGCGATCTCCTGGTCCGCCGGTAGACGCCCGTAAGCGGACTCAAACAGCCACCGGACCCGCGCCGCCGCATCCGCCTCGCGCGTCTCGCGCAGGAGCCGTTCCGTCCAGACACCGGCCTGCTGGTGGAAAAGCGGATCGTTCATCAGCGCGAGCGACTGGGCGGGCACGTTGGTGACATTTCGCCGGCCCACCGTGCTGAACGGCGTGGGCGCGTCAAAAGTCTGCATCAACGTTGACAGAAAGTTGCGTCGCATGCCCGCATAGACGCTGCGGCGGCCGTCGCCATCCAAAGGCCCGCTTTGTTCCGGCCGGCCGCGGCCCACAATGAACTCGGTCAGATGCACCGGAACCGGCGGCCCATACACCGTCCGGTTCAGCCGGCCAGAAACGGCGAGCAACGAGTCACGGATCGCCTCGGCCTCGAGCCGGCGGACCGGCATCCGGTGGAGCAAGGTGTTGGATGGATCGAGTTCCTCGGCGCGCGCCTCCGCCGCGTGGCTGCTCATGGCAAAGGTCCGGGTGAGCACGAGTCGTTTGATCAGCCGTTGAAGCGACCAGTGGTCTTCATGCACCAACTGCCACGCGAGGTGGTCGAGCAGTTCGGGATGAGACGGCCGGTCGCCGAGCGCGCCAAAATTATCGACGCTGGCGACGAGGCCGCGGCCATAGACATGGTGCCAGACGCGGTTGACGATGGTGCGCGCCACGAGCGGATTGGCGGGATCGACGAGCTGCCGGGCCAGTTCGTAACGGCCGCTCGACGACGCCGTGGTAATCGTTTTCGCCGGGGCGAACACCGCCGGCAAACTCCGCGGCGAAACCGCGCCCGGCTGGAACGGCTTGCCGCGCACGAGAATGTTTTCATCCACGCCCGTGCCGTCGAACCACGCGACCGCCGTCTGCGATTCCCAGCGGACGCGGCTGGCGAGATTGCTCTGGGCGGCGAGAAATTCGCCCGCCATGACCAGCGTGGCGACATCCGGTAACGCGCCGGACAGCGTGGGGTTTTGCACCAGCCAGTTGGCCAGAGCCGCGTCCCGGGCAGACTCGGGAGAGTTGGCGAGGGTGCCCCGGCCCAGATGTCGGTTCGCCGCGACCAGCGCGTTCTGAAACTCCTTCGCGTAATCCGACGACGAGCGGGCGGAGGCGGACGGTTCGAACGCGGCTCCGGGCTGCCATTTCGGAACTTCCGCCGATTCGACGACCATGAGCACTTCCAATTCGCCGGTGCCCTCCGGCCCAAACTCGACATGCGTCCGGTGCCCGCTATACGGACTGAGATCGTGGGTGACCCAGCGCGGCTCGGGCTTCGCTCCGCCGTCGAATGTCTGCACCAGCCGCGCGTGCAGAGGGCCATCAACCATCAGGTGCGAATCGACGGCGGCATAAACTTTGGCCTTGCCCCGGATGAGGTAATGCAGCCGGCCGACGCCGAGCGTCACCGTCGGCGTCCGCAACATCTGGCCGGAGCGCGCCGTGGCCGCCAGCGTGCCGGAGTCGTTCTGATTTCCGGGCGCGGACTTGAGGTGGTTCCAAAACAGGTCGCGCCGCGCCGCGCCATAAGTCATCACCCGCGCGATGGGATTAGTTGGGTTGTTTCCGGCGATGATGTCGCCCGGCCGTAACGGACGCGGGCCGAAGGCTTCTCCGTCAACCTTCCACGGTTGCTGATCCGGCCGGGTGAAATCGGCGACGACACGCGCGCCTGTGGGCAGGCCGGCCGGTCTGGCCTGACGGTGCGCGGCCAGCAGATCCACGAAACGTCCGGGGACAACTGAATCAGGATGCAGGACGACTTTGGCAAGGGAATGAAGCGGGCTGGCGGGATTTGCGGCGGCGGCGCCGAGTAGTTCGCCCCAGCGTTGCAGCCGGCTTGAATCCAGGGAATTTTTCCGCGCGGCCTCGGCGGAGACGGTGGAGGCGTTCTGCTTTTCCGCCAAGAGAACTTCCCGCGCGGCCAGCAGGTAATCCGCCGTCTGCCCAAGGCCGCGTTCATTCGACGCTGCCACGGCCTTCGCCAGTCCGAGCACGAAACGTTCACGCAGCGCCGCCAGTTCGCCCGCCATCTTCCGGTTGTTCTCCATGGCCTCAAAACGCACTTGCCGGAAACTCGAACCGAGCATGAAACCGCTCAGCGCGTAGTAATCCTGCGCGCGAATGGGATCGAACTTGTGGTCGTGACACCGGGCACAGGCGACGGTCAGTCCAAGGAAGGTCTTGCTGAAAACATCGACCTTGTTGTCGATGCGCTCGCACTCGTCCTGCCGGATGTCCACGGGCGAGTGAATTTCCTCGCCGAGGAAGGCCCAACCGGTTCCGAGCACGGACTCGTTGATCTCGGTGCCGGGACGAAGGCGCGGCACGGGCAGCAAATCGCCGGCGAGATGCTCGGATAAAAACTGATCATAGGGCACGCCGTCGTTGAACGCGCGGATCAGGTAGTCGCGATAATGCCAAGCATTGGCGATGATGTAGTCGCTCTCATGCCCGCGCGACTCCGCGTAACGCATCAGATCCATCCAATGCCGCGCCCAGCGTTCCCCAAAATGCGGCGATGCGAGCAGTTGATCGGCGACCCGCTCGCGCGCGCCGGGTTTCGTGTCCGCCAGAAAGGCCTGAATCTCCTCGCGACCGGGCGGCAGTCCCGTGATGACAAAGTGAACGCGTCGCAACCAGGTGCGATCATCGGCGGCGGGCGCGGGCGTGATTTCTGCGTCCTCAAGTCGTCGCAGAATAAAGCGATCCTCAGTGCCGAGCGGCCAGCGGCTGTTCTTCACCGTCGGTGCCGCCTGACGACGTGGTGCCTCCCAGAGCCAAGCCTGTTTCTTTTTCCGCTGGTCGAGATTGAAGTCCCCGATCTTGGGTTTAGGGGACGCGGTTTCGGTGGCCGGCCAGACGGCGCCTTCGCGAATCCACCGCTCGAAGTCCGCGATGACGGCGTCGGGCAGCTTCGGTTTTTTTGGCGGCATGGCGAGATCCTTGTCCCGATGCGCCATGGCTCTGATCAGCAGGCTGGTCTCGGGTTGGCCGGGCACGATGGCGGGACCGGTCTCGCCGCCGGCGAGGAGTTCCTTCCGGCCATCGAGTCGGAGACCGCCCTTGAGTTTCCGCGCGGACGCGCTGTGGCACTCAAAGCAGTGCTCGGCCAGAACGGGCCGGATTTTGGTTTCGAAAAACTCATCTCCCGCGCCGGCCGCCATTGAACTGAACGGCACCGTGCCCGCGGAGAAAGCGAGCACCAGCACCGGCATGAAAAGTCCGCGGTTCATTCAAGGTTCGGTGCCAAATTAAACGCAATTCCGGCGGGATGGAATCAGTTTCATCAACGATTTCATCTGCGCCGTGGGGCTTTCAAGTTCCTCGGATCCAAATCCGCCGTAAAATTTCCGGGAAAAGTGGCCGACTAGGTATTCGGAGCGCCGGGTCTTTCGCCTTCACTGCCAAGTCGAAATTGACACCCTTCCACGTCAATGCCCATGATTGGGGCGGAAAACAGAATTACGCCTATGCCAGCGATGCACGAAATTGATTACAAGATTTACGGGGACGACATGCAGTTCGTCGAAGTAGAACTCGACCCCCTGGAGGCAGTCGTGGCCGAAGCCGGCGGGATGATGTTCATGGAGGACGGGATCGAGATGGAAACAATCTTTGGCGACGGCTCGCAAAAGAACAGCGGCTTTCTCGGCACGCTGCTGGGCGCCGGCAAGCGCCTGATCACCGGCGAATCACTGTTCATGACCGTCTTCCAGAATCGCGGCGCCGGTAAAAAGAAGGTCGCGTTCGGCGCCCCGTATCCCGGCAAGATCATCGCCGTGCATCTTTCCGAGATCGGCGGAGAATTGCTGGCGCAGAAGGACTCGTTTCTGTGCGCGGCCAAGGGCGTGACGCTCGGCATCGCCTTCACCAAGCGTTTCGGCGCGGGACTGTTCGGCGGCGAGGGTTTCATCCTGCAAAAGCTGGAAGGCGACGGCCTCGCCTTCGTGCACGCGGGCGGCACGCTGTATCAACGCGACCTCGCGCCCGGCGAACGGTTGCGCGTGGACACCGGCTGCATCGTCGCCTTTCAGCCGAGCGTGGAGTATGACATTCAAATGGTCGGCGGCATCAAGAGCGCGCTCTTCGGCGGTGAAGGCCTGTTCTTCGCCACCTTGCGCGGGCCGGGCCGGGTGTGGCTGCAATCGCTGCCGCTCAGCCGGTTGGCCGGGCGGATCGTCGCCTCCGCGCCGCAGACCGGCCGCGGCGGACGCGAGGAAGGATCCGTCCTGGGCGGTCTCGGACGCATGCTCGACGGTGACAACTAGGGAAGCCGTGCGGAACTCCTGCCCAGTTTCACTCCCCCGCCGTCGCCAGGAACTCCCGCCACTCCTTCTCCGTATCCACGTCCGTCAAAATCCGCAGCACCTGAATGCTCCGCCGCGCGGCCCGGGCGCGTTGCATCGTCTCCGCCAGCACCGTCTCCGAACTCCAGGCCATGTCCTCAAACAATTCCGGCGACGGCTGCCGCAATCCAATCAGCCAATACCCGCCGTCCACCGCCGGGCCGACCACCACGTCGTGCTTCCGCAGTTCGCGCCACGCCTCCTGGATGTCGCCCGCGTTCACCTCGGGACAGTCGGAGCCGATGATGACCACCCGCTGCGCGCCCGCCGCGAACGCCTCCGCAAACGCCGCCTGCAACCGTCGTCCCAAATCTCCCCCGCCCTGCCCGCGCGCCCGCCAACCCGCGCGCAGCCACGGCGCGATTTCCGCCGCCGCATCATCCGGGGCGTGGCGCAGTTCCACATCGTGCAGCGGGGCTAGGTTTTTCAGGAGCGTCTCCACGAGCCGCCGATACGCCGCGCACGCGCCGTCCGCCCCGAGCGACGGCGCGAGGCGGGTCTTGACCGCGCCCGGTCGCGGCGCTTTGAGGAAGACGATGAGGTGTTGCGCGGACATGGGGGAGAGTTGGCCTGAAAGTCCGGGCGCAACGCCAGTTTTTTCCGCACATCCGCGCACGCGATGATTCGTAGCGGCGTGCCGGAGGCCCGCCGCCACCGTCGAACCGCCCAGATGCTGCGCGCGCAAAAACCGTTTGAATCCATGCTTGTCGTAGCTCGTCAGTTTCCAGCACTATTGAAAGACACATGAAAAATTACATCTTAATCCTCTGTTCACTGTTAATGAGCCTGAATCTCCGTGCCGCCGAAACCGCGGTTTACGAGGGCAAGGCCGGCCCCGGCAAGGGCAAGCACATCGTCTTTCTCTCCGGCGACGAGGAATACCGCTCCGAGGAAGCGCTGCCGATGCTCGCGAAAATTCTCAGCCAGCGCCACGGCTTCAAGTGCACGGTGCTCTTCTCGCTCAACGCCGACGGCACCATCAACCCCGAAAAGGGTGACTCGCTGGCTGGCTCCGAAGCGCTGGACTCGGCCGACATCATCGTCATGTCGCTGCGGTTCCGCCACTGGAAGGACGACGCGATGCAGCGTTTCGAGAAAGCCTACCTCGCAGGCAAGCCGATGATCGGCCTGCGCACTTCGACCCACGCCTTCAACGGTTATCCAGCCGCCAGCCAATGGGCGAAATACAATTTCAACAGCGGAGTCTGGAAACAAGGTTTTGGCCGGCAGGTGCTCGGTGAAACCTGGGTGAACCATCATGGCGGACACAAGTCGGAGGCGACGCGCGGCATCATCGAGGAAGCAGCCAAGGAAGACCCGATCCTGCGCGGCGTCAGCGACATCTTTGGTGACACGGATGTTTACACGGCCAATCCGATGGCGGATTCAAAAATACTTGTCCGCGGTGCAGTGCTCGCCGGCATGAAGCCGACCGACCAACCGGTCGCCAATAAAAAGAACATGCCCATGCAACCGGTCATCTGGACCCGCCTCCACAAGAATGAGGCCGGCAAGGAAAACAAAGTGCTCTGCACCACCATGGGAGCGGCCACCGACCTGCAAAGCGAAGGCCTCCGTCGCGTCGTGGTTAATGGTGTTTACTGGGGCTTAGGCATGGAAGTTCCGGCCAAGGCCGACGTCACCTACGTGGATGATTTTAAGCCCAACAATTATGGCTTCGGCAGCTACCGTCGCGGCCTGACCCCGGATGATCACGCCCTGGGCAAAGTTCTGCCCCCGGGAGTCAAGAAATAGCAACCAGACCAAACTAAATTAACATTCCCCATTCTCAAATCACCAGTCCCAAAACCAATCGCAACATGAACCAACGCTTCCTCACCCTCGTTCTCACCTTCGCCTGCGCTTTCATCGCGTCCGCCGACGCACCCGCCAAGCTCGAACTCAAAACCGGCGACCGCATCGCCATCCTCGGCGGTTCCGTGGCCGACCGCATGCAGCACGAAGGCGCACTCGAGACGCTCATCGCCGCGAAGTTCCCGAAGCACGATTTGGTCTTCCGCAATCTCGCCACTGCCGCCGACGAGGTCACCACCTGGCATCGTTCAGAAAACTTCGGCTCGCGTGATCAATGGCTGTCGCGCGTGAAGGCCGACGTGATCTTCGCGTTCTACGGTTTCAACGAGTCATTCAAGGGCGAGGCAGGCCTAGCGAAGTACAAGACCGACCTGGACAAATTCCTCAAGGACGCCAAGACCAAAAACTACAACAGCAACAGCGCGCCGCGCGTGGTGCTCTTTTCGCCCATCGCCTGCGAGGCAATCAAGGATCCCAACCAGCCCGACGCCGCCAAGAACAACGCCAACCTCGCGAAATACACGGCCGCCATGGCCGAGGTCGCCAAGGCCAACGACGTGCAGTTCGTGGACCTCTTCGCCATTTCCAAGAAGCAATATTCCAAGGCCGATGAACCGCTGACGATCAACACCTTCATGCTCAGCGAAGCCGGCGCCAAGGCGCTCGCACCGGATATTTTCCGCGCCGTCTTCGGCGACTCCGCCCCCACTGGCAACCTCGAAAAACTCCGCGGCGCCATCGTCGATAAGAACACCGAGTGGCACCATCGCTACCGCACGGTGGACGGATACAACGTGTACGGCGGCCGCTCCAACCTGCGCTTCCCGAAGGCCGGCGCTGGTTCGCCGCAGATTTCCAATCGCGACATCATGCAGCAGGAAATGACCCAGCGCGAAGTGAAGACCGCCAACCGCGACCTCCGCGTCTGGGCCATCGCCAAGGGCGGCGATCTCAAGGTGGACGACTCCAACCTGCCAGCCGTTGAGAAAATCCAGTCGAACAAGGCCGACATCAAACCCTTCCTGAGCGGCGAGGAATCGATCAAGCACATCAAGGTGCCGGCCGGCTTCAAGGTCACGCTCGTCGCCAGCGAGGAGCAATTTCCCGAACTCGTCAGCCCCGTGCAGATGGGCTTCGACACCAAGGGCCGCCTTTGGGTCGCCGCCTGGCCGAGCTACCCGGAAATGACCCCCACCGACAAAGTGGCCGACAAACTCCTCGTCTTCGACCTCGGCGCCGATGGCAAAGCCACCAAGGCGACGACCTATCTGGACAATTTGAACTGCCCGACGGGCTTCCAGTTTTACAAGGACGGTGTGCTCGTCATGCAGGCGCCCGACCTCTGGTTTGCCCGCGACACCGACGGAGACGGCAAGGCCGACTGGAAAGAGCGCGTCGTGATGGGCATGGACTCCGCCGACTCACACCACACCGCCAACGCCATGGTGCTCGACCCCGGCGGCGCGACCTACCTGAGCGACGGCGTTTTTCACCGCACCCAGGTCGAGACCGCCATCGGCCCGATTCGCAATTCCGACGGCTGCATCTACCGCTTCGAGCCGGTGACTGGAAAATTTGAACGCTACGTCCCGTATGGTTTCGCCAACCCCCACGGCCGCGTCTTCGACTACTGGGGCAACGACATCATCACCGACGCCACCGGCAACGAGAATTTCTTCGCCCCCGCCTTCAGCGGCTACCTCGAGTCCGGAAAACACAAGGGCATGAAACAATTCTGGAGCCGCCCGTCCCGGCCCTGCCCCGCCACCGGCATCCTCTCGAGCCGCCATTTCCCGGAAGAGTTTCAGGGGAATTTCCTCAACCTAAACGTCATTGGCTTCCAAGGCATATTCCAGGCGAAATTCTCTGAAGAGGGTTCCGGATTGAAAGGCACCTCCGTCCAGGACCTGATCAAGGGTGACAACCAGATGATCCCCAACTTCCGCCCCATCGCCGTTGCCATCGCCCCCGATGGCTCCATCTATTTCTGCGACTGGGCCAAGGAGCTCATCGGCCACATGCAGCACCACATCCGCGACCCGCACCGCGACAAATTGCACGGCCGCATCTACCGCATCACCTTTGAAGGCCGCCCACTGCTCACACCCGTGAAGATCGACGGCCAGCCCATCCCCGCGCTGCTCGAAGCCCTCAAGACCCCCGAGAACGACGTCCGCACCCGCGCCAAGATCGAACTCGGCAAGCACGACAGCGCGAAAGTTGTGGCCGCCGCCAAGAAGTGGGCCGCGTCCCTTGACACGAAGGACAAGGACTACGAGCACCATCGCCTCGAAGCTCTCTGGGTCCATCAGTGGCACAACGTCGTGGATGAATCGCTCCTCAAAGAAGTTCTGCGCTCGCCCGACCATCACGCCCGCGCCGCCGCCACCCGCGTGCTCTGCTACTGGCGCGATCGGGTCAAGAACCCTCTCGCCCTGCTCAAAGTCCAGGTGGCCGACGAGCATCCCCGTGTCCGCCTCGAAGCCGTGCGCGCCTGCAGCTTCTTCACCACGAAGGAAGCCGGCGAAATCGCCCTGGCGGTTCTGGAGAAAGAAGCCGATCCGACCAAGCCTGATTACTACATCAAGTACTGCCTGGACGAGACGATGTCGGCTCTCAAAAAGTACATGAACTGAGCAGGCACGGCGCTCCTTGAAACTTCACGAATCGGCATGTGCCCCTCACCGGGCCATGCCGATTCTGCTTAAAACAAGAACATGAAAATCTCGCTCATCCCGCTTTGTCTGCTCGGCGCGTTCCTCACCGCGCTCCCGCTGGCCGCCCAGGACGAGGAACCGAAGACGGACGACGGCCCGAAAAAGATTTACATCCCGGCCAATCCCAAGGCCGCCGACTACATCATCAGCCAGCTCTCGAACAAGGAGCTGGTGCAGGCTCCACGCGTCGAGCCGGTCTTCAACGCCTTCCTGAAACGCAAGGGACTCGACGCGAAATATCGCGAGGAAGCCCTCGCCGGGCTGGCCGCGTTGCACAAGACCGACCGCCTCACCGAGCTGCTCGCCGCACTGGAACGTCTCGATGCGCTGGGTTCCGGCTCCGCCGTCGCGATCACCGACCTCGGGCCGTTCCTCGCCAGGTCCAAGCCCGCCGATCTGACCGCGAAAAAATCCGCCCTCGAAAACTTGCGCGCCAAGGCGAAGCTGCGTGAGACCCGCTGCGTGGTCTCCGCCGGCCTGATCACGGCCGACGGCAAGGCCGACGCGGTCTGGGAACAGGCCGCCAAGGACAACGCCCGCCTGACCGATCTCGTCTGCGGCGTGCCGCTCGTCATGGACGCAACCTTGCGCACGTCCTTCCAGCCGAGGCTCTCGCCCCTCGCCCAAAAGGCGGCGACCCCGGATCTGCAACGTCAGGCCATCCAGGCGCTGCCCGCGATGAAAGGGCACGAAGCCGCGAACTTTGCCGCGCTCGCCAGTTTGATTCGTGCCGGCACCGAGCGCGCCACCGCCGTGCGCTCGCTGCTGCAACTCCCTCGCTCCGCCTGGCAGAAAGACCAGGCCGGCCCGGTGGCGCAGAGCCTGATCGAGCACGCCGCGAAAGTTCCCACCGACCAGCGCACCGGGCAGGATTTTCTCGACGCCATGCAACTGGGCAACGACCTCTCCCTGCTCCTGCCTTCGGACGAAGGCCGGCGCATCCGCAAAGCCCTCGGCGAACTGGGCGTGCGCGTCATCGTGCTCAAGACGCTCCACGAGCAGATGTTTTTCGACAAGACGCGTCTCGTCGTCGAGGCCGGCAAGCCGGTGGAAATCATTTTCGAAAACCCGGACGCCATGCCGCACAACTTCGTCATCACCGCGCCGGGTGCGCGCGAGGAAATCGGCAAGCTCGCCGACGCCATGCCCCAGGAAGCGGACGAGGAAGGCCGGATGTACATCCCCAAGTCACCGAAAGTTCTCTACGGCTCCAAGCTCGTCGATCCGGGCGCCAGCCTGAAGCTCAACTTCACCGCGCCGGATGCCCCCGGCGAATACACCTACGTCTGCACCTTTCCCGGCCACTGGGCGCGGATGTTCGGCACGCTTGTCGTCACGACGGACATCGAGGATTACCTCGCCAAGAATCCCGAGCAGGAGGCGCCGAAGATCACCGAATGGAAGACCGCTGATCTCGCGGCCGACTTGAAGCGTGTGGATCAGCATCGCAACTTCGCCAGCGGCAAGGCGCTGTTCAATTCGCTCGCCTGCGCACAATGCCACCAACTCGGCAAGGAAGGCACGGCCTTCGGTCCGAATCTGTCCGGAGTTCTCGGCCGCTGGAAAAACGACCGTCAGGCCCTGCTGGAACAGATCCTCGATCCTTCGAAGGTGATTGATGACAAATTCCGCGCCCAGTCGCTGGAACTCGGTGATGAGAATTTCGTCTCCGGCATCGTCCTGGCGGAGGACGCGGAGACCGTGACCGTTCAGACGGGTCCGTCCGAGGCGGCGATTCAGAAGGTGAAGAAGAGCGCGATCAAATCACGGAGCAAGGAAGACTTGTCCCGGATGCCGGCGGGCCTGTTGAACATGCTCAACAAGGAACAAATCCTCGACCTGCTCGCGTATCTTCTGGCCGAAGGCAGCCCCGACCACGCGGCGTTCAAGCACGATCACTGACGCGGTTTCAGCCGGAACGGTGCAGCAGGAAAATCCCCTCACCCCAGCCCTCTCCCCGTCGGACGGGGCGAGGGAGAAGATCACACCATCGCTTGGCCGTTCACTGGATCGTGCGCCGCGTCACGAGGTCAGGACGTTCACCCTCTCCCCATCGGATCGGGACGGGGTCAAGGGCGCGTTCCACCGCATGGTTCCGGTTCAGAAACGCCGGCTTCAACCAGCAGCTGGCCTCGAAGTCCGGGCGGGATGGAATCTCCAGAATCCCCGTGGTGGCCGGGCGTCTCTGCCGGCTGAAGCCGGCGTTCCGCGCCAGTCCTCTCTCCAGCCAGGTGCCCGTCTGACTGGCCGCTTAGTTGCCCGCGGCGTTTCTCCGCGGGAGTTTTGCCAGCAGGGCATCAATGCGGAGCTTATCCTCGTTCTGAAGGTGGCTGCGCAGGCGTTCAACCATGCCTTTTTCACGAAGCATGACCGGCGAAATCTTCCCGTCCTCGATGGACTTGATGAACACCTGACAACCGGCGCGGCCCGAAGTAAGCCCGCCCGCAAATGCGCTTCGCAGCCCGGGCGATGCGCCGGGCATGGCGTCGGCGATGCGTTGATTGATGATCCTGGTGGAATATGAATGGATTTCGGTGAAGTAAGTCGCAATCTTTGCACGGAGCGAGTCTGGCTCGCCGGACTGGGAGACCGCCGCCAGAACGGGGTCCAGGGTGGTGGAATTCGGGTTGCTCAGGGCAATGAGCGCCCGACCGGCGGCCGCGCGGGAGTGTTCGTCATTTTTCCGATCGGCAAAAATCGCGGACAGTTGCGGAACAAAGGCGACCAGCTTGAGCATGCGGACCAGATCGGCTCCGGCCTGCCGGGAGGAAAAACCTTCCGCAGGAATCTCCATTTCCAGTTCAGGCAAAGCCGGCTGGAAGCGGCCCAAGGCCAGCCAGGCGTAACTCCCGCCCGTCAGAGCGTCGGTGGCCTCGATGTAACCGCGCCGGCCGGCAAACTCGCCAAGATTCCATGAAACCCTCTGCGCGGTATCGCTTCCCGGGGCCGACACTTCGCGCAAGACCTCCTTGGTCGTGGCATCGATGAGCCGGACGATGTTCAGCCTTCGGCGGGATTTTTCGGCGTTTCCGTCATGACCGGCGAGATAGAAGCTCAGGTCTGGCGGCAGCAGGAAAGGAGACGAGGAAAGAGTGCCAGTGAGATACTCAGAAATTGGGAAACTCGAAATGAGCCGCGCGGACCGCCCATCGGAGCAGCGACGCACCTGGTACGCCCATGGACTGCTGGTGGGCGCGTCGATGAGCGGGGTGCTGATCCACGCCGTGCGTCGTGGCGGGCCTTCAGGTGTGGTCAGAAGCCTGGTCACGAGTCCAGTGCCCCATTCAAGCACGCTGGCGGTGAGGGGGAGCCGGCGGTCGGACGCGGCGCTCTGGATGGATTTGAACAAAGCCGCTTCCATGTTCAGGTCTCCGGCCGATTTCGCGCGCACCAGCCGGGCCAGACCGTCCATGTCATCCGCATAGGCGAAATCCCATACATTGTCGGTGTGGGGTCCGTCCAAAAACTTGTAAATCGTCCGGCGGACATATTCGCCGTTCAGCACGCGCGTCGCCAGTCTTCCCTCCGGATCAACCAGGATCAATCCGGGGGCTTCAACGCCATAAGCCGAAGGCACGCCCGACTCCGCCCAGGCGCCCAGGCATCCCTGCAGCCAGGACATCTCGCTCATCTTCACGAAGGATTCGGCGGTCCGCATGTCCGCGTCGAGGTTCAGGCTGAGGACGACGAGCCGGTTCGTTTCCTGAATCGAGAGTTCTCGCAAGGTCTGCAATTCTGTATTGCGGTATTCGCTCGCCGCGCTCCAAAAATCGATCAGCAGAAATTTGCCGTGGAAATCCTCGGGCCGGATGGTCCGGCCATCAAATGTCTTGGCCACAAAGGACGGGGCGGGGTGTCCGGGACGGGCCGGCGCTTTGACCTCCATCTTGAGCGTGCCGAAGTCAAAAACTCCGCCCTCGACGGGCGGACGGACCACCACCTTGCGGCTGATCAGCCCGAGCAAACCTCTGGTGTATTTGTCCGGGAGAACGATGGTGGGGGCGATGGTCAACTGGTAGGAACCGGGCGGGATGTTGTGGGCGTAAAACGTTCCATTCGTTTGAAAGATGAGCGCGTAGGTACGCTGGGCGAGGGCGGCGGCGCGTCCCTTCTCCGAGGACCAGAATGAATTTTCCCGGCGATTGAATTCCTGCGTCAGCTTTTGCCGCTCGGCCGGGTTTTTCGCCCGCGCAAGATTCGGCGGCGTCAGGTCGGGGATCCCCGGCACCTGGAGCACGAGGGTGTGTGCGTCCCGCAGCCAGTCGATGTCGAAGGCTTCGATGCTGGTGGTTTCCACCCGGCCGGTGACGGAAATGCCGCCACCGCCAATGGTGACCTCGTTGGTGAGGCCAGGTTTCACGACCACCGGTTCGCCGTGGCTCAAGATCACGGGGGACTGGGAATAGTTCCGGAAACGGTTTTGCACGGAGACCTGCCATTCGCCCGGGGGAACTCTATCAAAGGCGAAAATGCCCTTCATTGCTCCAGACTCATCCACCCGCGCCGACCGGTCCATGGTCAGATTCGGCCGGCCCGTCTCGCCCACATCATTTTCCCGGTTATGGAGCGTGATCAGTTGGTACCACTGTGCCTTGTCGCCGACACGAAGCGTTCCCCGGATGTGACCCCAGGGCTGCAAGATGATTTTTCCGGTCGCAGCAAGTTCGCGCACGGTCGTCCGGGCGAATCCAAAGGTGCCGGAGGCGAAAATGTTTTTGTCCTCCGGGCGGGAGGGCAATTCGAACCGCCCGGCACTGTCCGTGAAAACCGATGCGGTTACATTGGTGTCGCGGGTGATTTCGCCCGCATAAGCAATGCGCGGTTCCCGGCTTGAATCGCCAAGCACGACCGTGACTTTCGGCGCCGGTGTGCCGTCGGGCAGTTGCACGACACCGCGCGGGCCGCTCCCACGACGCAGGACATAGCGGTTGGTGAAGTATCCCGCCTTGGTGATCGGATCGGAAATCAGGGGCAGATAACCGGGTGCCTCCAGCAACAGGCGTGTTTCCCCGCCTGTCGTATCATTGATGGTCGCCGAAAAATATCCGCGCCTGATGGGCTCCGCGTAGCTCCGGTTCCAGCGCATCGGCTCATCCGGCGAATCCCGATGCCCCCTGATCAGCATGTAGAAATCGAGGAGATTGCCGGTTTGCGCATCTACCACGGAACCATAAAGGCGCGAATTTCTCCGCAGGGTCATGCTTGTTTCTCCAACTGCTGGGACGGCCACCCGCAGATAGCCTTCGCTGTAGTTGTTCTTGCTGACGGAAAAGACCAGGACGCCAATCGGCGCATTTGGCCATTGGAATCGCCCTTCGTCATCAGTCATCGTCCGCCACGAGGCCAGCCGGGTGTTGTTCCATGAGGTAAGTTCCACGCTGGCTCCGGGGACCGGCACGCCATCCGGACCAAGGACGCGGGCCTTGAGCGGAAGTCCTTTCACGGGCGTGATCCGGATTGGTTTGAAACCCGACTCCACTTCCACGGCCTGGAAGACCGGCGCAAAGTTCGACGCTTGGACCAGAACGGCCCCCTTGCTCGGCTCGGTGGCCACGAACAGGAATGCGCCGTTGGTGTCGGTCCGGCTCCGGCGGTTACCGTAGCTCTCGGTGTAAAGTACCACGTCCACATTCGTCATCGCCGCCCCCCTCGCGTCCGTGACGAGACCGTTGACGCGCATCTTAGCCGGTATTTTCATAACGGCCAGGCCGGTGGTCAGATCTTCGGGCCGGACTTGGAAACGGTTCGAGACGCCAGGAACTGCTGACTCATAGATGACGGAATTGTAATCCGGATGGGAGACATTGAAGCTGAAGCCGCCGAGCGCGGGCGGAAGCCGCTCGCTCACCCAGCGCCCCGCTGCGTCCGTCGAGACGATGTCATAAACCGTTCTCGTAAAATCGGCCTCCCCGATTTTTGTCAGGCGCGAAATCATCACCTCTGCGTCATACACGGGCAATCCGTTGAGACTCTGCACCACTCCGCCCACCTTCGATCCGCGGGCGAGCCGGACACTCATCTCTGGTGGCACCCCCTTCGAATCAAAGGGAGAGGCGGTGACGACCTCCAGCGCATGGCCGGGCGCGGTGACGACCAACCGAACCAGCAACGTCTGTTGCACGGGAAAAGCTAGCCGGCCGGTGCCTGACGCATCGACGGCCGTCTCGCCAAAAAAGTAGGTCGAAGCATCATCCGTGATCGAGAGCTGCGCGACGGCGTTCGTCAACGGTGTCTTCCCGTCCGCTCCGGTGACGCGCAGCAGCAGTTCCTGACGGTAGGCGGAATCGGGATGCCAAGCGGATTTCGCGGTTGTCTTGCCCGGGGCAGGCTGGAGCAGCGTCACCCCCGCCTTCTCCTCCAGCGTCAGGGCGAAGATGATGGGCGAAGCTTTGCCGAACAGTGACACGACATCCAGACTGACGATTTCCCGGTCGGGCAGCGGATTGTCGAAAGTGGTCTTGAACAAACGCCGCATCCCGTCTGGCGTGCGCTCCGCCCGGTCCGGCTTGTCTGGCTCGCTAAGAAAATACCACACGCCCGCGTTTCCGAGCCGGTCGGCGTGTGGATTGCCGGCGAGAATGTCCGGCGAGACATCCCTGGCCAGATTCCAGGCGCGCTTGCCGTCGCTCACGTTCAAATCCACCGTCGTCAAATCGCACGAATGGTTGCCGCCGCGCGGGCCAATGGACACCGCCAGCATGTCTCCGGGCTCCACGGCGAGATTCACGAACGGACCGAACTTCACTTCCTTCGCACTCTGGGCCGTGCCGGACGCGAGCAGTCGCCGGGTGGCGCCGTGCTGCAATTCCACCGTCCAATCGACGCCGTTCCCGCAATCGGCATGCACGCGCTGAACGGCGCCCTCGACGCGCAGGGTGCCCGCGACGAGACTGCGCCAGCCGATGATGACGCGCCGCATGGGAGACGGATGCACCGCCACGCCGTGGGCCTTCGCGGTTCCCGGCACGCGCACCGTCTGGCCGGAAGAGTTGGCGATGACGCTCAGGCTATCCGCGCCATACCAGCCCTTGATGAAATCGTATTTCCCGGAATTCTCCGTTTTTTGCGTCAGGAGCGATTCAATTTCGAACGTCCCCGGCGTCTGCGTCGCGGGCGAATCAGCCCCGAAGTTCGACCAGGCAAGGCTCGAGTTGGGATCGGCCAGCCTGCTGTGTTTCTCCCCGGCATCCCGCATCCAGTTGCGGGCGTGGACGCCGTAGGTCAGCCGCACCGATCGGGTTTCGCCGCCGGCGTAGTGCAACACCAGCGAGGACATCGGGATGCCGTTCTTCACGCCGTGAGCCGCTCCATGCAGCAGGTGCAAACGCGCGGCTTTCTGCCCGATGGGAATGCCTTCGACCTGCGCGTTGCGGAAATCACCGTTCCGCGCCGCATCCAGCCCGGTGACCTCGAGGCGGCCCCCGATGTGGTAGGGAATACCATCCAGGGTCTGTTCGCCCTGCGGCAACTGAGTCGCGGCATTTCCGGAGGAACTTTTTCCTGCGTTGGTGCCGTTGAAAATCTCCGTGTAGAAGTTGGTCAGGTTGACGGAGCGAAAAACCGGCCGCTCCTGGGCCGGGGTGAAGCCGGTGGCCGCCATGACCAGCAGGACGATGGGCAACCACCGTCCCCGCCAAAAAATGACTTTCCAGTCAGGCTTGAATTTCATCATTCTGAATTGTTCTCCGACGTTGGCGGGAACAGGTTTCATCAAAAATTGTCATTGTCACTGAATAAGCCACACGGTCAATGGGTCGAGATTCTGCAAGTCCAGCAACGTGAGCAAGCAACCATCTTATTTTTTTCGCGGGCGGCAAACCCTTTTAATGCGGGCGATGCTCCTCTTCAGCGTTCTCGCGCCCGCCGTCCTCCTTCCGGCCCGGGCCGCCGAGGAGACCGCGCCCTCCCCGGCGTTCTCGGCGCCGAGCGGTGTTTACGCGAAGGATCTGACGCTCCAAATCACGGCCCCGGGCGCGTCGATCCGCTTCACCTTCGACGGAAGCGAGCCGACGCCGGCCTCGCGTCTCTACACTGGCCCGCTGCGCATCACCAACTCCGCGCTGGTGCGGGCGAGAAGTTTTGCCCCGGCCCGCCGGCCGAGCACGACGGTGTCCGTTGATCTCACGTTGCTGGGCGAAGACCTGGCCGGCTTCACTTCCAACCTGCCGCTCATCATCATTGACACGCAAGGCGAGGAGTTTTCGGCGGAGCGCAACACGCGGGTCATCGTCACGGCCCGCTTCATCAACACCAACGGCGGCCGCGCGACCCTGACCGGCCCGGCGGATTTTGACGGACGCGCCTCGATGAACGTGCGCGGCCATGCCTCGAGGAAATATCCCAAGCACTCCCTCACCTTCCGGGCGCTGGCTGAGAATGACGAAAAGCAGGGCATCTCCGTTTTCGGCTTCCCCAAGCAGTCCGAGTGGGTGCTGTATGCGCCCTATCCGGACAAGACTTTCATGCGGGACGTCCTGGCCTACGAGTTGAGCAACCAGATGGGCCATTGGGCGCCGCACACCCGGTTCGTGGAAGTCTTCATCAACGAATCCGGCGAGAAACTCACGACCAACTCCTACATGGGCATCTATGTTTTCGAAGACAAGATCACCCGCGATCCAGCGCGCGTTGACATCGCCCGGCTGCATCCGGATGACAACACCGAACCGAATGTCACCGGCGGCTACATTTTCAAGAAGGATCATGTCGGACGCGGCATGTCCCGCCGGCCGGTCACGGACCTGACGCGCACGGTCAAATTCATCGACTCCAGCCCGCCGCTGCATCTGCCCTCCGGACCGGGCGGCTTCCCCGCGGATCCCGAGGGATTCGACATGCCGTCCGGGAAAAAATCCAACCGCAAGGCCGACAAGTGGCGGCGGGAAGAGCCTGCTTCCCTCAAGCTCATCCCCGTCACCAACCAGATTGGATTGATCAAGCCATTCAACCCCCGGCACAAACAAGAGCTGGGCGATTCCAAAATCTTTCCGGACGAGGACGGTTTCTGGAGCAGCGTGAAGGGCAATCATTTCTTCTACGTGGAGCCTGAACCTGA
>SIBH01000016.1 GCA_009695285.1 Pedosphaera sp.
GAAGCACCACCGTGCCGGGTCGCCGGATGGAACGCCGACTTCAGTCGGCAGCAGCGCCCTTGGTCCGAAGGCGCGGCGAATCTGAGGGCGCTCGTGGTTCGTGCGCTTCTGCCGGCTGAAGCCGGCGTTCCTCACGGTGGCAACTCCCAGATGCGCCTTGCGCTCTTCCGTCATCCTCCGAACAGTTTGCTTTGGCCAATGAGTGGAATAGGGTTCACCGCAATCAATCGACCCGATGAAAACATTTCCGCGCCGTCTGCACTTTCGCTCCCTCGTTTCACCCCGCCGTCACGTTTCGCCGGTTCTCCTCGTGCTGCTGCTGCTTGGCTGCGCCAGTGTCCAACTTCACGCCGCCGCTTCCAACAGTGTCGCCCGCGTCTGGAACGAGCGCGCGCTCGCGGCCATCCGCGCGGACACGCCGCATCCGCCAGCGCAGGCGCGCAATCTGTTCAGCCTTTCCGTCTGCATTTACGACGCCTGGGCGGCCTATGACACGAACGGTGCGGTGGGTTACGTCTATCACGGCAAACACACCGCCGCCGACGTGGCGGCGGCGCGGCGCGAAGCGATCAGCTACGCGGCCTGGCGGATTCTCCGGGAGCGCCACGCGTATTCGAAAACCATCACCAACTCGCTCGCGGCGGACGACGCCCAGCTGGCCGCGCTCGGCTACAGCGCCAACAACGTCTCCCGCGACACGGCCACCCCGGCGGGTGTGGGCAACTTGATCTTCGACACCGTCTCGGCCTGGTTCATCAACGACGGGGCGCGGCAGGCCGAAGGAACCCAGACCGCTCCCTACCCGGACTATCCCGTGGGCCAGGGCGGCTACGTCTATACGAATCTTTATCCGCTGGCCACCGACCGGGCCGGCATCACCGACGACGGCTACATCGACGGCCAGGGTTTTCCGGGGACGATTCTTGACGTCAATCACTGGCAGCGGCTGCTGATCGTCAATGCGGTGGATCAAAACGGTTTTCCCGCCGGCTCGCTCCAGCCGTATCTCGGCGCGCAATGGCTGGGCGTGCGGCCCTTTGCCCTCGCGCGCACCGACGCGACAAAACCGTGGATCGATCCTGGCCCGCCGCCGTTCCTCAATGGCGTGGGCAATCTCCTCTTCCGCTCCAACGTGCTGGCCGTGATCCAGCGCAGCAGCGAATTGACGCCGGACGACGGCGTGACGCTGGACATTTCCCCCGCCTCGTTCGGCAACAATCCCCTCGGCACCAGCGACGGCCACGGCTACACGAACAATCCCGTCACCGGCCTGCCCTACGCGACCAACCTCGTGAAGCGCGGCGATTTCGTCCGCGTGCTCGCCGAATTCTGGGCGGACGGCCCCAGCTCCGAAACTCCGCCCGGCCACTGGAATGTGCTCGCGAACCATGTCGCGGATCATCCGCAGACGGTGAAAAAAATCGGCGGCACCGGCGCGGTGATGGATGATCTCGAATGGGACGTGAAGGTTTACTTCGCCCTCAACGCCGCCGTCCACGAAGCCGGCTGCGCGGCGTGGTCGCTCAAGCGTTATTACGATGGCTGGCGGCCGATGAGCGCGATCCGCTACCAGGGCGGGAAAGGACAATCGAGCAATCCCGGCCTGCCGTCCTATCACACCAACGGCCTGCCGCTGGTGACGAACCTCATCGAACTGGTCACGGTCTCCTCGCTGGTCTCGGGACGGCACGCGGGTTTGACCTTGAACAAGATTGCCATCCTCTCCTGGCCAGGCCAGCCGTTGAATCCCGTCACGACCTATCAGGGCGTGAAGTGGATGCATGCCGAGACCTGGGTGCCGTATCAGCGGACGAACTTTGTCACGCCGGCCTTCCCCGGTTACATCTCGGGTCACAGCACCTTCAGCCGGGCGGCGGCGGAGGTGCTCACGGCCCTGACCGGCACGCCGTTTTTTCCGGGCGGCCTGGCCACCTACACGGCTCCGGCCAACACCGGTCTCGGATTTGAACGCGGGCCGAGTCAGACGCTCACCTTGCAATGGGCCACCTACTACGATGCCGCCGATCAGGCCGGCCTCTCGCGCATCTGGGGCGGCATCCATCCGCCGGTGGATGATTTCGCCGGCCGCCAGGTCGGCGCGCAATGCGGCCAGGGCGCCTGGTCGTTGGCCCGGAGATATTGGGACGGCTCCGTCACCAACACGCCGATCACGATCACCCGGCTCAATCCCACCCAGTATGAATTGCGCTATGACACGGTGCGGGGGCTTGCCTACCAACTGCGGTCCGCCTCCGGGATCACGCAGTCCTTCACGAACGACGCGTCCGCCATCAGCCAACCGTTCGAGGCCTTGACCGTCCGGCGGACCAACACGTTCAACGGCCCGATGAAATTTCACCATGCTCTCGGTGTCCCGCCCCCGCCCCCCGCGCCTTAACCAGTCAGGCCCATGTGGCGCGGCCGTCCCGGCGGCGAGTTCGGGTGGCGTCTCGCCGCTTCGAGGAACACGGGGCGGGACGCCCCCGTGAACTCGCAGGCGCGGACGCCTGCGCTACCTCGGCCGTCCCGGTTCAGGGGTTCAAAGCGCGAAACTTTCGTTCGGCGAATTCTCTCTCTGAACCGGGGGAACCTCCAACCTCGAACGCCCAACAACCATTGCCGGCCCGAAAGCGGCGACTTGGATGTTCGATGTTGGGTGTTGGATGTTTCTTCCGGTTCATGGGGAGGCGAATGGCGCGGACGGTTTCAATGTATCTGCCGAACTTCACTGAGAATTAGTCTGACTTTGGTCTCCCGCTGAACTTGCTTCGGAGTCCGGGACAGGTGCGGAGACGGGTCGCGTCGTTTCGGCCTACTTCTTCGTCTTCACCGTCACGCCATCCCAATCAGGACCGGGCGGATGGGCGGCCAGTTCTTCGCAGCGTTCCAGATAAATCCGGCCGAGAGAATCATCCGGCTGCGCGCTCATCACCGCCTGGAATTCGACGCCGGCCTCGGTGAATTTCCGCTGGCGATACAGCCGCACGCCCTCCTCGTGGTGCGCGAGCCACGCCGGCCCGGTCCCGCCTGGCGGCCGCTCCTCGAGCACGGTGAAGGTGTCCACCGGTTTCGTTTTCCCTTTCACCCGGATCCAATCCACGGTGCGCAGAAGAAATTTTTCGCGCACCAGCGGGGCCATGCTTTCGCCGAGCAGCAGTTCGAGGTGGTATTCCTTGGTCTGCCCTTCGAGACGCGAGGCGAGGTTGACCGCGTCGCCGATGACGGAGACCTCCATTTTTTCCTCGCAGCCGAGATTGCCGACGATGACCTCGCCGTGGTTGACGCCGATGCCGAAGGCCAGCTCGGGCAGGCCGCGCTTTTTCCAGCCCGCATTCAGTTTCACCAGACTGCGCCGCATGGCCAGGGCGGCGGTCACGGCGTCTTCCGCGTCGCCGGCCGGCCCGTGCGAAACGATGTTGCCCCAGACGGCCATGACCGCGTCGCCGATGAACTTGTCGAGCGAGCCGCGGCTGGCGAAGACAGTCTCGACCATGGCCTCAAAATACTCATTGAGCTGCTGGACGAGCTGCGCGGCGTCCGCGCCCTCGGTCATCGTGGTGAAATTCCGCACGTCCGAGAACAGGATCGCCACCGGCCGGCGCACGCCGGTGAGGGAGTTGAGAAAGGTGGCCGGATTGTCGAGCAGTTCGCGGGCGACATCCCGAGAGATGTAGCGCTCCAGCAGCCGGCGGACGCGCATTTTTTCCAGCCGCTCCACCGCGAAATCGAGGCCGAAGATGAGCAAGCTGATGGCGAGCAGCACCAGCAGCGGGCCGACCGCCGGGAGGAGTAACTGGGAGTGGTTGAACAAAAGCAGGCCGAGCATCCAATAGCACGCGGCCAGCAGCAGCACGAGCACGAGCCGCCGCAACGTCTGCCGGAAGGAAAACGCCAGCACCCATGCTAGCAGGCCCGCCGCCGCGATCAGGCCGAGCTGGCCGCGCCCGGAAATCTCCCGCAAAAATTCCCCCTGCAAGGCCGCGCCGATGATGTTGAGGTGAATCTCCGGCCCGAGCATCTGCGGGGTGGGATACTGGAACGGCGTGGTGTGCCGGTCCTGCAGAATGTTCGCCGCCGGGCCGATGACCACGATCTTGCCCCGGAAAAATTCGCCGCCCTGGAAATTATTCGTCCACATGCCGGCTAGAAAAATTTCGTGGAGCGGCACCGGCTTGTAGCCGAAGCCGGGGGCGCGGGTGTAGCGGAACCGCCGGGGTTCGTCCCCCGGCGGAATCGCGTCCGCGCGTCCGAACTGGCGGAGGGCGCGGGCCGCGAGCGATTCGGCGGTCACGCCCGGCGGCAGCACGCTGCCCGGACGATCGCCCGAGTCGCGAAAGTTCGCGCGGCGGATGACCTCGTCGAAGTCCGACCAGAGATTCACAAAACCGACGCGCCGATCCTGCATCACATGGCCGGTGGCCGGCGCGGGCAGTACGGTGGACGTGGGCAGGAGGAGGGTCTGGGATTTCTGAAGGAACTGGGAAAAGTCATTTTGCAGGCCGACGAAATTGGCCCCGATCACGACGCGGTCCTGGTGCTTCTCCAAAGTCCGGCGCAACACGTCATCCCCCGGGCCGGGCGCGCCGAAGAGCAGGTCGATCACGATCACCTTCGCGCCCGCCTGCGCGAGCCGCTCAATGGTCGCGGCCCAGACGGCGCGCGACCAGGGAAAACTGCCTCCGAGCATTTTCAACACGGGATCGGCCTCCATCTCGTCCTCACCAAGATCGTCCGCGTAGCTGGTCTTGGTGATGCCGAGAAAAACCAGCCGGGGATCCACCGGCGGCTTGCGGCCCTGGCGCATGAGAAAATCCTGCGCGTTCAGCTCCGCCTTGAGCAGCGGATCGAAGCCCTGCCCCTGGAGCGCGAGGACGAGGGCGGTCACGCCGGCGGCGAGGGCGGCGGAAATCCAGAGGCGTTTGGCGCCGGAGGTCATGGCAGAATTCTTTCCGACGCGCGGAGCCGCGGCAATGCAGAACTACGGGAAAATCTACGGGGGACGCCCCATCTCTCGTTGTCATTTTCCGTTTCTGGCCTAGGTTTTGCCCAGACCGGAATCCCAACAGCCAAGTAATTTCGGGCGGAAAGGAACCGTGAAACATATTGGTCGAATCAAAACATGGACGGAAACGCACTCGGACCTCTTTATCGACTTGGTGCGCATTTATCTGGGGACCGGTTTATTCGTCAAAGTGATCTGGTTCATGATGCACCGGGATGACCTGATGAACATTATCGAAAGATCGGACAACCTCTGGTTCGCGCCGGCGGCGATGGTCCATTACGTGATCATGGCCCATCAGGCCGGAGGGTTTTGCTGGCCATCGGCCTGCTGACCCGGGTCGCGGCGCTCTTCCAGATTCCCATCCTGCTCGGCGCGGTCTTCTACGTATACCTGCCGCAGATGTTGACGCTGGAGCCGAGGCAGAACCTGGAGTTCGCGGCGCTGGTGTTGTTCCTGACGGTGCTGGTCGCCGTGCGCGGGGCGGGCCGGTGCTCGCTGGATTATTACCTCTCGCGCCATGGCCCCGGCCGGCCGGCCGTGCCGGACGCGGCGCGCGCAGATTCTTGATGCGCCGTTTCGGGGTGGCTCAGGCGGTCCGGGTCAACCGCGCGACATACGCGCCGTCCACGCCGTCGGTGAAGGGGAGCAGTTGCCGCTCGTGCTGCAACTGGAACGGCGCGTTCTCGGAAAGGAACGTCTTCACCACCTCGCCGTTCTCCTCCGGCTCGAGGCTGCAGGTGCTGTAAACGAGGGTGCCGCCCGGCAGCAACTGCGCGGCGGCGGCGCGGAGCAGTTCCAGTTGGGCCGAGCGCAACCGCTTGATTTCCTCCGGCCGCAGCCGCCAGCGCAGATCGACGCGGCGGCGCATCACGCCAGTGTTGGAGCAGGGGACATCGACGAGGATACGGTTGAACTCCGGCGGCCGGCTGGCGGATTCCGAACTCATGGCCGCCTCGACACACGTTACGCCAAGGCGGGTGCAGTTTTCCTGGATGAGCTTCAGGCGGTCGGGGGCGTGGTCGCGCGCAACGAGGCGGCCCTGGTTCTTCATCAACTGCGCGATGAAGGTGGTCTTGCCGCCGGGCGCGGCGCAGAGGTCGAGCACCTGGTCGCCGGGCCGCGGGTCGAGTTCCCGCACCGCCAGGAGCGTGCCGGGATCCTGGAGGTAAAAGAGTCCCTGCTGAAAACTCGGCAGGCTGGCGAGCGGCGGGTGGGACTTGAGTTCGAAAATCAAGTTCTCGCCGGTCCAGTCCCGCTGGAAGAAGAAGCTGTCCACGCTCTCGTCCCGCCATTGCGCCAGGAGCTGGCGGGCGTCGGTCTGGAGAGTGTTCAGGCGGGCGTAGGTTTTGGGCGGTGTGTTGTTCCATTCGAGGAGGGGCCGGAGATTTTCCGTGCGCCAGCGACCAGCCCAGCGTTCGCACAGCCATTGGGGATGCGAATAGCCGAGGGCGGGGTTTTCGGCTTTGAGCTGTTGCAGCTTTTGTTCGGTGGCTGCGCGTTCACGCAGATACCCGCGGAGGACGGCGTTGATGAAGCCGGACTGCGGGCCGAGGCCGAGGCGTTTGGCGATCTCGACGGTCTCGTGGACGGCGGCGTGGTCGGGGATGCGGTCGAGCCAGAACATCTGGTATAGGCCGAGGCGGAGGAGGATTTGCAGGGAGATTTTTTGCGCGCGGCCCTCGGTTTTTTGCGCGATGAGCCAGTCGAGCGTGGCCTGCCAGCGGACGACGCCGAAGGTGAGCTCCTGCACGAGGCCGCGGTCGGCGGGCGCGAGCGGGGCGCGGGCCAGGGCGTCGTCGAGCAGGTTTTCCACGTAATCCACGCCCGTCGCATGGCGTTGCAGCAGTCTGACCGCTATTTCTCTTGGTTTTTCAACAGGCACGTCCTAATAATGTCAATCGCTCGATAGCGTGCGAGAATTTAATCAAATTATGAGAGAAGAGTTCGAAAAACTGGTGGCGGCCGGCAAACTAAACCACAAGCATCTGGAACAGTTGGTGACGTTGACGGACAGTGGGTATTGCGAGCATCGCAGTTGGGGCTTTGGAAAAATCACCACGGTAGACACGGTTTTCGCCCGCTTCACGATTGATTTCCAGTCGAAGCCCGGCCACACGATGGATCTGGGTTTCGCCGCCGAATCGCTCAAGCCGATTCCGGCCGACCACATTCTCGCGCGGAAAGTTTCCGATCTCGAAGGGCTGCGCCAGACGGCGGCGCTGCATCATCTGGACCTGATCAAGCTCGTGCTGCAAAGCTACGGCGGCCTCGCGACCATCGACCAGATTCAGAAGGTGCTCGTGCCGGATGTCATCCGCGACGACTGGAAGAAATGGTGGGAGGCGGCCAAGAAGGAGCTCAAGAAGGACGGGCACTTCCAGGTGCCGCTGAAAAAAACCGAGCCGATCATCTATCAGCACAAGGAAACGTCGCTCCAGGAGCGGCTCCTTAGTGAATTCCGCGCGGTCAAGGGCCTGAAAGCCCGCGCGCTTTCGGCGGGCGAGGTGCTGAAGAACATGGCCGACCTCAAGGACAAGGCCGGCGCGGCGGGCGAAATCATCACCGCGCTGAACGCGGAGATCGCCTCGCATCTGCGCAACCAGCCCGCCGTGGCGCTGGAGGCGATTTTTGCGCGCGACGATTTGCGCGAGGCGTCCGGCGTGCCGGCGACGGAGGGCGAACTGACCGACGCCGCGATCTGGGCGCAGGACGTGCGGCTCGGCCAGTTCCTCGATCAACTGCCCGCCGCCCGGCATCGCCGCGCGCTGCAATCGTTCAAGGCATCCACCCCGCTCTGGCATGAGGTGGCGCGTGCCACGCTGAACGTCGTTCCCGCCAAGCTGTGCGGCGAGTGCGCGAACCTGTTGATCAATGAGAACAAGCTGGAACTCCTCAAGGACACGCTGGCCCGGCTCGTCAGCCAGCACAGCGCCAGCAGCGAACTGCTCCTCTGGCTGGCCAAGGAACGCTCCGACAGCTTTGCGGACATCCTCGGCCCGGAAGTCTTCCGCGCCATGCTCACCGCCATGGAGCGCGACCAGTTCAATGAAAAGAAATCCAACCGCCTGCGCGATTTCATCCTCGACGACCAGAGCCTGCTCGTCGAACTGATCGGCTCGGCAGATCTCGACGTGATCAAAGACCTGACCCGCGCGCTCCAGCTTTCGCCGTGTTTCGACGACATGGACAAGCGCTCGCTCCTGGCGCGGATCGTGAAGAGCTATCCCGCCGTGCAGTCGCTCATTTCCGGCGAGCAGACCCGGCAGGAGAGCAACCTGATCGTCTCGTGGTCGAGCCTCGAGCGGCGCAAAAACGAATACACCGAAGTGGTTCAGAAAAAAATCCCGGCCAACTCCAAGGAAATCGCCATCGCCCGCAGCTACGGCGACCTGCGCGAGAACCACGAATACAAGGCGGCCAAGGAAATGCAGAAAATCCTCATGCGCCGCAAATCCGAGCTGGAGGCCCAACTCGTCCGCGCCCGCGGCACGGATTTCGCCAACCCCAAGACCGACGTGGCCAGCATCGGCACCCGGGTGCGGGTCACCGACCTGGACTCGAAGCAGGTGGAAAATTTCTCGATCCTCGGCGCCTGGGATTCCGATCCCGAACAGGGCGTCATCAGCTATCTCACCCCGGTGGCGCAGTCGCTCCTCAATCACAAGCCCGGCGAGGAAGTCCAGTATGAGATGGAGGGAGTCGTCAAACGCTACCGCCTCGAGGCGGTCGAAGCCTGCCCGCCGGTGGCCGCTCCGGCTGATTCCAAGTAGCGGCGCGCCCTCGTCGCCGCCGGGTGCAAGCAGCGCCCTCGCCGCCTGTTCCCCGGCCATGTCCCGTTCCGCTGCCGGGGTTCGTCCCCGCCATTTCCTAGTTAAGTACCGCGCCCATTCTTCCGCTAAACAACTTGGCCGGTCCGCTTTCGAGCGGCCGGTCGAATTGTAACGCTGGAATTATGGGTCAAACAACCAACGCGCCGCGCCACAAAATTCTGTTCGTCGATGACGATCAGGATTTTCTGAACATTTATTTTGAGACCCTCAAGCGCGTGCCGGGTTCTCCGGAAATTTTCTCGGCCACGCCCGGCGCCCGCGTCCTGGCCATGCTCGAATCCGAGGCTTTCAACCTGCTCATCGTCGATCTGAACATGTCAAAAATAGACGGCCTGCAGGTGCTGGCCATCGCCCGCCGCAAGTATCCGCAGTTGCGCCTGATGGTGCTGACCGGGGTGCGTGACGAGCAGTTTCGCTCGCGCGCCGACGGCATGGGGTGGACTAGTTCTGGCAGAAGCCCGACTCGGTGAAGGAGGTCGGGATGTTTCTGGAAGCGGTGGACTCGCTGCTGCAACGCGAGTCGAGCGGCGGCTTTCGCGGGGTGCAGAGCAAAAGCCTGATGGACATCATCCAGATGGAATGTCTTTCCCAAAGCTCCAACGTCCTGCGCATCACCAACGGGGTGCTGGAGGCCCGCATCTGGATTCAGGGCGGCCTGGTCATCGACGCCGAGGCGCAGGACTTGACGGGCGAGGCCGCGTTCCGGCGGATTCTGCGCTGGAAAACCGGCAGCTTTGAACTGCTCCCCGCCGATCCGGCGCGCGCCCGGACCATTTTCACCTCCTATCAAGGCCTGCTCCTCGAATCGGCGTAGGCCTTTGAGGAGTCGGGCGGGAACACGAGCTTTTTCGCCTCTCTGTCCATGACCCAGTCCCAGTCCTCGGCCTCGCCGCTGGCGGGGTTGGCCCGTTTCGAGGGCGTCCAGTTCGTCCTGACCGTGGGGCCGGAGCCGAAAAATGAACTGGTCTCCTGGGGGATGGAAAGTCCGGAGTCGGTTTCCACCTGGATG
This sequence comes from Pedosphaera sp., assembly GCA_009695285.1. Classification (GTDB taxonomy): domain Bacteria; phylum Verrucomicrobiota; class Verrucomicrobiia; order Limisphaerales; family SIBH01; genus SIBH01. The sequence continues at coordinate 9,845 of SIBH01000016.1, forward strand.
CAAAAATCGCTGGAAAGCTTTCGCGCGCTTGGCGACCGCCTGCATGTCGGGCAGTTGCAGCAGGTCACCGGGATGAGTTCGCAAAATCACGTCGCGCTCGCCTCGTGTCCCAAGGGCGAGCTGTGTGTCGGGTTCCGCCCGGCGCTGCTCTCGGAGGACGTGCGGGAATCCATGAAAACAATCCTGGCAAAATGGGCTTCCGGAATTTCTTTTTCAAATTCTCCAAGTCGCGGCTGACGCGGCTGCCCTCGGGCAGCTTCACGATGGACCGCCAGGGCCGCGTGATTTCGACCACTCTGCCGCAGTTCCTGCCCGCGTCGCACATGCAGAAGATGGGGCGGCAGGTGCTGGCCTTTTTTCGGGCGGCGGAGACGGCGCGGATGTCGCTGTCCGAGATGGTCGTCTATTACTCGGCCATGAAGCTCACCGCCGGTGAATTGCGCGGCGAGGCCATCGTCTTCGACGCGCCGCAAACCCTGACCTGAAACCGACCCGTTGTTTATGTGCAACAAAACTCTCGAAAAAATTATCGTGCGGATAAAAAATTAGGTGGAGTACTGGAAGTAGTTCAACCACTACATAAGCTTGGCGCGCTTCAAAAAGTTCAACCTCGACGACGAAAGCCAGTTTCTGGAAATCAAAAGCGTGCTCACCCAGGAGCTGGAGCTGCTCCTCTCCTCGGTCGATTGCGGCATGATCACCCGCGAAGAGGTGCACTCGCTCATTTTCACCGCGCCGTCCATCCGCTTTCTGAGCGAGTCGAACGACGCCGGGCTGCGCACCATGGAAACCCAATGGCACAAGCTCTTCATCCGCTTCCAGTTGATCCTTGGCCAGTTGAAGGTCAAACAAAAGGAGCTGGAAGGCCAGTCGCTTTGGGCGTCCTTCGCCGGCGGGAGAAAATAAATCAGCCCGGCTTGCGCGCCGTGAGGATGCTCCGCGCCGCCGCCGTCGGGGTAAAATGGAATTCCACGAACCCGGCCTCCCGCAAATACTCCTCCATTTCCGCCGTCGAGTAGCAGCGCCCTTCCGTCGAGTGCATCAGCAGCACCGAATACTCCGCGACATGCAGCGGGCCGGTCTTGTCCGCGTTGAGATGCGCGTCATGCAGCACGAGCAGGCCGCCGGGCGGCAGCGCCTGGAATGACTTGGCGAGGATTTGTTTCACCACCGGCTCATCCCAGTCGTGCAGCACGTTCGAGATGAGATGCACGTCGCTCTCCGCCGGCAGCGGTGCGGCCAGCATGTCGCCGGCGACCACCGAGACTTTTTCCGTGCAGCCGCGCCGGGCGATGGCCCCGGCGGCGATCTTGTCCACGGGCGGTTTCTCCAGCACCGTCGCGCGTAGATGCGGATGATGCGCCACGAACGAGCAGGCGTAGATGCCCGACCCGCCCGCGATGTCGAGCAGATGCCGGTGCTTTTTCAAATCCACCATTTTCGCCGCGGCTTGCGCGAGAAAAACTCCCCGGCAGTCCATCGCCGCCGTGAACGACTTGGCAAACTCCTCTGTCTCCATCGCCTGATGCCAGTCCTTCTCGTTCTTCTGGCTGCCCCAGTTCGCCGGCTTCCCGGTGCGCAGCACTTTCAGCAAATCCACCACCACCGGCCGGTCCTTCAGCGAGGCGTAATACGGGCCGAGAAACCACGGCGAACTTTTCACCAGATGCTCGCGCGCCGCCGGGGTGTTGTGGAAGACCCCGTCCTGCTGAGCGACCAGGCCCATCGCCGTGAAGAGTGTCAGCATCACGTCCGTTGGGCGCGGCGTGGTTTCGAACTGCCGTCGGACCGCCGCCGCGTCGGACGGGTTCGCCTCGAGCCAAGTGAAAAAATCCAGACAGCAGACTGCCACGATCAGCATGTCCACCGCGTACAGCCCGTCGCGCGGGCGGTAGATGAACGTCGGGTCGGTCTGCGGGGCGAGCGTGAGATCGTGTGATTGCATCGGCGGAGCGTGGCAAGCGCGCCGGGAAATTAGAAGCCCGATTCCCGTCGGCCCGTTTGACACGCCGGCGTCCTATCTCCAGCAGAATGCGAGGATCAAAATTCCAAGTCCGATCCGGTACCAACCGAACACAGTGAAGGTGTGGGACTGCACGTAGCGCAGCAGCCATTTCACCGCGAGGAACGCCATCACCCCGGCCACCACGGTCGCCAGCAGCGTCAGACCCCAGTTCTCGCCCGCCAGCTCGTGGTGTTTCCAGGCCTTGAAAAGCTTGTAGCCGCCGGCGGCCAGCAGCGTCGGCACGCCGAGCAGGAAGGAAAATTCGGTCGCCGCCGGCCGCGCCACCCCGAGCGCGAGCGCGAAGAGAATTGTGGTCCCGGAGCGCGAGCTTCCGGAGTAGGTGGCCGCGATGATTTGCGCGACCCCCACCACGATGACAGCGGCCCAGGAGATTTCGTTTCTTCCCGGTTTGTTCCGCAACCATCCTTCGATGACAAGAAAGAGGATGCCACCGAGCAAGGTGGCGATCGCGACGCGCACGGCCCAGGCGTTTTCCGCCACGTCCTCCTTGCGGATTTTCAGCCCGAATTTTTCCGCCGCGAGGACGCCGCCGACGGTGAGCGCGAACGCCACCGCCAGTTTGGCCAGGTAGTCGCGGGTCTCCGGCGACTTCCATTCCTGGAGCAGCCCGCGCACGCGCTTCTGGAAAACCACCAGCACCGCCAGCACCGCGCCGCACTGCACCACGATATCAAAGAGTTCGCTCTGCGGCTTGAGCCAGCGCTCGGCCAGTTGCAAATGGCCGGTGGACGAGACCGGGAGAAACTCGGTCACGCCTTCGATGATTCCTAAAATGATGACCGCAATCCAGTCGGGCATGCGCCCGTTAGAAGTCATTCCGAGTTTTAAGACAAGCGGCAAATGGGGAAGCGTGGCCTGGGAAACTCGCTGATCCGGGGCGTTTCTAATCCGGCCACACGTCGAATGGCCGGTTAAGATTGGCTCATTTAACGACTTCAAATCCGGCGATATATTGAGCCAACAGCAGACTATGAAATCGGGCACTCAGTACAACTCAATCACGACCGGCAGCGCGCGGGGAATGGGTGGGAATTTCACGCCCCGACTTTTGAACGGCGCAGTGGACTGGGCTGAACCACGAAACGACCACGCTCGTGGAATCGGTTGCCATCTCGCCGCCAGCCCGCTACCGTTTCATGCTGCGCCCCCGTGCAGCGTGCGATTACCGCCACGCCTGGCATTACTCTCCGGCTGGGGGGATCGCCGGAGACTCGCCCCGAGTGGCGGGGCGAGCGACGGATGAAAGTTTGATTGAAAATGAAAATGACACGGATCAAAACAACCGGACTGCGGCCTTCAGGCCGCCGTGTCTCCGCTTTGTCCGCCGGCCGTAAAAAGCTCCTGATGGCCATGCGCCAATTCCCGAGCACGACCGGCCTGCTGCTCTCGGCGGCGCTCACCTTCGCCGCACCGGCCGCGCCCGAGCCGGCCATCAGTTTTAACCGCGACGTCCGCCCGATTCTTTCGGACAAATGCTTTGCCTGCCACGGCCCCGATGAGAAGAAGCGCGACAGCGGACTGCGGCTCGACATCCGCGAGCAGGCGGTGCGGCCCGCCAAGTCCGGCGACACGGCCATCGTTCCCGGCAAGCCCGACGCCAGCCGGCTCATCGCCCGCGTCACGTCGAAGGACAGCGACGAGGTCATGCCGCCGCCGAAGACGCACAAGACGGTGACGCCGCCGGAGGTGCAGACTCTGCGGCGCTGGATCACCGAGGGCGCGGCTTATCAAGGCCACTGGGCGTTTCTGAAGCCCGAGCGTCCGGCCCCGCCGATGACGACCCCGAATCCCATCGACGCCTTCATCCGCGCGCGACTGCTCAAGGAAGGTCTCAAGCCCGCGCCGGAAGCGCCGCGCGAGACGCTCATCCGCCGCGTATCGCTCGACCTCACCGGACTGCCGCCCACCCCGGAGGAAGTCTCGGCCTATCTCGTTGACAAGTCGCCGCAGGCCTACGAGCGCGTGGTGGACCGGCTGCTCGCCTCGCCGCCTTACGGGGAAAAAATGGCGCAGCAGTGGCTCGACTTCGCGCGCTACGCGGACAGCAACGGCTTCCAGAGCGATGGCGCCCGGCAGATGTGGCCTTGGCGCGACTGGGTCATCCGCGCGTTTAACGAGAACATGCCTTTCGACCAGTTCACCATCGAGCAGATCGGCGGCGATCTCCTGCCCAAGGCCACGCTCTCGCAGAAAGTCGCCACCGGCTTTCACCGCAACCCGCGCCTGAATGGTGAAGGCGGGCGCATCGAGGCCGAGTGGTTCGCGGAGACGGTCATCGACCGCGTGGACACGACCGGCCAGACCTGGCTGGGACTCACGCTGAACTGCTGCCGTTGTCACGACCACAAGTTCGATCCCATCACGCAGCGCGAGTTCTACCAGATCTACGCCTACTTCAATTCGAACGAGGAAAGTGGAGTGCTCGATGGCGATGGCCGCAACACCAAGCCCGTCATCGGCACGCCGACCGCCGAGCAGGAAAAGCAGCTTGCGGTTTTCGAGGCCGCGCGCGGCGAGGCCGAGCAGCAGTTGGCCGTCGCCGAGAAGGCCCTGCCCGCGTTGCAGGCGGAATGGGAAAAGGGATTCCTCGCGCAGCTCCCGACGACGGTCAGAGTGTGGCAGCCGCTCGAATCGCCCAAGGTGACTAGCGAAGGCGGCGCGACATTTACGCCGCAGCCCGATGGCACCGTGCTCGCCTCCGGGAAAAACGTGGACTTCGACACCTACACCATCACCGCGCCGCTCGCCGCCGGATCCTTCAGCGGCGTGCTGCTGGAGGCGCTGCCCGACGCGTTACTCCCGGCGCAGAGCCTCGGGCGCGCGCCGAACGGCAATTTTGTCCTCACCGACCTCCACGCCACCATCACCGCGCCGCAGCTTCCCGCGCCGCTCGCCGTGACCTTCACGCGCGCCGAGGCGGACTACGAACAGAAGGGATTTGGCGTCGGGCTGATTTTGAAGAACAAGGCGAAGCGCGCGCAGGACGCCAAAAACAAACAGGGGTGGGCCGTGGACGGGCTGACGAAAAAGGAGCCGCGCAAGGCGCTCTTCGCCTGCACGCCGCTCACGGTGCCGGCCGGAGCCGTGTTGACCCTCACGTTGCACCATGACAATTCCGCCGGGCACAACATCGGGCGCTTCAAGATCAGCGCCTCCTCGGCTGCGCCCGCCGCGCTGACCCTCAAGGAAAAAGGCCCGCCGGCCGTCGTCGTCGCCGCGCTCGCGCTCGATTCTGCCAGACGCACGCCGCCACAGCGCGACGAACTGGCGAAATACTTCCGCGAAACCACCGACCACCCCGCGAAGAAAGCCGGCGCCGCCATCGCCGCCGCGCAAAAATCTGCCGCCACCCTCAGCGGGTCGTTTCAAAACACCATGATCTTCCAGGAGCGCGCCCAACCGCGCGAAGCCTTCATCTTGAAACGCGGCGAATACGACCAACCCGGCGAGAAGGTCCAGCGCGGCTTGCCCGCCGTGCTCCCGCCGCTGCCCGAGGGCGCGCCGAACAACCGGCTCGGTTTCGCGCAATGGCTGGTCAACGGCGAACATCCGCTCACCGCGCGCGTCTGGGTGAATCGCGCGTGGGAAAAATTTTTCGGCACCGGCCTCGTGAAAACTTCCGAGAACCTCGGCTCGCAGGCGGACTGGCCCAGCCATCCCGAATTGCTCGACTGGCTGGCGGTGGAATTCGTGCGGCTGAAGTGGGACATGAAGGCGATGCAGAAACTGATCGTGAACAGCGCGGCCTACCGGCAGTCCGCCCAGGTCACGCCCGCGCTCTTTGAGCGCGACCCGGACAACCGCCTGCTGGCGCGCGGGCCGCGTTTCCGCCTTTCCGCCGAGGCTGTGCGCGACCAGGCGCTCGCGGTCAGCGGCCTGCTCGTCGGGAAAATCGGCGGCCCCAGCGTGCGGCCGTACATGCCCGCCGGCGTGTGGGACGAGACCAGCGTCTATGGCGACCTGCGCGGCTACAAGCCCGACACCGGCGACGGGCTTTACCGGCGCACGCTCTACACCTTTTGGAAACGCACCGCCGCGCCGCCCACCATGCTGCTCTTCGATTCGCCCAACCGCGAAATCTGCACCTCCAAGCGCAGCCGCAGCAACACCCCGCTCCAGGCCCTCGCGCTGCTCAATGAAGTGACTTACATCGAAGCCGCGCGCCGCCTCGCCGAGCAGGCGATCCAGCTTGGCGGCGCGACCCCGGAGGCCCGCCTGACGTGGGCTTTCCGCCGCGCCACCGCCCGCCCGCCGGAGGCGGCCGAATTGAAAACCCTCACCGCCGGACTCACCAGCCGTCTCGCCCGTTTCAAGGACGACGAGGCCGCCGCGAAAAAGCTCATTGCCCAAGGCACGTCGAAGCCCGATCCCAAACTTGATCCCGCCGAACTCGCCGCCTACACCACCGTGGCGAACATCATCCTCAACCTTGATGAAGTCGTGACCCGCGAATGACCATCCCATCATGAACTGCAACGACCACCATTTCTTCGGCCTCGCGCCGGACGCACGGCAGCACCTCACCCGCCGCACCTTTCTCCAGCGCGCCGCCGGCGGCATCGGCCTCGCGGCGCTCGGCGGACTGCTCGGCCAGCGCACCGAGGCCGCGTCCACTCCCGGACTGCCCGCGTTTCCGAATTTTGCGCCCAAGGCCAGACGCATCATCTACCTGTTCCAAAGCGGCGCGCCGTCGCAGATCGACCTCTTCGATCCGAAGCCGGAACTGGTCGCGCGGCGCGGCGAAGATCTGCCGGCGAGCATCCGCAAGGGACAACGCCTGACGACGATGACCAGCGGCCAGTCGAAATTTCCGGTCGCGCCGAGCATGTTCAAGTTCGCGCAGCACGGGCAGAGTGGCGCGTGGTTCAGCGAACTGATGCCGCGCATGTCCGCCCTCGCCGACGAGTGGACCATCATCCGTTCCCTCCAGACCGAGGCCATCAATCACGATCCGGCCATCACCTTCATGCAGACCGGCTCGCAACTGGCCGGCCGGCCCAGCATCGGCTCGTGGATGGCCTACGGCCTCGGCAGCGCCAACGCCGACCTCCCCGCCTACGTCGTGCTCACCTCCTTCGGCAGCGGGCGGCGCGACGACCAACCGCTCTACGACCGGCTGTGGAGCGCGGGCTTTCTGCCGGCCAAACATCAGGGCGTGAAATTTCGCAACGCCGGCGACCCCGTGCTCTACCTCAGCAACCCGCCCGGCATGGACCGCGCCATGCGCCGCGAGACGCTCGACGAACTCGGCGCGCTCAACCAGCGCCGTCACGACGCGCTCGGCGATCCGGAAATCCAGACGCGCATCGCGCAATACGAAATGGCCTTCCGCATGCAGACCAGCGTGCCTGACCTCACCGATATTTCGAAGGAACCGCCGGGCGTCCTCGAAGCCTACGGTCCCGACATCAAGCGCCCCGGCAGCTACGCCGCGAACTGCCTGCTCGCCCGCCGCCTCGCCGAGCGCGACGTGCGTTTCATCCAGCTTTTCCACATGGGCTGGGATCATCACGGCGGTTTGCCCAACGCCATCCGCGGCCAGTGCAAAGACACCGACCAGCCGACCGCCGCGCTGATTCGCGACCTGAAGTCGCGCGGGCTGCTTGACGACACCCTCATCGTCTGGGGCGGAGAATTTGGCCGCACCATCTACAGCCAGGGCGGACTGAGCGCCACGGACTACGGCCGCGACCATCACCCGCGCTGCTTCACCATGCTCCTGGCGGGAGCGGGCGTGAAAAAGGGCCTGACCTATGGCGCGACCGACGACTACTGCTACAACATCACCGAGAATCCGGTGCATGTGCATGACCTCAACGCCACAATCATGCACCTCATGGGCGTCGAACACAAAAAGCTCACCTACCGCTACCAGGGCCGCGACTTCCGGCTGACCGACATCCACGGCGAACTCGTGAAGGCTGTCCTGGCCTGAGGGCTGGAGCGGGGTGTTGTCTTGATTTGCACTTCGCCGGAGCGCGGCTGTGTCGTCCTCGACCAACCGCAGCAGGCCGTAAGTGCTGCTGTTGATCCCGCGCTCGTCTCGGATTTGCTGGAGACGCACACGCGTAAAATCCATCTACTCATCATCGACGTCGGGCTGGAGGATTATCAGCACGAGCACCCGGAGCCGACGGCCACGCCGGGCGAATACCGGTTTCGATTTGTCCCGCGCGGGCCGGGGCCGTACCGGCTCTGGGCGAACACGCTGCCGGTGGTGAGCGTGCGCGAGGAGTTCGCGCGCGCCGATCTGCCGTCGTCCGCCGGGCCGGGCCGGGTGAAAAAGTTTTCCACCAACCTCACCGCGCGCTCGGATGGGCTGCGTTACGAACTGCAGTTTGACGGCGGCGAGGTGCAGGCCGGGCGCGTGGCCATCGGGCGCATCAAGATTTTCACCGAGGCGGGCGTGCCGGTCAGCCGGTTGGAGCCGGTGATGGGGGCGTTCGCGCACTTCGCGGCGTTCGGATGGAGCCGGAAAAATTTCTCGAATCTTCCCTGGGCGGGTGAAGTCCAACACGCACCATGAAAAACCTAATCACCCTCACGGTCGCGGCGCTGTTCGCGGCCACCCTCACCTTTGCCGCTGACGACGGGTTTGTCCCGCTCTTCAACGGCAAGGACACCGCCGGCTGGAAACTGCGCCGGGCCAAAGGCCACAACAGTTGGACCGTCGAAGAAGGCGGCGTGCTGAAAAACACGGTCAAGCCGGGCGAGCACGGCACCGACCTGGTCACGGAGAAGAAGTATTGGAACTTTACCGTGAAATACGAGTTTATGGTGCCGGACAATTCCAATAGCGGCTTCTACCTCCGTGGGCGGCATGAAGTTCAAATCCTCGGCGACTACAAATCCGGCAAGCCCTCGCTCGGCGGCAACGGCGCGATCTACCAGCACACCGCGCCGTCGGAGTTCGCCTCCAAGCCGGGCCACGAATGGCAAACCGTCGAGGCCACGATGATCGGCAACAAAATCACCATCATGCTCAACGGTAAAAAAATTCACGACAACATCGCCTGCGATCGCGCGACCGGCAGCGAGATTGACGGCAAGGTGAAGGAACCCGGCCCGATCTTTCTGCAGGGCGACCACGGCACCGTCAGTTTCCGCAACATGACGATCAAGGAGCTGCCGAAAGAATAAGTCGCGTTGGTTTCAAGAAGGCGGGCCAGATGGCCCGCCTTTTTTTTGTCTTCGTTAGTGGCGCAGTCGTCCCGGCTGTGTCTCCGGGCGTCTCGCCCTAAACATTTCAGGAGCGAGACGCCCCTCAACCCCGCCGGAACGGCTGCGCCACCACCAATGGCCCCGCCAAACAATTCTGTGGAAATCCGCGCCGGTCACGGGCAACAATCCATCCCATGAACCCGCAAGATTCCAGCGACTTCAACCGGCGCGATTTCCTCAAAGGCACCTCCCTCGCCACGCTCATGGCCGCGATGGGCGGCGTGCCGTTGCGCGCCGAGGACGCCAAGCCCGCCGCCGACGCGCCCAAGAAGGCCTCCAGCCCGCCGGTGAACTGCGCGGTGATCGGCTGCGGTCTGCGCGGGCGCGAGATTCTCAACACGCTCGCCGTGATGCCGAACGCGCCGGTCGTGGCCGTGTGCGATCATTACGCGCCGTTTCTCAACCGCGCCAAGACCGCGGCCCCGAAGGCCGAGGGCTATGGCGACTACAAAAAACTTCTCGCGAATCAGGCCGTGCAGGCCGTGCTCATCGCTACGCCCACGCATCAGCACCGCGAGATCACCGAGGCCGCGCTCCAGGCCGGCAAGCACGTTTATCTCGAAGCGCCGCTCGCGCACAGCCTCGACGACGCGCGGGCCATCGCCCGGGCCGCGCAGGCTGCGCTCAAGTCGAATTTCCAGGCCGGTCTGCAGATGCGCTCCGATCCGCAGCGGCATTTTCTGCTGCAATTCATCCGCAGCGGCGCGGCCGGCAAAGCGGTTTCGGCCCGCGCCCAATGGCACAAGAAGGAAAGCTGGCGCCGCGCCGCCCCCAGTCCCGAACGCGAGCAGGAACTCAACTGGCGCTTGAGCAGCGCCACGTCCAACGGCCTGATCGCCGAGGTCGGCCTGCACCAACTCGACGTGCTCGGGTGGTTCCTCAAGGCGCGGCCGGTGGCGGTGACCGGCTTCGGCGGCGTGCTGCACTGGAGCGACGGGCGCGACGTGCCGGACACCATCCAGGCGGTTTTTGAATTTCCCGGCGGCACGCTGCTGAGTTATGACGCGACGCTGGCCAACTCGTTCGACGCCGACTACGAAATGATCTACGGCACGGACAGCGCGGTGATGATCCGCGCGAACAAGGCGTGGATGTTCAAGGAGGTGGATTCGCCGCTGCTCGGCTGGGAGGTCTATGCTCGCAAGGACGAATTTTACAAGGAGACCGGCATCGCGCTCGTGGCCAACGCGACCAAGATCGTGGCCCAGGGCGACAAGCCGGTCGAGGACGCGCCGTATGCGAACACGTCGCTCTCCTACGCGCTGGAGGCCTTCATCTCGAACACCTACGTGGTGCTCTCTGGCGTGGAGGATTTTGTCGCCAGCTTCAACCCGAACGACACCGCTGCGCTCAAGGAATACCTGGCCGGTCTCGCCAAATCCAAACTGCCCGCCGCCGGCTGGCCGGAGGGTTACGAAGCCACGGTCATCGCGATCAAGGCGAACGAGGCCATTTTGAAAAAGCAGCGTATCACCTTCGAGAAGGAATGGTTCCAGGTCTGATCTCCCGCTGAATTTCCGTCCACCTCCACCCCGTCGAACAATCATGAAACTAAAAACATTTTCCGTCCCCGTGGTCGCGCTGCTGCTGGCCGGTTCGCTCACCGCCCAAACCATGACCCGTTACGAGGCGCAGCCGGGCAGCAAGATGAAAATCGAGGGCACTTCCACCGTGCATGACTGGACGGTCGAGAGCGGGATCATCGGCGGCTCGGTCGAGGTCGATGCGGCGTTTCCCGCCGAGCCTGACGCCAAGGCCGCGCCCGGTAAGGTGAACGTCCGCGTCCAAACCGCGTTGCCGGTCCGTTCGCTCAAGAGCGGCACGAAGGCGATGGACGACGTGATGCACGAGGCGATGAAAATGACAGCGCATCCGAAGATCGAGTATCGCCTGACCGAGATGACCCTCAAGGAGCCGGCCAGCGGACCGGTGCTGAACTTCGAGACCAAGGGCGAACTGACCCTGGCCGGCGCGACCAACACCATCTCCATGCCGGTGACGGTGGACCGGAGCGAAAAGGGAAAACTGAAATTCAGGGGCACGACCTCGGTGAAGATGACCTCCTTCGGCATCAAGCCGCCCGCGCCGTCCCTCGGCCTCGGCCTCATCCGCACCGGGGACGACGTGAAGTTGACCTTCGAGTGGAAGACCGCGCTCCCGGCGAAGACGCTGTGACGAGGCGGGTAGCGGCGGCTCGGCGCTCCGAGGAACACGGGGCGGGACGCCCCGTGAACTCGCAGGCGCGGACGCCTGCGCTACCTCCGTCATCCTTGAACCTTGTCGCTGCGCCGGTGAAGGAGCGGCTGACATTTCGCTGCCCACCCGCCCCGAAATTTAGCCGCCGCTTCACAGCGGCGGCTACGAGGTTCATGGGGAGCGCGGAATTTACCGGCCTGCACGGGGATTTGGAGTCAGTTGCTTTTTCTCCGGGCGGCGGGACGTGCGCCGCTACGAGGGCGGGGGAGCACGCGGACAATCAGATCACCAGCTTGCGGCAGTAAAACCCTTCGGCCAGCCCGTGCGGCGCCACGGATTCCAGGCCGCGGATGCGCAGGAGGGCCATGAAGGTGTCGGCGGTGAACCAGTGCTTGTCCCGCTGTGAAGCGAAGCTTTCCAAAATGACGGCCACCTTGCGCTTCGCGATCTCCGCCGTCAGCGGGATGAAGAAATTGGGCGCGCCCAGGTCGCCGTCGTATTTGGGAATCTCGTATTCGAGGACGAGATGGTTGCGCCAGGTGTTCCAAGTTAGTTCACAGATCAGCCGGCGGTCCTGATGCAGATCGTGGCGGGTGTGGGTGAAAATGAGGTCGGGCTGGAATTCTATTTTCAGCTTTTCGAAACAGTCCTTCACCTCGGCGCCGTGGCAGGGGAGGTAGCCATTGCGAAATTTTTCGATCTGAATTTTTGCGCCGGGCGCAGGTTTCCGCCTCGGCGGCGTGGGCGGGGTTCGAGCAGAAGACCACCCAGCGGACCTCGGCCCGGGGCCGTTCCGCCAGCAGCGGCGGCAACCCGCCACCGCAGCCGATCTCGAGGTCGTCGCAGTGCGCGTCGAGGCAGAGGATGCGGGTGACGGGGCCGGTAGGGTTCAGGGCGAGAGGCGTCATAGGCGGCGGACTATCGGGCGGTGGCCGACCGTGACCATCGGCTTGGGGATGGGCTCGTCGTAATCTTTCAAACGCATGCCCATGCCGCCGCAAAAAAAGACCACTTTCATATCGGTGACTATCGACCGGGCCCCGACCCGGCTTGATGACCCTCGGCCCGCGCGGGGGAAACCACCTCCAGCGCTGCACCGGCGATTGCTCCCCCCGGCCGCGCCTCGAGGAACGCCTTCAACTCCGCCGCCGTCTTGCCGCCGAAGCCGGACACTTCGGCGAGCTGCTCCACCGTGGCCAACCGCAGCCGCGCCAGGCTGCCGAATTTTTTCAGCAAAGCCGCCTTGCGCGCTGCGCCGATGCCGGGAAATTCGTCGAGGATGCTCTCGGAAATTTTCCGCAGCCGCAGTTGGGCGTTGTAGGAGTTGGCCACGCGGTGCGACTCGTCACGCACGCGCTGGAGCAGTTTCAACGCGCCGGTCTCGTGGCTGAGGCGCAGCGGTTCGCTTGCGCCCGGCCGGTAAATTTCCTCGAACTCCTTCGCCAGGCCGATGACGGGAATCCGCTCCAGCCCCAGTTTCGCCAGCTCCGCGCAGGCGGCGTTCAACTGGCCTTTGCCGCCGTCGATCAGGATCAGGTCGGGGAGTTGCGGGGTGGGGCGTGGGGCGTGGGGCGTGGGGCGTGAACTCGCGTCGGGATCGCCGTCAACTTCCTCAATCTCGTCTTCCTCCACGTCTGCGGCGGGCGGGGCGGCGGTTTTCACCTCGCGCAGCAGGCGCGTATAACGCCGCCGCACCGTCTCGGCCATGCAGGCGAAATCATCCTGGCCGATGACCGACTTCATTTTGAACCGCCGATAATTCACACGGTCGGGCCGGCCATGCTTGAAGCTCACCATCGACGCCACCGCGAACGTCCCGCTGATGTTCGAGATGTCGAACCCCTCGATCCGCACCGGCGGCGCGGGCAGGCCGAGCACCCGGCCCAGCTCGGCGAGATCGCGCGTGGGTTCGATGGCCACGGGCAGGCTGTAGGGCGTGCGGGGAAACCGGCTCGTCTTTCGGGTCGTGGCGCGCAAATCCGTCAGCGCGTTGCGCAGACCGGCGGCCTTCTCATAATCCTGCGCCCCCGCCGCCTTCCGCATCTCCATCTCGAGGTGCGCCTCCATCTCGCCGCACTGGCCGTCGAGAAAATCGCACGCGGCCCGCACCTGCCCCAGATACTGCTCGTGCGTCACGTTGCCGATGCACGGCGCGGTGCAGAATTTCAAATTGCCGTAGAGACAATGCTTGTAGTCCGCCGCGTCGGGCGTGAGCGGCCGGCAGCCGCGCAAATTGAACTGCCGCCGCACCAGCGCGAGCGTGTTCCGCAGCGCGCCGGAATTCGGGAACGGGCCGAAGTAGCGCGCGCCGCCGTCGTTGCGCAGCCGGGTCAGCGTGAAGCGCGGGATGGGATCGTTCAGGTTGACCTTGAGCAGAAGAAAATTTTTATCGTCGCGGAAGCTGATGTTGTAGCGCGGGTGAAACTCCTTGATGAGCTTGCCTTCGAGCAGCATGGATTCCGGGTCGCTCTTGACCACATGCACGTCGAGATCGTGGATGGCCTCGACCAGCGCGTTGAACTTCAAATCCCAGCCCATCCGCCGCGACGGATGAAAATACTGGGAGACACGCTTCCGCAGATCGCGCGCCTTGCCGACGTAGATGACCGTGCCGAAACGGTCCTTCATCAAATAAACGCCCGGCTTGTGCGGCAGCGTGCCGAGCTTCTTTTTGACAATGTCCGTCGCGGGCATGGGCGCAGTTTAATCGCCGTCTGAAAAAAGTGCGAGTGCGGAAGCGGTGCAGCCGCGACGCCAGCCCAGGATCCTTTTGTCTGGCCGGCGCGCGGAACTGTTGGGGCCGCAGACCTGTAGAAGAATCAACTCCCGCAGGGCGCGTTCACTCGGCAATCGCCGGATTCTCCATGAAGGCGTAGCAGAGCATGTGGAGGATGCCCATCTCCGCGTCCTCGACGCGGCCGTAGTGCGTGTCGTTGATGACGATGGCCTGCCCGGCGATCTCCGCCATGCGCCCCCGCTTGGCACCGACCAGCGCGACGGTCTGCAGGCCGTTGGCCTTCGCCCATTCAAGCGCCTTCACGCAGTTCGGCGAATTGCCGCTCACGCTCACGCCCAGCGCCACGTCGCCGGGGCGTCCGTAGTTCATCAACTGCCGCGCGAACACGTCCTCGTAGGAGTAGTCGTTGCCCAGCGCGGTCATCCAGCTCACGTTGTCGGTCAGCGAAAGGACGCGGAAGCGGCGGCCGATCTTGTCGGACGCGCCCTTGCCCAGATCAGTGGCGAAGTGCGAGCAGTTGGCCGCGCTCCCGCCGTTGCCAAACGCGAAAATCTGCCGGTCCTCCGCCAGCGCCTTTTGCAAGGTGGCGATGAGCCGCGCCACGTCGTCCACGGGGATGGAGTCGAGCGCCGCTTTTTGTGCCGAAACGTATTGAGTGATCCAGTTGTTCATGGCGGTGAAAATAGGCCGGGCCGCGCCTGATGAACAGTGGGAAAATTTTTCAGGGCTGGAGACCCTGCGCCAGCAGCAGCGCGCCCACCGGCACCGCGTCCTCGCCCAGGCCGGCCAGCACCACGCGCGGACCGGGCGCGAACGCCTCCATCACGAAGCCGCCCAGCGCCTGTTCGACCGCCTCGCGCAACGGCTCGCCGACCAGCGACAGTCCGCCGCCGAGCACGATAATTTCCGGATGAAACAGGTGGACGACATGCGAGAGGGTGAAGCCGAGGTCTTCCGCCAGTTCGAGGAGAATCTGGTCCGCCGCCGGATCGTGTTGCGCGAGTGCCGCCGCGAGTTGGCGTGACTCCCCGCCGGGCGCCTCGCCGCAGAGCCGGGCCAGCAGACCGCCGGGCGCAGCACCCAGCGTCGCGCGGATTTTTTTGTCCACCGCCCAGCCGGAGCAGCGGTCTTCCACGGTCACACCGTCGCGGGTCAGGCGCAGGTGGCCGAATTCCGCCTCGCCCGGTTTCGTGCCGTGATAAATTTTTCCGTCCACCACCAACCCGCCGCCGACGCCGCTGCCGAGGTTGAAGTAAAAAATCGGATTGTGCCCGTGGCCCGCGCCGCGCGCAGCCTCGGCGAGCGCCGCCGCGTTGGAATCATTTTCCACGACCACGGGCAGGGCGGTGAGTTCGTGCAGCCAGCCGCCCAGCGCGAAATTGTGCCAGCCCGCCACCTGATGCGAGCAGCAGACCTGGCCGGTGCGCCCGTCCACCGGCCCGCCAAATCCCACGCCGATGGCGGCGGGCTTCAACTCGGGGAGAATTTCCTGGAGCGCGGCGGCGATCTGGCGACGGATGCCGGCCCCGCCATCCGTCGCGTCCACCGTGAAGCGGCGGCGCTCCAATATGTTCGCCGCCTTGTCGCCGGTGAAAATTTGCAGCTTCGATCCGCCGATTTCGATGGCGAGGAAGTTTTTCACGGCAGTCAGGGATGAGGCCCGGGCGTGCCTAGCTATTTTTTCACTTCACGGTTGGCGAGGCCGCGTTCGGTCTGCTTCTGGCGGAACTGGTCGTAGGCCGCGCGGAACTGCGGGTGCTTGATGCCGAGCATGGCCGTGGCGAAGAGCGCGGCGTTAATCGCGCCGGGCTTGCCGATGGCCAAGGTGGCGACGGGCACACCGCCGGGCATCTGCACCATCGAGAGAAGGGAATCCATGCCGTGCAGCGATTTTGATTCCATCGGGACGCCGAGCACGGGCAGGACGGTCTTGGCCGCGGTGACGCCGGCCAGATGCGCCGCGCCGCCGGCGGCGGCGATGATGACCTCGAGCCCGCGCGCCTCGGCGGTGGAGGCGTATTCAAAGAGCAGGTCCGGCGTGCGATGCGCGGAGATGACCTGGGTTTCGTGGGGCACGCCGAGTTCGGCGAGTTGCGCAGCGGTGTGCTGCATGACTTCCCAGTCCGACTGGCTGCCCATGATGACTCCGACGAGTGGCTTAATATTTTTGTCCATGATGAATTAATTTTTCGTTCGCGCGAAATTTGACCGGGAAAACCGTCCGTTGTCCAAATAATTTGCAGCCGGCGACCTGTAGCGGCAGGCGTCCCCGCCTGCCGTGGAGCCGGCGCGTCCCGCCCGGCGGAAATAACCGTGCAAAAATTTCAGCGCACCAGTGGCGGCCAACAACCTCTCCAAGTCGAAAGCCCGATCCGGGCGGCGGGACGCCTGATGCTACATGCCGGTCAGCGAGCCGCTTCTTCCAGGGCCTTCAAGACAATGCCCGGTGTGAGCAGTTCCGGCAGGACGATCGGGGGCGCGTTGGAATTTTTCGGATAAACCAGCACCAGCGGCACGCCGGCGCGGTCGAATTTTTTTAGCTCGGCGGTGATGGCGTTGTCTTCGCGCGTGTAATCGCCGATCAGGACAACGGCATTGATCTCCTTGAGCTTGGCCTTCACGGAAGGAATGTCGATGCTCGACCGCTTGTTCACCTGGCAGATCGCGCACCAGTCGGCGGTGAAATCGACGAACACCGGACGGCCTTCCGCGCGCGCTTTGGCCACGGCGCCGGCGCTCCACGGCTGCCAGGTGTCGTCGCCCTTCAACTGCGTCAGGCCATACGCCGCCGCGCCGAGCGAGAGAAACATCGCGCCCAGCGCCAGCCCCTTTCTGCTTCGCCCGCGTTGGATGAACTCGCCCCAAATCCACACGGCCAGCGCCAGTAGCAAGAGAAATATTCCGAGCCAGAACGCGCCGCTCTCGCCGTAGTTCGGCGCAGCGAGAGAAAACAGCCAGATGGCCGTGCCGAGCATCGGAAAGCCCATCGCGATCTTGAACTTTTCCATCCACGCGCCGGGACGCGGCATG